>NZ_AP021872.1:1564083-1876900 GCF_014218255.1 Mycoavidus sp. B2-EB
CTAATTCAATCGCCTTACCAATATATGAGGCTGGCGTTAGCGCTAACAAATACGTTTTCGCCTCTTCCGGAATCGGCAAGGTATGAATAAACGTATGCAATACTTCACGGGTCATGCTCTTGCCACGAGTTAAGTCTTTGAGCTGCTCATACGGGTTAGGCACACCATAACGGCGCATCACCGTTTGCACGGCTTCGCCCAGCACCTCCCAACATGCATCCAGATCAGCGTTAAGTCGCTGTGGATTCACCTCGAGTTTGGCAAGCCCACGCAGGCAGGCCTCATAGGCCAGCAAGGCATGACCCAGAGCAACGCCTATATTGCGTAGCACCGTCGAGTCCGTCAGATCGCGCTGCCAACGCGAAACGGGCAATTTATCGGACAAGTGGCGCAGGAGCGCATTGGCTAACCCCAGATTGCCTTCTGAATTTTCAAAATCAATCGGATTCACTTTATGCGGCATGGTGGAAGAACCCACTTCGCCGGCTTTAGTTTTCTGCTTGAAATAACCCAGCGAAATATAACCCCACAGATCACGATTCAAATCAAGCAAGATAGTATTGGCGCGGGCAATCGCATCAAACAATTCAGCCATGTAATCGTGTGGTTCAATCTGAATCGTGTACGGATTGAAAGTTAATCCCAGCCGTTTTTCAATTACTGCGCGCGAAAACTCAGGCCAATCAAGCTCTGGGTAGGCGCTTAAGTGGGCGTTGTAATTACCCACTGCACCATTCATCTTACCCAATACCTGCACAGCAGCTATGCACTCAATCGCGCTTGATAGGCGAGCCGCAACGTTGGCAATTTCTTTGCCAAGTGTAGTCGGACTAGCCGGCTGGCCATGCGTACGCGACAACATGGGCTGTCTAGCCTGAGCATGCGCCAATTCGACTAGCCGCGCGTGCAACGTCTTTAACACCGGCAACAATACGGTTTCACGAGTGCCCTTAAGCATCATTCCGTGAGCCGTGTTATTAATATCTTCTGAGGTGCAAGCAAAATGAATAAATTCACTTGCACGCTCTAGCTCAGCTTGCCCTTTAACGGACTCCTTCAGCCAATATTCAACCGCTTTGACATCGTGGTTAGTGACCTGCTCAATTTGCTTGATGCGCAATGCATCTTCTACGCTGAAGGTCTCAATGAGCCGCAGCAGAAAAGCTTCAGATTGCGCAGAAAAACGAGGTACCTCCGGTAAGCCTGCGGCAGATAGCGCAAGCAGCCAATGAATTTCAACCGTAACGCGATGACGCATGAAGGCGGCTTCTGAGAGCCATGCGCGCAGCGCCTCCGTCTTTGCTGCGTAGCGGCCATCAAGCGGGGAAAGCGCGGTTAGGGTATGAATCGGGTCAGAAGAGGTAAAAATAGTATCAGCCATGGGAGAATCGCTTTTTTATAGAGATGCGATTTTAGCATTGGCGTGGATAAACCATCGGATTCTACTCAGGTATCTAGCTAATTACGGGGAACAGGTCAGCTCTCAGCAAAGGCAAAATTACAACACGCTTAAAATATGCAAAGCAAATGCATTTCAGCAACGTCACGGTCTAAACATTAACCCGATCAATAACCCCTCCGCCCAGGCAAATATCACCGTCATACAATACGGCGGATTGCCCAGGCGTCACAGCCCATTGCGCTGCATTAAAACGCAACGCAAAATGATCCTTCTCGCTCCCCTCTACAACACATTGCATATCTGTCTGCCGATAACGCGTTTTAGCGTGGCAGATCAACCTATCCGACGGCGGCTCACCCGCAACCCAACTCGCATCGCTCGCCTGTAACGTTAAGCTCGTTAACCATGGATGATCGTGCCCTTGCACAACATAAAGGGTGTTCTGCGCAAGATCTTTCGTGGCCACAAACCAGGGTTCACCATTACCTTCTCGGCTACCGCCCAGTCCAATCCCTTTTCTCTGCCCGAGCGTGTAAAACGCTAGCCCAATATGCTCACCCACTACGCGCCCGTCGGGCGTTTTCATTGGGCCTGGCTGATGCGGCAAATAGCGGTTCAAGAACTCTCTAAATGGCCGTTCGCCAATGAAACAAATCCCGGTTGAGTCTTTTTTCTGCGCATTAGGCAAGCCAATTTGGGCGGCAAGCTCGCGCACTTTAGTTTTGGGCAATTCGCCTAAAGGAAAAGCCGTCCGCGCCAGTTGGTGTTGCGTCAGCCGGTGTAGAAAATAGCTTTGGTCCTTCGAGAGGTCATGGGCTTTGAGCAACTGAAAACTGCCACTCGCTGCCTGCTGCACGCGCGCATAATGGCCGGTGGCGATTTTTTGCGCACCTAAAGCAAAGGCATGATCCAGAAAAGCTTTGAATTTGATTTCAGCATTGCATAGTATATCTGGATTGGGCGTGCGCCCCGCGGCGTATTCGCGCAAAAATTCAGCAAATACACGATCTTTGTATTCCGCGGAAAAATTAACCGCCTCAAGATCAATCCCAATCAGATCAGCGACGGATACAACATCCAGCCAGTCCTGGCGCGTTGAGCAATATTCATCGTCATCGTCATCTTCCCAATTTTTCATGAAAAGACCGATCACTTCATAGCCCTGTTGTTTAAGTAGCCAGGCCGCTACCGATGAATCGACCCCACCTGACATGCCTACTACGATACGTTGCTTAGTCATAACTTATTACTTCAATCAAGGCCTTTTATGGCAAATTATTTCTCCAGCCATCATTTATGGCGTTAAAAATATTCTTACATAAAAGGGTATTCTTATGCTCATCCAGTTCACCTATAAACGACCCGCATTAGCCCATAGCGTGCGATAGTCTCATGGGCGTAGGGATTGCCAATTCACGTTCTGGCCTGTTCTTGGCTGGGCCACGACGGGTTGGCAAAAGTACTTTTCTTAACGAAGATCTGATTCCGCAGGCTCAAGCGCGCGAATGGGTCCCCATTTATGTTGATCTATGGCCAGACAAAAATACCCGTCCAGCTACACTCATTGCTGAAACAATCAAAGCTAAGATCACTTCCTTTGACGGCATCATTGCCCGTTTAGCAAAAGCGGCAAAACTCGATAAAGTCGCGGTGATGGGCTCGCTTATGCTAGATTTTCAACAATCCGGCTTGCCGCCAAACACCACCTTGGCGGACGCGTTACGCATTTTGCACCATATTACTCAACAACCGATTATTTTAATCGTAGATGAAGCGCAATGCGCACTCACCACTGAAGCTGGGTTAAACGCTATGTTTGCGCTCAAATCCGCGCGCGATCTTATGCACTTGAAGACGCTAGTTTTGCGGAATGGTTTCAGCATCACCATAAGCCAATATCGGATTCCGTTCAATCCAGTTAGAATACTTAAAACACCATAATCTGATTCACATACCAAGGAAAAATAAAATGCATATTGGTATCCCGCTGGAGACCTATCCAGGTGAGACGCGTATCGCGGCGACGCCTGAGACCGTGAGCAAACTCGTGGCTCAAGGGCACCGCGTCACAGTACAAAAGAGCGCCGGTGCGCGCGCTTGGTTCAGTGATCAAGCGTTTCTCATGGCTGGCGCTGAGATCGGTGAGGCACATACTGTATTCGCAGCTAATCTCGTACTTAAAGTCCACGCCCCCAATCCAGCTGAACTGGCTTTGAGCAAACCGGGCTCAGTCTTAGTGGGCATGCTTAATCCATTGAATACTGAGCAGGCGGAGCGTTTTGCCCAAGCCGGCCTGACCGCTTTCGCACTAGAAGCCGCCCCGCGCACGACCCGCGCCCAAAGCCTTGATGTTTTATCGTCACAGGCTAATATCGCCGGTTATCGCGCCGTGCTTTTGGCGGCTTCATTGTATCCCCGGTTCTTACCTATGTTGATGACCGCAGCCGGCACCGTGCAAGCGGCGCGGGTCTTGGTCCTTGGCGCGGGAGTCGCAGGCCTACAAGCCATTGCAACCGCAAAACGGCTCGGCGCGGTGGTAGAAGCATCCGATGCCCGTCCGGCGGTGCAAGAGCAAATAGAATCGCTTGGCGCAAAATTTATTAGCGTGCCGTACGCAACCGACGACGAGCGTGCTGCCGGAGAAGGCAGTGGCGGCTATGCGCGGCCCATGCCGGCCAGCTGGTTGCAACGCCAAGCAACGCAAGTACAAGAACGGATACGGCAAGCCGACATTATTATTGCGACCGCACTGATTCCAGGTCACCCTGCACCTATATTAATCAGCGAAGAGACGGTCAAAACCATGCAACCCGGTTCCGTAATTGTTGATCTGGCCGCTGGACAGGGCACCCCATCGAATCCGGACGCAGGCAATTGTGCTTTGGCCGAGGCGGATAAGGTCGTGACTCGCCATGGCGTACAAATTGCCGGCTATACCAATTTACCCGCACTCGCCGCGACGGACGCGTCTACGCTTTATGCGCGCAATATACTGGCGTTTCTAAAACTCATTATTGATTCAAGCGGCGCATTGGCGATTAATTTGCAGGACGAAATTGTGGCCGCGACACTCCTGTGCCATGCTGGCCAACAATTAAAACCCGCTCATAAACCGTAAGCCACGGTTTTTCAGTCTAAGGCGCACGCTGATGATGCGCCATCCAATAACAGCTCATACGCTTTGCGCTTAATCTGGAGACTCAATTTTGTCATGGAGACCAACAATGGATATGATCAATCACACAACTCTTAATGTGATTATTTTTGTGCTGGCTATTTATGTTGGCTATCAAGTTGTCTGGCATGTCACGCCAGCGCTGCATACCCCGTTAATGGCCGTAACGAATGCTATTTCAGCGATTGTCATCGTCGGTGCAATGCTCGCCACTGCACTCACAAGTAACCCTACTAGCCGGCTCTTCGGCGCGGCCGCAGTGTTACTGGCCGCAGTTAATGTTTTTGGCGGCTTTTGGGTCACGCACCGCATGTTAGCCATGTTCAAAAAGAAAAAGGGAAAAAACCAACTCCATGCACCCCAAAAAATCCGCTCGCTCACCGACCAGGATGCGCAATGAATATGAACCTCGTTACGCTGCTGTATTTGCTTGCATCAGTGTGCTTTATTCAAGCACTAAAGGGCTTATCTCACCCCAAAAGCGCACAGCGCGGCAATCTGTTCGGCATGGCCGGCATGGCGCTGGCACTTCTTACGACCTGTGCGCTCATCGTCAAACAAGCGCCCGTTCTCGGAGCAGGATCGGCCTGGTTACTGGGCGCGCTTGTGGCGGGGGGCGGCTTGGGTATGTTGGCAGCCGCCCGCATTGAAATGACAAAAATGCCTGAACTGGTGGCTGCCATGCATTCATTAATTGGGCTTGCTGCCGTTTGCATCGCCTATGCAGTCGTGGCTGAACCAGCCGCTTTTCTAATTTCAACTACGGAGTATTTGCCTTACAGTCATCGCGCTGAGCTTTTTATTGGCACCTGTATTGGCGCTATGACCTGCTCTGGCTCAGTGATTGCCTTTGGCAAACTCGCTGGCAAGTACCGCTGCCGACTGTTGCAAAAACACCCGATCGTTTATGCCGGCCAGCATCGATTAAATTTGATGTTGGCGCTTACGATGCTCGGTTTTGGGGTGCTTTTCTTGCTCTCGCAAAATTGGTTGCCATTTATTTTAATGACCGTGCTCGCCTTTGCCCTAGGTGTACTGCTGATTATTCCGATTGGCGGCGCAGATATGCCTGTCATCGTATCTATGCTTAACGCTTATTCGGGTTGGGCCGCGGCGGGCATTGGCTTCTCCCTGAATAATCAAATGCTGATTATCTCCGGCGCGCTCGTGGGCGCATCTGGCACCATTTTGTCTTACCTCATGTGCCGCGCGATGAATCGGTCATTTTTAAATGTATTGCTGGGCGGCTTCGGTCAGGAAGCGCCTTCGGCAACTCATTCCGCGCGCATTGATCGACCCGTCCGAGCAGCGAGTGCCGATAACGCCGCTTTTGCACTTGCCAACGCTGAATCGGTAGTGATTGTGCCAGGCTACGGACTCGCCGTAGCACGTGCTCAGCATGCGCTTAAAGAATTAGCCAGCAAGCTCACCAGCCAAGGCATCCAAGTGCGTTATGCAATTCACCCCGTCGCGGGCCGGATGCCCGGCCATATGAATGTGCTGTTGGCTGAAGCCGAAATACCTTACGAACAAGTGTTTGAAATGGATGAGATTAATCTTGCATTTAGCCAAACTGACGTCGCACTTGTACTTGGGGCAAATGATATTGTGAATCCAGCGGCTAGAAACGATCCCCAATCGCCCATTTCAGGCATGCCTATCCTTGATGTGTATAGGGCGCGCACCGTGATTGTCAATAAACGCTCAATGGCAACGGGTTACGCCGGGCTAGATAATGAGCTTTTTTATATGCCTAAAACCATGATGGTGTTTGGCGATGCGAAGCAAGTGATTGAGGAAATGGTTAAAGCGCTAGATTAACCCTTCCAATTTATTCCTTATTTGAGCGCGACTCACGCAGCGAACCCTTGACAAGATCGAAGCGGAACAGCCGGCATTCGATCGGGCCATTGAAAAGCGGAGTCCGCTTTGCTGCGCACAAACGCATTTGACCAGGCAAACTGCGGTCGGAAGTTAAGACGAAGGCTTGCCAACCGGTAAATCTTTGCTTCAGGGCATCGCCCAAAGCGCGAAAGAAATCCTCGTGGGCCTCATCGGTCTGCTCACGGTGAAAAAATTCTCCCCGCTGGGCGTGCTGCGTGTACGTCCCGCGCTCTTGGCTGCGCGCTCGCGACGCTGAGCCACGCACGTCAACCCGCTCGCCATAGGGCGGATTGGCAATGAGGATGCCGGGCGTTTCCGTAGGCGCTGCCATTACGCGCGCATCCACTTGCTTTAACCATAGATTACGCAGTCCTGCCCGTTCTAAGTTGGCCTGTGCTTTGACCAGCATATCCCCCGAAATATCACTGCCAAAAATATTTAACTCTCTAGGCATACGACGCGCTGCATCTCGCGCTTCAAGCGCTGCCGCCTTGAATGCGGGCCATGCGCTCAGATCATAGGACTTAAGTTTTTCAAACGCAAAATGACGCTCGCCTCCAGGCGCTAAACCAAGCGCTATCTGGGCCGCCTCTATGACAAAAGTGCCACTGCCACACATCGGATCATAGAGCGGCACGGCGGGCGTCCAGCCGCTGAGGCGTAAGATACCCGCGGCTAGGTTTTCGCGTAACGGTGCGGCGCCTTTCGCCAAGCGCCAGCCGCGCTTAAATAACGCCTCGCCAGTTGTATCCAGATAAAGCGTGCAATGCGTCGCATCCAGAAAAGCAAACACGCGCACATCCGGCGTTAGGGTATCAATATTAGGCCGTGCTCCTGTCGTGTTACGCAAACGATCGCAGATCGCATCCTTTACACGCAAGGCCGCAAAACCTGAATTACGCAGGTTTGCGGTTTTAAGCGCAGTAAGGTCCACGCGTAATGTTTGTTGCGCAGTGAACCAATCCTCCCAAGGCTGCTCAAACGTAAACGCAAAGATATCGTTTTCATTGTGATAAGATTGTCGTGCTATTTTTAATAGGACGCGGCTGGCGATACGCGAATGCAAGTTCACTGCCATAGCAGCTGCAGATGCGCCGGTAAAATATACCCCGCCAGGTGCAATAGCGCCCACTGTAAGAGGCGTCTGGAGTGCAATTTCACGCAGCTCGTCGGCAAATACTGCCTCCAAGCCACGCGGGCAAGGCGCAAAGAATTCGAGTGAAGGCATAAATTTTGTTAGACTGCGCGTTTCTTTACGCGAAGGCATTATTTTAGTAGGTTATTCACCAGAATAGAGGTAAATCTACTGTTTTTTTTCGCTTTTTCAGGTGAATATATATCGACAGAATTGCATATTCCAGAATTCAATCTATCTGGTTTGGAAGGCTCTGGTTAATTTAGCGTTAGAAAAACCTTGGTGATTCTAGCGGGATGTTCAAAATATTGGAGTAGAAATTGAAAAAAGGCATGACCAAAGCACTGAGCGGCCGAACGGCCACATCAACAGCTCGCGGTACTCTCGATACTGGACTCAAGGAACGCCACGTTGCAATGCTTTCGATTGGAGGCGTAATTGGTGCGGGTTTATTTGTTGGCTCTGGACATGCAATTGCCGCGGCTGGGCCTGCGGTAATCATTGCGTACCTGATTTCAGGGGCACTGGTTTTATTGGTCATGCGGATGTTAGGCGAAATGGCGGTGGCTTTGCCAGATACAGGCTCATTTTCTACTTATGCCGATCATGCGATTGGCCGGTGGGCGGGTTTTACTATTGGCTGGCTTTATTGGTGGCGTAAAGTTTTAGTGATTCCGCTAGAAGCAACTGCCGCAGCCATTATTTTACATTCATGGTTTCCAAACACGGCGACTTGGATCTTTGCTTTAGCCATCACCGCTGTTTTGACTCTCAGTAATTTATTAAAAGTCGCCTATTATGGCGAGCTTGAATTCTGGTTTGCATTGATCAAAGTAACGGCCATTATTACCTTTATCTGCATTGGCTTAGGCGCTATCATGGGCCTCTTCCCAGCAAGCAGTGTGAGCGGCATGGATGCGCTCTTCAGTACCGTGGGGGGCTTTGCGCCAAACGGCTTCGAGGCGGTTCTTGGGGCCATGGTCATCGCCATGTTCAGCTTATTTGGCGCAGAAGTCTCGACCATTGCGGCGGTGGAATCTAAAAACCCTGTCCGGCAAATCACCCGAGCCACTAATTCTGTCATCTGGCGTATCAGCATCTTCTATTTAGCCTCTCTTTTTGTCGTGATTGCGTTGGTGCCATGGGACGATCCGCTCTTGCCAGAAATCGGCGCGTATCAGCGGGTGCTTGAATTAATTAATATCCCCTACGCCAAAGCGCTAGTGGATGTGATTGTCTTCATCGCATTAATTAGCTGCCTCAATTCCGCTTTATACACCGCCTCCAGGATGATTTTTTCGCTTAGCCAGCGCGGCGACGCTCCTGCGGCGATCCAACGCACCACGCGCAATGGCGTGCCAGCATTAGCCGTGTTAGCCTCTACCGCCGTAGCTTTTTTAACGGTCATTGCAAATTATTTGATGCCTAAGCAAGTATTTACTTTCTTGCTTGCGACTTCAGGCGCCATCGGCTTGCTGGTTTATTTGGTGATCGCCATTTCTCAACTGCGTTTGCGCACACGCTTACTCGCTAATGGCAATCAGCTAAAACTTAAGATGTGGCTCTTTCCATGGCTAACTTGGATTGTAATTGTGGCAATTATTATTATTTTAATTGCCATGTTTATCCAGCCGAATCACCGTATGGAGATGATCATTACGGCAGCATTAGCGGTCGTTGTGGCGCTGACGGGTGTATTTGTCAACCGTCACCACGAGGCGCCTAAGTTGCCACAGGATTAAGCTAAATTAAGCGCAATGTTTAAAAAAATCAGACCAAATAGGGGTGTATATCATGACTCAAGAGGTTTTAACTCCACCAAAATTTAAACCCTATACGCGTCAATCGATCCAGCAATCACCGCAATGGGAGAAAATTCCGCTTGAGCTGCGCGAGGCGGTGCTTGTTGTTTCGCGCGTACTCCCCTTTCGCACAAATCAATACGTGATGAGCGAACTGATTGATTGGGATCGCGTGCCAGATGATCCAATTTATCGCCTCACGTTTCCTCATCAAACGATGTTGCCGCCCGCAGAGTACGCTCAGCTCAGAGACTTAGTGCTGATTAAAAAAGATGAGGCGGCCATTGAAGCGCAAGTAAAAAAAATTCGCTTGCAGATGAATCCGCATCCAGCCGGTCAAATGACGCACAACGTCCCCTTGCTAGATGGCGCTCCGATACAAGGCCTACAACATAAATATAAAGAGACCGTGTTGTTTTTCCCCAGCGCTGGGCAAACCTGCCATGCTTATTGCACGTTCTGCTTCCGTTGGCCACAATTTGTTGGCATGGAAGGACTTAAATTCGATGCAAGAGAGTCAAACGAACTCACCGCTTATCTAAAGCAGCATAAAGAAGTCACCGATGTGTTGATTACCGGAGGTGATCCACTCATTATGAATACTCGCTCGCTCACCGAGTATATTGAACCGCTACTGGATGCAGAGCTGGCTCATATTCAGAATATTCGGATTGGCACCAAATCGGTTGCCTATTGGCCACATCGTTTTGTGACCGATAAAGACGCTGACGATTTATTGCGGCTTTTTGAGAAAGTTGTAAAAGCAGGCAAGAATTTAGCGCTGATGGGGCACTACAATCACCCGATTGAATTACGTCAAGAGATTGCCCAAAAAGCCTTAAAACGTATTCTTTCAACTGGCGCGACAGTGCGTATGCAATCTCCGCTGATTCGCCACATCAATGATGATGCTAAAGCATGGGCCGAATTATGGACCTTAGGCGTTCGTCTAGGGGCGATTCCATACTATATGTTTGTTGAGCGCGATACTGGGCCGCATGAATATTTTCAATTGCCGCTCGCCAAAGCTTATGAGATTTTTCAGGCCGCTTATCAAAGCGTCTCCGGCCTAGCTCGTACTGTGCGCGGACCGTCCATGAGCGCTTTCCCGGGTAAAGTGGCAATCGATGGCATCGTTAATATTCATAACGAAAAAGTGTTTGCTCTACAGTTTCTACAAGCGCGCAACCCAGACTGGGTGCGTCGGCCGTTTTATGCCAAATTTGATCCCAAGGCGACTTGGTTAGATGACTTAGTCCCGGCTTTTGGAGAGAAACGTTTTTTCTTTGAGGAAAAAGGGGAAATTCCTACCGATATCAGGTCAGATCCAACCCATTCGGTGATTAGATTTACCCCGCGTGAATTACGTAAAGCATCTTAGATGCCATTTCAAACAAATTAGGGTAGCGCTAACCAGCGATGGAATTGGCTCTCATTCACTTTTACATGTTGTACTCATAGCGTAGCAAAAGCTCCTTCGGGGCCTTTCGCTACGCTTCAATCGATTGTTGTTTGATACTCCGCCAGTTGCTTTACAGCTTGGCGAAACCACGGATGCGCTTGGACGCGCGCTTGAAGAGCTTGCCCCCACGGAGTTGATCATCATCGTTTATTTTCCTTTTTATTGCATTTCTGAAAATTATAGATTTGAACAGATTACAGGCAATAGCTCACGGTACACCTCTTTTGTTTCCCTGCGCATTTTAGCCAAAGGTATTTAGCCTAAAACATCATTTTGAGCGGAGTGTGGTGAAACACGTACAGAGAATTCTTCAAACCCCGAAAATTCCTAAGCACATTTATCTTTTCTGGATTGTGGTGTGCTAAATATTTTTTAAATGATTTTCGATAAGCTGCCCAAAGGCAGCTTATTTTTTCAGCACAATGCCGCTTGTCACATGCAAAACGGTTTAAAACGGTTTAAAAATCACCAAAAGTACGACTGCCAGCAAACCTAATACCGGCAACTCACTCAATCCGCGATACCAGCATGGGTTACGCTTATTGCGCCCTTGCTCGAACGCGGCCAGCAATTTACCGCAGGTAATATGATACGCGATCAAAAGCGCAACGATACTTAGCTTCGCGTGCATCCAGCCATTGCCTGGGCCTTCAAGGCCAATGCCAACCACCAACCATAACCAAAGTCCGAAGCTAAGCGCGGGCACCGCAATAATCGTCATAAAGCGAAAGAGCTTACGAGCCATCAGCAGCAGACGTTTGACTGCTGCGGGCTCGGTTTCTTGTGCGAGGTTCATATAAATACGCGGCAGATAGGCCAAGCCCGCAAACCACGATACAACAAAAACGAGATGGAACGATTTAATCCAAAGCATGAGTATTTTTTAGAAAAAGAGGCCAACTGACAGGTTTTACAATAACCGTAGGCTGTCAGACATAAATTGCCGCACGACACATAGCAAAGATAACCAGGCTGGATATTATGCCAGACCGCTGACCACAGCGGCATATTAGTTTTGCAGTCATTTCAGATAGCGGAATATTCCGGTTCAAACGGACAAAACATCATACGTTTTACCCTATTTCCCCGTTTTTTAGTTCCGTCCTTCGCCATGACCTAAGACAATATACTTTAATGAAGTTAAACCTTCTAGACCAACCGGCCCACGCGCGTGCAGCTTGTCATTTGAGATGCCAATTTCCGCGCCTAGTCCGTATTCAAAGCCATCAGCAAAGCGCGTTGAAGCATTCACGATAACACTTGCCGAGTCTACTTCACGCAAAAAACGTTGGGCATGATCATAATCTTCGGTCACAATTGCATCGGTATGCGCTGAGCCATAAGTATTAATATGGTCAATTGCCGCATCTAAATCGTCAACCATCCGAATCGCAAGAATCGGCGCAAGATATTCGGTGCGCCAATCGGCCTCGGTTGCGTTAGTCAGAGAGCCAATCCCTGCTTGCTCAAGCACGGCCCGACTTTGTGCACAGACGCGTAATGCGACGGCCTTATCCTGATATAAGCGACAAAGTGGGGGCAAAATTTGGGGCGCTATACTGGCTGCAACCAGTAATGTTTCCATCGTATTACATGTACCGTAGCGTTGCGTCTTGGCATTGTCACAAACCCGCAACGCCTTGTTCAGATCCACAGCGTTATCGATATATACATGACACACGCCATCTAGATGTTTAATCATTGGCACGCGGGCTTCACGCATCAGGCGCTCAATCAGACCCTTGCCGCCACGCGGCACAAGCACGTCGATATATTCAGTCATGGTCGCCAACTTGCCCACGGCGGCACGCTCCGCTGTGGCAACCAGTTGCACCGCATCAGCGGGCAAACCCGCTGCCGCCAAGCCAGCACTGATTGAGCGCGCCAGCGCCAAATTACTCTGTAGCGCCTCTGAGCCACCGCGCAAGATCACCGCATTGCCCGCCTTTAGGCACAGCGCGGCGGCATCAATGGTGACGTTAGGACGCGCTTCATAAATGATCCCAATCACGCCAAGGGGCACCCGCATTCGACCGACCTGAATCCCCGTCGGACGGGATTTAAGTTCACTGATTTCGCCCACTGGATCCGGTAATGAAAGCACCTGCCGCAAGCCCGTAATCATGGTGCGCAGCGCTGCATCAGATAACGTAAGGCGATCAATAAAGGCGGCATCCAAGCCTTTTGCTTGAGCCTGCGCGCAATCATGTTGATTGGCTTCTTTTAATAACGCGATGTCTTGCTCAAGCATAGAAGCAATCGTTTCCAGCGCATTATTCTTCGCGGCGGTTGTCGCGCGCGCCATCACTCGTGAGGCTGTACGCGCGCGTTGACCGAGGTTGGTCATGTAGTGATCAAGATCCATAAAAACCATTTTTTGATTGATTGGGCCGCGCTACGCTCATGGCTAGCTCAAACAGGCCGTGCCACGGATCTGCTGGCAGCAAAGCGCTACGCGATTCGGTTGCCCAAAGTTTTACAAGCCCTTTGAGTTGGCGATCTAGGCGCGCCGCAAACGCTAAGCCCGCCAGCAGCGCCGCTTCGTTCAAACGCGCTAACGCAGCCCCAATGAGTTTTTCGCGCGGACCCCATACGCGCTGCTCACGCAACAGTTGCGGCAGCGGCCGGCCAGCTGCGATTCCACGTTTAAGCAGTAAAAGCGTGCGTAGCTCCTCAACCAAGACCCATAATACCAGCATAGGCGCTTCGCCTTCGCCACGCAAACCTTCTAGCATGCTGGTGAGCCGGCGCACATCGCCAGCTAACATAGCCTCACTCAGTTTAAAAACATCGTAACGCGCAACGTTTAATATCGCATCACAGATTTGCTCAGCACTCAATTCACCTGGCGGATAGATCAACCCAAGCTTTTGAATTTCTTGATGCGCGGCAAGTAAATTACCTTCGACCCGTTCTACCATCAACTGCAGTGTGCGCTGACCGGCCTCGCCAGACGCTACCTTTTGGCCCTGAGCGGCTAAGCGCTGGCGGATCCATGCTGGCAGCGCCGCGCGCTCGATACGATCAATGCGGAGCGCCATGCCAGCTTCGAGCAAAGCGGTAAACCACCCGGTTTTTTGTGTGGCGGCATCCAGTCTCGGCAAGATGATCAAAATCACCCTGTCTGGCGAGGACTCGGCAGCGAGTCTTTTTAGAACTTCCCCCCCCTCTTTGCCCGGCTTGCCGCTCGGGAGGTGTAATTCAAGCAATTGACGCTCACCAAAAAGCGACATCGATTGACTTACACCAAGCATTAAGCTCCAGTCAAAACCACGCTCTACTGTAAAAATAGAGCGTTGAGTGTAATCCGCAGCGCGGGCCGCAGCGCGGGCCGCGGCGCGGATTTCGTCCAGCGCTTCCTGTACCAGAAGAGGCTCATCGCCAAACACGATATAGAGTCTTGCAAGCTCGTTACGTAAATGGCGCGTGAGAGAATCAGCACGCAGTTGCATAAGTGTGTTGTCTTAAGCGCAATCGATTATTGCTAGGTCACTTAAAGCGGCGGCGGCGGTAATGGCGCACGCGGTTGCACTACCGGCACAGACTCGTTGACAGGTTTAAGTGCATTGACCAAAGCCAAGCGCCGCATTAATTGATCAATGGCGTCATTTTCCATATCACGATACAGCAATTCAGTTTCAGTTTGCTTAGCGAGTGTGTAGCGGTCACTATATGTCATTGACCGATTGAGTCGCATCATACTGGATGGAACCAATACCATGCCATCTGTGCTCGTTAATGCATAAGTCACGGTGCTAACCAGCTCATATTCTTCAACCACCCCTTGGGCAGTCAAACTTAAAGCGCGCTGATTGCGCGAAGTCGAGATGGATAAAATCACCCCGGCATCGCGCACTTCATCGACTACAAGCGTATCGCTGCCAGCCTGAATCATGCGTTTTAAACGCGCAGTCATGGACGAACTCACCATACCAGAAGGCTCGATATAAAGGCGCTTGAAAGCATAATCCTGCCGTCCCTTCAGCTGAAAACCGCAAGCAGCTAGCAACATGATCAAGACCATCGGCACTGCAGCCAAGCGGACGCTCATCATAAAAACCTCTTTAAATCACTAGGTTGACAAGGCGCCCTGGCACTAGCACAATTTTCTTTGGCAGCTGTCCATTGCTAAAGCGCTTAAATATCTCATGATCCAGCGCCGCTTGCTCAATTTCAGCACGGGAAGCCTCTTTTGCAACGGTCAGCGCGCCTCGCACCTTGCCATTGATTTGCAACACTAACTCACTTTGCATCGCCTCCAGCGCACTTTCATCCACTTCGGGCCAGGGTGCATCTAATAAAGTACGGCCAAATTCAGCGTTAAACTCGAGTCCATCCCACAAGGTGCAGCCAATATGCGGCACTACTGGGTATAGTATACGCAACAAAATTCCATATCCCTCACGCACCACTAGGCTCCACATTTCTGTGTTTTCGTGCGTTTGAGCGTCTACCGCAGCTTCAAGCGCCTTCAGCATTTTCATCGCCGCTGAGACAACTGTATTGTATTGAACACGCTGATAATCAAATTCAGCTTGTTTCAAAATGCGATAAATGTCGCGGCGCAACGCTTTTTGTGGCTCAGTTAAATGAGTTAAGTATGGGCTAGCCGTTAGCGCACCGGAATGTACTGCGGCGGCGCGCGCCATTGACTCAGCCTGTGCATAGCCAAAGGCCCACAGCCTACGCAAAAAGCGACTCGCGCCATCCACCCCTGCACTTGACCACTCAAGCTGTTGCTCGGGCGGAGCGGCAAACATTGTAAATAAGCGCGCCGTATCTGCACCATATTGATCGATCAAGGATTGTGGGTCGACTCCGTTATGCTTTGATTTAGACATTTTTTCAATGCCCCCTATCTCAACCGGCAGCCCATCCGTGTTGAGCGTCGCACCACAAGCTCGGCCTTTACTATCACGATGCAAGGTGACTTCAGTCGGATTAAACCAAATCCGCTTACCCGTAGCATTCTCACGATAAAAAGTTTCGTTTAGCACCATGCCTTGCGTTAGCAAGTTCTTAATCGGCTCAGAAAATGTTACCAAACCGAGATCCCGCATCACTTTGGTCCAAAAGCGCGAATACAACAGATGCAAAATCGCATGTTCAATGCCGCCGATATATTGATCCATTGGCATCCAATACTCAGTGCGCGCATCAATCATCGACGGTTTGCCACCTATTTGCGCAGCCGGGCAGGTATAGCGTAAGAAATACCAAGATGAATCAACAAAGGTGTCTAGCGTGTCGGTTTCACGGCGCGCGGGCGCACCACATTTAGGGCAACTACAATTCACAAAAGCAGCTGATTTGGCCAGCGGATTTCCGCTGCCATCTGGCACGAGATCCTCCGGCAGTACAACCGGTAAATCCGCCTCGGGAACCGGCACCTCTCCACATGCCGCGCAATGAATCAGGGGAATCGGCGTCCCCCAATAACGCTGCCGAGAAATCCCCCAATCACGCAAACGCCAAACCACACGCTGCTCACCCAGACCGCGTTCGCTTAAATCAGCCACCATCGCTTGGACGGCCGGCTCATAAGCTAAACCATCGTATTTCCCACTATTCACACAGATGCCATTTTCTTTCTCTGCATACCAAGCGGCCCAATGAGTATTAGAGTAAGGTTGCTGATTGACTGCAATGACTTGCTTAATCGGCAACCCATACT
The DNA here is from genome assembly GCF_014218255.1 of Mycoavidus sp. B2-EB. Classification (NCBI taxonomy): domain Bacteria; kingdom Pseudomonadati; phylum Pseudomonadota; class Betaproteobacteria; order Burkholderiales; family Burkholderiaceae; genus Mycoavidus; species Mycoavidus sp. B2-EB. The sequence goes on from NZ_AP021872.1 coordinate 1,580,618, forward strand.
TAAGCGCAAAAGCGAAATCGCGTTCATCGTGGGCCGGCACGCCCATGACTGCGCCTTCGCCATAACTCATTAATACGTAATTACCAAGCCATACTTCAATCTCTTCCCCGCTCAGAGGATGCTGAACAAAAAACCCCGTAGCAATGCCTTTTTTCTCGAGCGTTGCCAAGTCAGCTTCTGCGCTGCCCCCTAATTTGCAGGCCTCTATAAAGGCCTGTAATTCTGGACGCTTTTGCGCCAGACGCAGCGCTAACGGATGTTCCGCAGCTATCGCGCAAAACGTAACCCCCATTAGAGTATCGGCACGGGTTGTAAAAACCCGTAACTGTTTGTGCTCTCCATCGAGTTGATATGGGAAGCTAATATTGACCCCGACACTCTTACCCAGCCAATTTTGTTGCATCAGCTTAACCCGCTCAGGCCAGCCCAGATCATCAAGCGCATCTAATAGCTCTTGCGCATATTGCGTGATCCGCATGTAGTACATTGGAATTTCGCGTTTTTCCACTAACGCGCCTGAGCGCCAGCCACGGCCATCGATGACTTGTTCATTCGCCAATACAGTTTGGTCAACGGGGTCCCAATTCACCGTGCCGGTTTTTTTATAAACAATTCCCGCCTCTAACATCTTTAAAAACAGCCACTGATTCCATTTGTAGTAATCTGGCTCGCAGGTTGCAATTTCACGCGACCAATCTATAGCTAGTCCGATCGCCTGCATCTGCTTTTTCATATAGGCAATGTTGTCATAGGTCCATTGCGCAGGCGCCACACCATTCGCCATTGCGGCATTTTCCGCTGGCATGCCAAAAGCATCCCAGCCCATCGGCATCAATACATTAAAGCCCTTCATCCGCAGATAGCGGGCCATCACATCATTGATTGTATAGTTGCGCACATGCCCCATATGCAGCTTGCCAGAAGGATAAGGTAGCATCGATACGCAATAAAACTTCTTGTCCCGGGGCGCAGCTTCGTTTGCCTGGTATACATTGTGTTGCGCCCAATGACGCTGCATCGCCGATTCAACCTCGGCAGGAATATACTTTTCTTGCATAAGGGGTAAAATTTTCAATAAAGTAAATGGGAAATTGCATGAAGTCGCATAGCCGCTGCACCCGCAGCGTAAGCGATGACTATACTGATTACAGCTTAATTAACGCAGCCCCAGCACATCTTGCATATCAAATAGGCCATTGGGCTTATCCGCCAGAAAATGTGCGGCCCGTAGCGCGCCTTGAGCATAGCTCAGGCGGCTAGCTGATTTATGCGTAATTTCAATCCGCTCGCCAGGACCCGCAAAAAGGACCGTATGGTCGCCCACAATATCGCCGCCGCGCACTGTGGCAAAACCAATGGTTGAAGATGTGCGTTCTCCGGTCACGCCTTCACGGCCATATACCGCCACTTCCGCCAAATCACGGCCTAATGCCTGCGCGACGATCTCGCCCATTTTAAGGGCCGTGCCTGATGGCGCATCGACTTTATGCCGGTGATGCGCCTCAATAATTTCAATATCGTAATCGCTCGCTAAAAAACGTGCGGCAAGCTCAAGCAGCTTAAACGTCACATTCACACCAACGCTCATATTCGGCGCGAATACAATCGGCACTCTACTCGCGGCCGCTTCAATCTCGGCGCGTTGCGCAGGTGTAAAACCCGTGGTTCCAATCACTAACTTCACGCCATGTTCAGCGGCTACTGGTAAGTGGGCCAGCGTACCTTCCGGACGCGTAAAGTCGATCAAACAGTCAGCCGCCGCTAACACCGTGTGCATTTCATTCGAAACGCTCACGCCTGTGCATTGGCCTAAAAAAGCCCCCGCGTCTTGCCCTATCAGCGCACTATTGGCGCGTTCATAAACCCCAACCAACTGCACGCTGGGCGTAGCAAGCACGGTCTCAATCAGCATCCGCCCCATGCGACCGGAAGCACCCGCGAGCGCAATTTTAAGCGCGCTCATGGGTTATCAGCACGTGGCGAACGCGCAGATGCGTTCTGTTTACTACGCGTGTTAGCGCGCCGGTCGCCGTCAATTTCAGCGAGTAATTCATTTTCGGAAGGCAAATCTTCGCCGCCTACCCAGCGCGATAACTGATCACGCTCAAAATAGACTGCCAAATGGCGACGCTGCACCACTTCAGTTGCGCCACGCTTAAAGTAAAAAATATAATCCCACTGATGTGGATGAAAAGTATCGATTAAAAGCGGCGTGCCTAGCACTGCGCGCACGTGCTCTCGCGGCATGCCAACTTGCAATTTAGCGACAGCTTCACGGGAAATAAAGTTGCCCTGCACCACAGTAATCTGGTAGGGTGTAATGTGCTGGGCAATCCGTTGAGTTGTGTCGTTATAGGTCGAACAAGCCGCCAACCACATCGCACACGCTAGCGCCAGGGGCCGTCGTCTTATGGTCTGCGGAAAAGCCAATGAGCTGAAGCGGTTAAACGTGAAAAAAAACAATTTCATTTTAAAAATTTTGACTAAATAGGTTGCTGGAACGAATAACCTACCGAAGACTATGAACCACTCATCCGTTTAAAAAGAGGGTGCTTTCTCGCGCCATACATTATGACTCGGTCCACTCATCTCTGATGCATAAAGATATGCATTGTACCCTTTACTTGTGACTCGTAGCTAACCATGAGCAATCATTCCGATTTAAAAAGCATTGGCCTCAAAGCGACGCTGCCACGGCTAAAAATCCTCGAGATTTTTCAAAATAGCACGATCCGGCATTTGAGCGCCGAAGATGTGTACCGCACCCTCCTTACCGAAGAACTCGATATTGGCCTGGCTACAGTTTACCGAGTGCTCACGCAATTTGAACAGGCGGGGTTACTGACCCGCAGCAACTTCGAATCGGGCAAAGCCGTATTCGAGCTCAATGAAGGCACGCATCACGATCATTTGCTTTGTGTTGACTGTGGTTTAGTCGAGGAATTTTACGACTCCGAAATTGAACGGCGTCAGCAAATAATTGCCCAAAGCCTCGGCTTTGTCTTGCATGAGCATTCGCTTTCTTTATATGGTTCCTGCCGTAAGGAAAACTGTCCGCATAAGAAGACTTAATTAGATCAATTTAGAATCAACCCAAGGCTCATAATACCTATGCCATGCCTCTAACTCGGCGGACAGTGTCAACTGCCTGCCCTTAGGTTTACTGAGCATTGCTGATGAAGCACGATCTATCGTATCAGCATCAGAGTTTAGCGTTAACGAACTCCGCCTACTTTGAACGAGAGTCGTATTTGTCGTATTTGTCGTTTCTGTTCTTACTATCTGAGGCTTGCTTGAATTCGAGGACTTAGCCTTAGCTTGAACCACCTCACTGGTTTGTGAACCGGGATTCAATTTTTGGCCAGCCAACTCGCGTAATCGCGCCGCTTGAATTTCGGTTCCAATCAGTTTGCCGCGTAAATCGCGATAGCGTTTTGGCGCTATCTCCAATAAATATTCTGCAAAGCGCAGGTTACAGTCGATGGTTGGCTGGGCAGTTTCAGTTGACAACTTTTGTCTAGAACGAGAACTCCGTCCTTGTTGTAAAAGCATAAAGGACTCTTTGAGTCTGAGTAGATTTTCTGGTGACCGCTCCTGCCCTTTGAGCCGACTCTCCTCTAGTTCTTTAAGTAAGCTTCTTACTTCGTCATGTAACTTGATACCCTTTTCAAATCCTAAGCGGGTCTCAATGCCTTTAAGAAAAGTATTAATGGGTTTTGTATCGATAGAGTCTAAATTTAGATACGCCAGCTGTAAATCTAATTGCAAGTCACATTGACGCTCCAGATGAGCGAGTTGCAGGCTGAGCTCCTCAGGAATATCTTGCTGACTATCGTTTAGAGATTTAATTTCGCTCTTTAACGTATCACGCCTTATGAAATTACCTTGAAAACCTAACTGAATATCCTCATTTTCAACAAAATTTTTGATGGTTTCCACATTGATGCGAGCGTCGGCCTGGTTCAGATATGCCAACTGAAAATCTGACTGGGCGTCACATTTACGCTCAAAATGAGCGAGTTGCAGACTGAGCCCCTCAGGAATATCTAGCCCCTTGCCAGCTAAATCTTTAAGTTCTTCCATTAACTCGTCACGCACTTGAAGATCGCTGTCAAAACCTATCTGAATACTGTCATCTTCAACAAAACTTTTGATGGCTCCCGCGTTTACATATGCCGACCGTAACTCGAGCTGTACCTTATGTTTTTGCTCTAGATAAGCGAGCTGTAATCCTAGCGCCTGCTGCATGAAAGCAATCTGAGCGGCATCATTGCCCGCTTGGTCCAGCCACTGCTTCAAGGTGCGTTTGCCAAAGCCACTGCGTTTTTCAGCCCGGACCTGTTGATAGATTTCTCGGGCGGCTTTGTAATCATGGCTAGTGATTAGTTTTTTCGTAAATTCTGCGCTCGCTTGCCAACGTGCATATAAGCTCTTCTTAAAGGAAGAAAGCTTTGAAACAGGTGGTTTTTCAGATTCAGCCGTTTTTTCTCGATCCGTTGAATACGGAATCCATCGATAACGTTTTTGATTTTCTAATGCGACCTGCGCAAGCAAATTCTGCCGCACAGTTTCGCGTGCCTGAGCCTGCTGATAAAAACGAGACCGCAATTCAAGACCTTTTTTTTCACCTTGCTCATGTTTAATATCTACCGTAGCTAGGAAATCCTTGTCTAATTCAAGATCATCTTCAATTTGATAATCATCGTAGCGTTTTTGCTTATCATGGCTATGTAAGAATTGCTGCGAACAAACCGTCATGGTTAAACCACCCGCAATGGTGGCCGCCAGTAACACGCCTAAGCCAACTGGGTTAGCCGCAGCGCCAGCACCGGCTAAGGAAGCCACTGTGAGGCCCATCTTCGCCAATGTACTGCCAGCATAAACGGTGCTACCCGTTAGAAAACCGCTATTCCATTTCAGAAAGGATTTTGCAAACTCTTCACGCTGAGCTAATTTGATACCTAGAAATTTTAAATAGTCGTCGATTGCTGATAACTCTGCGGTGCCGCGTTCAATGTCTGCTCGCAATTTGGCCCAAGCAGCATCGACACTCGCCTTGCCTTGCTGGATCTGCTGCTTTTGCTTGCGTGATTTTTTAACAAAATAGGCGCCAAGCGCAGTCGCTCCGAGCGCAGCTGCCGGTCCCAACACCAGCGTCGAAGCAGTTCCAACCGCTGTTGCAGTGGTTGCAGCTGAACTGGTGAGTAAACCCTGCGCAATCAATTGAGCAACATCAAGCTGATGGGCACTGGCAGCTAAGCCAATTTGCGTGACACTTTCTGCTAGCGCTTTAGCTAAAATGGTACTGCCTGAAGCAAGCGAAGCTCCACCAATTTTTTTGTCAAGACGTTTCATCTCACGTGAAAACTGCGTGTCTTGCAGTTTTTGATGTTTACACAGCCTAGTTTGTTTAGCCAACGCGCAGACGTCCCCCAACGCATCCTGCATTTCTGCGGTGTGCAACAGTTTTTCTATTTCTTGAATGAGGCCGTCCAGCTTCTTGATCTCTTTGCCTAGCTTACGTGCCTGTCCGCTTTTTTCTCGATACTCGGCAGCCGCGGTTTTTCGTGCACGTAGACCCTCTCTGATGGCAAACAGCGCTAGAACAGAAATCAAGCCGGAGCTTCCCATGGACACACCAAAATCCACTCCGCCGGTAGGACTCACTTGATGCGCGGCATGCTCAAGGGGGGCATTTTTTAATAATTCCGCTTCTTCTTGCAGCTCTTTAAACCACGTCAGAGTTTCATCACCGCTCGCGCGCCCCGCTTCGATCAATTTTTTAAGCAGAATATAAACTGCATGTACGGCCTCATCCAAATCAACCATGACCGCGCCGTGGCCGTGCTCATGGCCATCTCCCGCCTCTTTTACAGAGGCTGTCTCGCTGATAGACTCCGCGGCGCTCAGTACAGATGAAGGTCTTTTGGCCTTAGGACCTGGTCCTGGCTGTGCAACATTCAATTTTGATCTGGTTTCTTTAGCTCTCGGCAGGCTAGCCTTTGGACCTATATCCCCCCCTAGTGAGTCACTTAGTCGGTTCCGCGATGACGACGAGCAACCCTTTTTTTCTTCTTTAAAGGCCAGTTCTTGCGCAACAGATGGAGTACTACTTGAGTGTGGAAATAAACGGGAAAGATTACGCGTAAAGCTTTGCATCAGGTATCCTCAGCCATATGAATAAGAACTGTTCGCATCTTATGACTAAGTTGGCCGCTCTGGACCAACTTATAGAGAATACTTGAGATTCAAACGGGTTTACTTCGCTTTCGCAAACGCCACTGCTGTATCTAGCATTCGATTTGAGAAGCCCCATTCATTATCGTACCAGCTAGAGACCTTAACGAGTCGGCCCGATACTTTAGTCAGCGTCGCATCAAAAATTGATGAAGCTGAATGGTGATTAAAATCGGTCGAAACCAGCGGCAGTGTGTTATAGGCGAGGATACCTTTTAACGGACCGTCAGCCGCTTCTCTTAGGATTGCATTGACTTCATCTACAGTTGTATCACGCGCTGCCACAAAGGATAAATCAACAATCGAGACATTGATGGTTGGCACACGAATGGCAAAGCCATCTAGCTTGCCATTGAGTTCGGGCAATACCAAGCCAACCGCTGAAGCCGCCCCCGTTTTAGCTGGAATCATGTTTTGTGTTGCCGAGCGCGCGCGGCGTAGATCTTCATGATAAACGTCCGTCAACACCTGGTCATTGGTATACGAGTGAATGGTCGTCATCAAACCATTAACCACACCGAGTGTGTCATGCAAAGGTTTAACCAGAGGAGCCAGGCAATTCGTCGTGCATGAGGCATTTGAAATGACGGTGTGCTCTTTTTTTAGCGTCTGATGGTTCACGCCATACACAATCGTGGCATCGACATCTTTACCGCCTGGTGCTGAAATAATGACTTTCTTCGCGCCCCCTTGCAAATGAGCGCTGGCCTTTTCTTTGCTGGTAAAAAAACCGGTGCATTCCAACACCACATCCACCCCGAGCGCGCCCCACGGCAAAGCAGCCGGATCACGCTGCGCCAGCACTCGAATCCGATCGCCATTCACCACTAGATCTTCACCCTGCACTTCTACGGTACCGGGGAATTGACGGTGCGTCGTATCATATTGCGTCAAATGCGCATTTGTTTTAGCATCACCCAAATCATTGATCGCCACAATTTCTAGATCATGTGTTTTGCCTGCTTCATAAAATGCGCGCAGCGTATTGCGGCCGATCCGGCCATAGCCATTAATTGCGACGCGAACCGTCATTTTTCTCTCCTGATTACTGAACTGAGTCATGAACGCGCACGCCATCGCCTACTCGATAAATAGCCGCACTGCAGCGAGCTGTTCAATCAAGTAGAGCTACGACGCGCACACAAACTTTGCATCAATCGATGCTATATAAAAAGGGCGCGCGCCTGCTCGACAATATTTTCCACCGTAAAGCCAAAATGCTCGAACAATGTGGCTGCCGGAGCTGACTCGCCAAATCTATCAAGGCCAATCACGCCACCTTCGAGCCCAACATATTTGCGCCAGTAATCGCTCGAACCGGCCTCAAGCGCAAGCCGCATAACCCCTTTGGGCAACACATATTCGCGCCAATCCGCTTCCTGCCGGTCAAACACCGTCGTTGAGGGCATGGAGACAACCCGCGCTGCGATACCTACCCGTGCTAGCGGCTCAATCGCCGCTAAGGCCAGCTCAACCTCCGAGCCAGTCGCAAGCACAATCAATTTGTGCGCTACGACCTCTTCATTCCAGTCGCGTAGCACATACCCCCCCTTAGCGATATGCTCAATTTGCGTCTCGCTACGCTGGATAAACAGCAGATTTTGGCGGCTAAATACTAGACAGCTAGGCCCTTGCCTGGCAACCGCTTGCACCCACGCCACCGCGGTTTCAACCGTATCCGCCGCGCGCCATACATCGAGCTGCGGAATCAAGCGCAAACTCGCGAGATGCTCGACGGGTTGATGCGTCGGGCCATCTTCACCTAAACCGATGGAATCATGCGTAAACACGAAGATCGAGCGCGCCTTCATTAAAGCTGCGACCCGCAGCGCATTGCGACTGTAGTCAGAAAACGTTAAAAAAGTTCCGCCAAATGGTCGATAACCACCATGCAAGGCTATGCCATTGAGCACCGCACTCATGCCGAATTCACGCACGCCATAATTGATATGATTACCGAATTGCAAGCCATCTTCAGTAGCGCGCACGGGTTTTGCGGTTTTCCAGTTGGTCAGATTTGAGCTCGTCAGATCCGCTGAGCCGCCGAGCAATTCAGGCAAAATCGCAGCCAAACCGTCAATCGTCTGTTGCGAAGCCTTACGAGTCGCGATGGTTTCAGCTTTTGCATGAGTGCCCGCGATAAAGGCGCGCGTCGTCTCAGACCAATGCGTAGGCAGCTCGCCTTTCATGCGACGCATAAACTCAACCGCTTGCTGCGGGTACTTAGCGCGATAGGCGTCAAAGCGCTCACGCCAGTCAGCCTCAGCACGCGCACCGGTTTCACGCATATTCCAAGCTGCATAGACTTCATCGGGTATGACAAAAGGCTCAAAAGGCCAATCGAGCGCGACGCGGGTGGCAGCGACCTCAGCTGCGCCTAACGGAGCACCATGCACCTCATGCCCCCCAGCTTTAGTTGGAGCGCCCTTGCCAATCACGGTTTGGCAACAAATCAAAGTTGGCTTATGCGCTTTTTTCGCGGCCGTAATCGCCGCATCGACGGCTTCGATATCATGCCCATCCACTTGACGAATCACATGCCAGCCATAGGCTTCAAAACGCTGCGCAGTATTGTCGGCAAACCAATGTTTGACATCACCGTCAATCGAAATCCCATTGTCGTCATACAATACAATCAATTTGGCTAGCTTTAGCGTGCCCGCCAATGAACATGCTTCATGCGAGATGCCTTCCATGAGGCAGCCATCGCCAACAAAAGCATAAGTATAGTGGTCGACGATTTTGAGCTCGTCCCGATTAAATTCTTGCGCCAGCAGCGCCTCAGCCAGCGCCATCCCAACCGCGTTTGCCAGACCTTGTCCAAGTGGGCCCGTGGTGGTTTCAACCCCTGGGGTTACACCAATTTCAGGGTGCCCCGGAGTTTTACTATGCAACTGCCTAAAATGCTTGAGTTCTTCGATTGGCAAACCATCGTAACCCGTCAAATGCAGCAATGCATACAACAGCATTGAACCATGTCCATTTGACAATACAAAGCGGTCACGGTCAGGCCAATTAGGGTTATTAGGGTTATGTTTCAAATGACGATGCCAAAGAGCTAGGGCAATTTCAGCCATGCCCATTGGCATACCGGGATGACCAGAATTCGCTTGTTGCACGGCATCTATGGCTAACGCACGGATCGCGTTTGCCATCCGTGCGATGGGAGGGATTGACGACATTATTTTTTTAGATTTAAAACTACACTAATACTGAATAAACATCAGACAGAAAATGACGAGCCACAGCCGCAAGAGGTGCTTGCATTTGGATTTTTAATAACAAATTGCGCGCCATTTAGGTCGTCTTTATAATCAATTTCAGCGCCTACTAAATATTGATAGCTCATTGCATCCACCAGGAGCTGAACACCGTTTTTATCCATCACCGTATCGTCTTCGGCAATGGTTTCATCAAAAGTAAAGCCGTACTGAAAACCAGAACAACCACCACCTTGCACGAAAACGCGTAATTTTAACGCTGGGTTGCCTTCTTCATCGATTAATTGCTTAACCTTACTCGCTGCGCTATCCGTAAAAATCAATGGCGTTGAGGGAGCGTTCGCTGCAGAAACTTCAATTGCCGCGCTCATCATGTTCTCCAAAAAAACAGGGGGTTCGATATTATAGAGCCGATCGACGGCTTAAGTCGAATCCCGACATTACAACGCGCTTTAATGCGGCTGGCTTCTGCTTAAATAGGTAAAAACTTCTACTATTTTCCAATTTGAAAAAAGCCGCATAAGCGGCTTTTTTCAAGCAAAAATCTACTCGCCATTGCGCAGCAGCGCAATCGATTAGCGTTTCGAGAATTGCTTAGGCAGACGAGCTTTACGGAAGCCAACCTTCTTACGTTCAACTTCACGGGAATCACGAGTCACAAAACCCGCTTTCGACAAAGCCGGCTTTAATGTCAAATCGTAATCCATTAAGGCGCGCGTCACACCATGACGCACCGCCCCCGCTTGTCCGGTCTCGCCACCGCCGGTTACGTTGACTTTAATATCAAACGTTTTGACATGCTCCGTCAGCTCAAGCGGCTGGCGCACAACCATCAACGATGTTTCACGCGAGAAGTACTCAGCAATTGGCTTGTCATTAACAATGATATTGCCGCTACCCGGCTTGATAAAAACGCGCGCAACCGCACTTTTGCGGCGGCCTGTGCCATAGTTCCAGTTTCCAATCATAACGGTCTCTTTAGATTTCTAGGGCTTGCGGCTGCTGTGCCGTATGCGGGTGGGAATCGTTTGCATAGATCTTAAGCTTCTTGATCATTGCATACCCAAGCGGGCCTTTAGGCAACATGCCTTTAACCGCCTTTTCTAGCGCGCGCCCTGGGAAACGCTCTTGCATTTTGCTGAAAGTCGTTTCATAAATACCACCCGGGTAACCCGAGTGACGGAAATACTTTTTGTCAGTTGCTTTATTGCCAGTGACTTTCAACTGAGCAGCGTTGACGACAACGATAAAATCGCCGGTATCGACGTGTGGAGTGAACTCGGGTTTGTGCTTACCGCGCAAACGGCGCGCCACTTCACTGGCGACACGACCGAGGACCTTATCCTTCACGTCAACCACATACCATTTATGCGTAACCTCAGCAGGTTTAGCAGAAAATGTTTTCATGATTGATCCAAAATAAACCGCCCCTTATTTTTCCTGCTTGTATTTTAGTCGCAGGCTCTCCCTATTTGTTTTCCGCGGAGGCGTAAACGGAAAACCCAAGATTATAAAGGATTTTTGCATTTAAAAAAATCTCCCGAAAAGGAGAGTAGGCGCCGCGCTGTTCTTGAGCTACTTTTTAAAGCGCATCAAAGCACTAAAAATTGAAATGGCCACCTTATTTTGATCTTGCATACAAGCCCAACGTGCCTGAGCAGATACGCTCAATACACGTCAAAAGGATGTTCGCAAAACATCAAATTAGTTTATAATTCAACCAAACAATGGAGGTTATCAGATGAATGCAACTACCTTCGATACACTTCAATTTGTCGAAAGGCTAAAAGAAGCCAATATACCCGACGCGCAAGCTAAAGCTATTGCAACAGCAGTGCGCGATTCGCACAATGCGGCTGAATTAGCCACTCAAACCGACTTGCGCAAATATGAATCAGCCATTCGGTCCGACTTTGAAAAGCTCGAGCTACGCATGACCATTAAACTTAGCTCAATACTGGGCATCATCATTTTGCTCAGTATGGGCACGCTTACTGCTATCATCAAATTACTATAGGTCCATCATACCTCTAAATAATTCTCTCGGCCTGCTAGCCAACGCTTCAAGTGTTGCGCCACAACCTCTGGATGCTTGCTCAGCAAATAATCCGCCGCGCGTTGGGCCGGCTCAATCAGCCAAGCATCTTGTTGCAAATCAGCAAAACGTAGCATTGCAGCGCCAGACTGGCGCGCTCCAAGAAACTCGCCAGGACCACGGATTTCAAGATCACGCCGCGCAACTTCAAAGCCATCATTAGTTGCGCGCAATGTATTTAAGCGCGCCCGCGCCGCGTACGACAATGGCCCAGCATACAACAAGACACAAGCGGAAGCAGCGCTCCCCCGTCCGATGCGGCCGCGCAATTGATGCAACTGTGACAAACCAAAACGTTCAGCATGCTCAATCACCATCAGCGACGCATTGGGTATATCAACCCCTACTTCGATCACCGTAGTAGCAACCAGTAATTGAATCTCATGGCGCGTGAACGCCGCCATAACCTCAGCTTTGTCTGCGGACTTAAGTCGGCCATGAACTAGACCAATCTGTAATTCAGGCAACGCCGCAGATAACATCGTGAAAGTATCCTCAGCCGTTTGCAATTGCAATGTCTCGCTTTCTTCTATGAATGGACACACCCAATATATCTGCCGGCCAGCCAGCGCGACTTGCCGCACCCGTTCAATCACCTCATCACGCCGCGCCTGTGACACCAACTTCGTCAAAACCGGCGTACGGCCAGGCGGTAGCTCATCCAGGGTGGAAACATCGAGATCCGCGTAATAGCTCATCGCCAGCGTACGTGGGATAGGGGTCGCACTCATCATTAATTGATGCGGCTGCCAGTTTGAATGATCGACCTCGCCCTGCGCCTTGGCCCGTAACGCCAGGCGCTGCGCTACCCCAAAACGATGCTGCTCATCAATAATGACGAGCCCAAGGCGGGCAAATTCGACTTTATCCTGAATCATAGCGTGCGTACCGACGATCAACTGCGCCTGTCCCGTCACGATTGCCGCTAAGGCGCTGCGCTTCTCTTGAGCCTTAAGACCTGCCGTAAGCCATGCAACGTGTATCCCAAGCGGCGCAAACCAACCTTGCAATTTACGCACATGCTGCTCAGCCAGAAGCTCAGTAGGCACCATCAGCGCAACTTGGTAACCCGCATCAATCGCCTGCGCCGCAGCAAGCGCAGCCAGGACCGTTTTACCGCTACCCACATCGCCTTGCAAAAGCCGCTGCATCGGATGAGGAAGCGCTAAATCCGTGCTAATTTCTTTTTGCACACGTTGTTGCGCAGCCGTTAACGCGAACGGCAGTGCAGATAATAAACGCTCAAGCAACGGGAGTGCTGCGCTCAACATACAACCTACAAGCGCTGGCGCTAAACGGGTACGCCGTTGTAGATGCGACTGCTTTAATGACAACTGCTGCGCCAGGAGCTCTTCAAATTTAATGCGGAGCCACGCAGGATGTGTACGCTCAACTAATGCATCTGCATCCACACCAAGCGGCGGATGATGCAGCACGCGCACTGCGGCCGCAAGCGGCGGCAATTGCAGAGGCGCAATAATCTCGGTATTCAGGGCATCCGGCAGCAGTTCCGGCAGCGGAGTCGAAGTCAGCGCATTCTCGATTGCTCGGCGCAAGTACGCTTGACTCAAGCCGGCGCAAGTTGAATAGATAGGCGTCAGCGCCTGCGGCAAGGGATCGCCCTGGGCTACCATCCGATACGCCGGATGCACCATTTCCATGCCAAAAAATCCACCGCGCACTTCACCGCGTGCGCGGAGTCGTACACCCACGGCCAGTTGCTTAACTTGCGAGCCGTAAAAATTCAAAAAGCGCAATACCAGCGGATCACCTTTTTCGTCGGTGAGCGTAATGCATAATTGACGTCGCCCCCGATACGTAATTTCATGGTGTGTAATCTCCCCTTCAACCTGAGCCGTTGCACCAGCCAGCAGATCCCCAATCGCCGTGACAGTGGTTTCGTCTTCATAGCGTAACGGCAAATGCAAGACCAGATCGAGCGCGCGCTTTAGCCCGAGCTTAGCCAGCTTATCCGCTTGCCGCCCAGAATTTGGCTTAGGCCGATCCGCCGGCGTGACAGCGGGCGGAATTTCAGTCAAGGGTTCAGGTAATAAGATTTTAGATGCCGGCATCACAGCCTTTCTGTAGAGCTTTAACCAGATACAAGTACAATATTGGGTTTTACGCGTTATCTAAGCTGGCCTTTAGCTATAGGCCCCTTACATGTATACACTTTCTGACTTTGATTTTAAACTGCCCGCCGAATTAATTGCGCAGACGGCTCTCGCTAACCGCAGCGCAAGTCGCTTACTTGAAGTCGACAACACGTGCACACCAGCGCACCTGACTAATCGGCGCTTTGCAGAATTGCCAACGTGCATCGCGGCAGGCGATCTATTGGTGTTTAACGACACACAGGTGCTAAAAGCGCGCTTTTTGGGCAGCAAAGCCAGCGGCGGCAAGATCGAGGTGCTAATCGAGCGTATTATCGGCGCACGCACAGCGCTCGCGCAAGTGCGCGCAAGCAAGCGCCCCGCCGTTGGCAGCACACTACGTCTGGCAGATGCATTTGAGGTCACTATCGGCGAGCCGAGTAAAGCTGATGCTACTGCACCTTTTTACACCCTGCACTTTCCAGCCGATTGCCTAAGCTTAATCGAACGTTACGGGCGTTTGCCATTGCCACCTTATATCACGCACGCGCCCGATGCAACCGATGAAACTCGTTATCAGACGGTCTATGCCGCCAACCCAGGGGCAGTCGCTGCGCCCACGGCCGGGTTGCATTTTGATCAAGCGTTACTCGCGCAGCTTGATGCGCACGGCGTGCAGCGCGCAACCCTCACCTTACATGTTGGCGCTGGCACTTTTCAGCCGGTGCGCACCGAAAATCTTGCAGAGCACCGCATGCATAGTGAATGGTATCAAATATCACCCTCACTGGTTGAGGCAATTGCCCGCACGCGTGCGGCAGGTCGGCGTGTCATCGCAGTAGGCACAACCTCACTGCGCGCATTAGAAGCCGCGGCACAAATCAGCGCAGCCCAAGGAGCCGGCATCGACCCGCTGCGCGCAGGCAGTGGCGAAACCGATATATTTATCACTCCTGGCTATCGTTTTCGCTTAGTCGATCAATTAATCACAAATTTTCATTTGCCAAAATCGACGCTATTAATGCTGGTTTGCGCCTTTGCTGGTTTCGATACCATCCACACCGCCTATCAATATGCAATCGCACAGAAATATCGCTTTTTCAGCTATGGCGACGCTATGTTTTTAACTCACCGACCATGTTAACTTTTGACCTACTCAATGTCGACGGCCAGGCCCGCCGCGGCCGTCTCAAATTAAATCATGGCGTCATTGAAACGCCCGTTTTTATGCCGGTGGGCACCTATGGCGCGGTCAAGGCCATGGCGCCCGTTGAACTGGATCAGATTGAAGCGCAGATTATTCTCGGCAACACTTTTCATTTATGGCTGCGCCCAGGACTGGACGCAATTGCCGCCCATAACGGCTTGCATCGCTTTATCAGCTGGCAAAAGCCTATTCTGACCGACTCAGGTGGCTTTCAGGTATTTAGTCTCGGTGCGTTGCGCAAAATTACCGAGGAAGGTGTCGCCTTTGCCTCACCGCTGAATGGCGATCGCCTTTTTTTATCTCCTGAAGTATCGATGCAGATACAGCACCAATTGAATTCAGATATTGTGATGCAATTCGATGAGTGCACCCCCTACACCACCGCAGGCCTCCCTACCACGCTCTCGCAAGCAGCTGACTCGATGCACTTGTCTTTACGCTGGGCGCGGCGCTCAATCAACGAATTTAATCAACTCAACAACCCAAATGCATTATTTGGCATTGTGCAGGGCGGAATGCACGAAAGCTTGCGCGACGAATCGCTTGCAGGATTAATGGAACTTGATTTTGCTGGCTATGCGATTGGCGGTCTTTCAGTAGGCGAACCTAAAGAAGACATGATGCGCATCTTGAATCATGTCGCCCCTCGCTTACCCGCCGATAAACCTCATTACCTAATGGGCGTAGGAACGCCGGAAGATTTAGTCGCTGGCGTGGCAGCCGGAATTGATATGTTCGATTGTGTGATGCCAACCCGCAACGCGCGTAACGGCTGGCTCTTTACTCGCTTTGGCGATTTAAAAATCAAGAATGCCGCGCACCGTAAAGATCCGCGCCCGCTCGACGAAACGTGCCCTTGTTATACCTGCCAGAATTTTTCGCGGGCCTATTTACATCATTTACATCGGATTGGCGAAATCCTTGGCGCGCGCCTCAACACGCTCCATAATTTGCATTATTATCTTGAATTAATGCGTGAAATGCGTAGCGCGATTAGTGCGCGCGGATTTGGTGCATTTGTGCAAAAATTTAAAGCTGAGCGCGCCCGTGGCGTAGGATAAACCCTACTGTTTTGCGCGGATACGCAACTTCTATATGCAAATATATATAAAATACCTACTCGGTGGTAGAATGCCCAACCGTTTTGACTATCCACTCATGGAGATTTAGCATGTTTATTACCCATGCTCTTGCGCAAGGCGCTGGTGCTGCTGCTAGTGCTCAACCTAACTGGATGAGCTTTTTACCCCTACTCGGGATGTTCGCGGTACTCTATTTCATTATGATCCGCCCACAAATGAAGCGGCAGAAGGAACACCGTAACTTACTCGCTGCCATGGCAAAAGGTGATGAAGTCGTCACGAATGGCGGGATTGTTGGTAAAGTCACCAAAGTCAACGAGGCTTATATCGGCATTGAAATCGCTGATGGCGTTGAAATAACCGTGCAAAAAAATGCTGTGACGGCGACCTTGCCCAAAGGCACTATCAAAGCACTATAAAACCTCTCTCTGCAAAAGGCTCTCACAAACTGCGCGCGAATCTGCGCTGGTTTTGTGACAGCCCTGCAAATAAAAGCAGCGCTAGACATAGGGCTGCGTCCTTTGTTTTTCTCTGTTTTCACTACGCCCGCCAATGAACCGCTATCCTCTGTGGAAATATATCGTGATGTTGATGGCGCTCGCCATCGGTCTGTTATATACATTGCCTAACTTCTTTGGCGAAACGCCCGCAGTGCAGATTTCAAGCGGCCGAGCCACGGTGAAAATCGATCACGATATATTAAAAAAAGTAGAAGGCACGCTAGCTTTAAACCAAATTACAGCGCTTGGCGCTACGTTCGACAACAACGCCAATAACGCTAGCATACGCGTGCGGTTTGCCGATACAGATACCCAGTTACGGGCCAAGGACTTACTGGCCAAAGCACTCAATCAAACGCCCGCCAATCCCGCTTATATCGTTGCTCTAAACTTACAAAGTGCCTCGCCTAAATGGCTGACTGCACTGCATGCGCTCCCCATGTACCTCGGTTTAGATTTGCGTGGCGGCGTGCACTTCCTACTACAGGTTGATATGGCCGGCGCGCTGGCTAAAAAACTCGATACCAGCGCAACCGATATTCGCACACTGCTACGTGAGCGCGCAATTCGTAGCGGCGGCGTGAGTCGCGTGGCACATACCATCCGCATCAATTTTATCGCCGAAGAGCCAGCCAAAGCTGCGCGTGCCTTACTCCTAGACAAATTCAGTGAATTGCAGTGGAGCGTGCAAAGCACCGCCGACGGCTATCAAGTGCTTGGCACGTTTTCTCCAGACGCGCTGCGCATCACGCAAGAAAATGCGCTAAAGCAAAATATCGCAACATTACATAATCGCGTCAATGAACTCGGGGTGGCGGAACCCATTATTCAACAACAAGGCGCAGATCGCATCATCGTAGAACTGCCTGGCGTACAAGACACCGCTAAAGCTAAAGACATTATCGGCCGCACCGCAACCCTTGAGGCCCGCCTCGTCGATGCAAATGCACCGCGTTACCCTAATGCAAACGACCCCGTCCCCACTGGCGATGAACTTTTCACTGAGGGCAATCACACCCCTGTACTCCTCAAAAAACAGATTATCTTCACCGGAGACCGGATTGCCGATGCCGCAGCAGGCTTTGATGAACACCAGCAAGCGGTTGTCAAAATTCGCTTAGATGCCGCAGGCGGCCGTGTGCTGCGAAGCATTTCGCGCGACAATATTGGCAAGCCCATGGCGATTGTGCTGTTTGAAAAAGGCAAAGGCGAAGTCCTGACAGTCGCCACGATTCAATCTGAACTTGGCGAGAGTTTTCAAATCACGGGCTCCGCCTCTACTGCCGCCGCCAATGATCTTGCCTTGCTCTTACGCGCAGGCTCACTGGCAGCGCCCATGGAAATTATTGAAGAGCGCACGATTGGGCCCAGCTTAGGCGCCGACAACATTAAGAAAGGTTTTGATTCAGTGTTGTACGGCTTTGCCGCAATCGCTCTTTTTATGTTGGCGTACTACATGCTATTTGGGCTGATTTCAGTCTTGGCTCTATCGCTTAATTTGCTGCTATTGATTGCCGTTCTCTCAATGTTGCAAGCCACGCTGACTTTGCCCGGCATTGCTGCGATTGCACTCACCCTTGGCATGGCCATCGACGCTAACGTATTAATCAACGAGCGCATCCGTGAAGAGCTGCGCCATGGCGCGCCGCCGCAAACTGCGATTTCATCTGGCTTCCAACAAGCGTGGGCCACCATTTTAGATTCAAACGTCACCACCTTGATTGCGGGCCTTGCCTTGCTCGCATTTGGTTCAGGGCCAATCCGCGGCTTTGCGGTTGTACATTGCATTGGCATTTTGACTTCAATGTTCTCGGCGGTCTTCTTTGCGCGTGGTGTAGTCAACCTCTGGTACGGCGGACGGCGCAAGCTGAAGTCTTTGTCAATTGGCCAAATATGGCGTCCGACAACACCGGACAGCCAAGATATGTCACGCTGATCTGGAGCACGAAATGGAATTTTTCCGTATTCACAAAGACATCCCATTTATGCAGCGTGCGTTGATTTTCAACGCAATTTCATTGCTGACCTTCGTTGCGGCAGTATTCTTTTTGCTCACTCGTGGACTGCATTTATCCGTTGAATTTACGGGGGGGACAGTGCTTGAAGTGAATTACCCTCAGCAAGCTCAGCTTGAGCCAGTGCGCGCCACACTGGCTAAGCTTGGCTATAGCGATGCGCAAGTACAAACTTTTGGCACCTCACGTGACGTATTGATCCGGCTGCCATTAAAAACCGGAATGTCATCTGCGCAGCAAAGCGAGTACGTGATGAAGGCGCTCAACACAGGTACCCCGCAAGCTCGCCTACAACGAGTTGAGTTTGTCGGGCCGCAAATCGGTAAAGAACTGGCGATGCATGGGCTGCTTGCCTTATTCTGTGTTGTGCTCGGAATCATTATTTACCTGTCGTTTCGCTTCGAGTGGAAATATGCCATTGCCGGCATCGTTGCCAATTTGCATGATGTAATCATTATTCTCGGCTTCTTTGCCTTTTTTCAGTGGGAATTCTCTCTCTCAGTCCTAGCCGCAGTGCTCGCTGTGCTCGGCTACTCAGTCAATGAATCGGTCGTGATTTTCGACCGGATCCGGGAAACTTTCCTTAAAACCCGCAAGTTGACGGTCATCGAGGTCATTAACCACGCGATTACTAGCACCATCTCGCGCACCGTCATCACGCACGGTAGCACCCAGATGATGGTGTTAGCGATGTTATTATTTGGTGGGCCCACGCTACATTTTTTCTCGTTAGCGCTCACGATCGGGATTTTGTTCGGTATTTATTCGTCGGTTTTTGTTGCAGCAGCGATTGCCATGTGGCTTGGGGTCAAGCGCGAGGATCTGATTAAACCGATTAAACCGAAATATGATCGTAATGATCCGAATGCTGGGGCGCAGGTTTAGGGTTTTATTCAAGCAAAGTGCGGTTAATTTACTTGCAATTACCCACAATTATGAGCGAGTTCAAAACCGATCTGTATATCAATAAGTTTTCGTAACCCACGCCAGATAACGGTGTTACCAGGAGGAGGATCACCGGTTCGAGCTAGATAGCCCCCTAGTTGAGCTAGCTTAATGATGTACCGTGTAAGAGGATTGGCATTTACATTTTTCGGCTTATCTTTGACCAATTGATCAAGCCGCTGCATTTCAGAAGGCGTCAGCGCGATTTCAGCCGATATATCTGGCGCAGCTCGATGTAGCATAGTCATCCAGAAGATACGCCAACTCACGACACAGAATATAGAAATGAGATTGACTAGCCGCTCAGCTGTACGCAGCTTGGACTCTTCAGCCTTACAGCCTGATTTGAGGACTTTGTGGAATACCTCTATTTTCCAGCGTAGTGCATACCAGTCCAATTTTTCAATAGCTTGCTTGCGAGAAGTCACGGATAAATTGGTGATCAACTTCCATTCAATAGGCTCTCTGCTTGCAGGTGCGTCCCGTTCAAATGCATGAATCACCGTCAGATGCAAAGGCGGGTAACGACGCTGTTTGCCGATGGGAGGCAACACCTTTATGCGATGATATCGAAGCTCCAGCACAGCTCGATGCTCCTTACCCTTAGAGTCTCGAACCGTAATTCGATGTATTCCATTAACGCGAACCTCTTCCATTTCTTGCGAGATCGTATGCTTCCCATCTGTTGCGAGCCGATCCACACAGGTCCGAACCAAGAAATTTGTTTGGAGCTCTTGCGCTAAACAGAAGAGTTCGTAAATGTCGCTTTCGCGATCACCTACATGGACACACCGCTGGGGATCGCTAAGCAATGCGGTGGATTGCCGCAAATTCTCGAGCCACCGATAACTTTCCTTCTCTTCGATCGGAATGCGTGTTGGATTAATTTTACACTTGAGGGCCCTGGTCCCCTTGAACTTCTTGCGCGTCCAGAATTTGATTGCTGCCAACCCCAGTGGAACACCTTGTGTGGTAACCAGCAGACTCGAATGCATCAAAATCCCACACACCGTATATTTGATGTTCTTCCCCATCTGGTCTTTGCGACCTGCAACTTCACGCGTCGCGCCTATCCACTCCGGATGCTCTCGTTTATATGAGAATTCGGTCGTATCCTGCAATACTAATATGGGGCCTCTTGAGGCTTCAAACCGCTTTTGAGTTGCTTCGTAATGCCCACTTAGGATTTCCTGTTCGCTCACTTTAGCATTCGAAAAAAACCGGTAGGCTGCTTTCGTGTTACTCCAGTCCTGAAAGGCCATCGGAATACTCTGACCAACGTAAGACCACAAACGCTCTAGGACCAGCCTAAATCTCTTCGTAAGGCGTTCATCGCGGAACTTATTCTGTCCTATCTCCTCTTCAAACCATTTCTGATCTTCACTCTTTCCTACCCTGCTATCTTTGCCACGCTTTCTTTTTAACATCCATAGGTCTCATCATCTGTACGAGCAATGACGTTAACAGAACTCGATCATTGTTAACAGGCTTTAAACGCGTTAAATCTGTGGGTAATTGAAAGGTTAATTTAGCGGTTACGGGCTAACTCCAATCCGATTCTAGATAATCCTTACCTAATTTTTCCTTTACTTTCGCCATTGCTTCGCTAACCTTGATTTTCGAATTTTGATGGGTCAGCATGCTTATTAGAGAGGCATAATCTTTTTCTGGAGTGAATGTGCTTGCTTTCTCAGAAAATGCATTATCTGTCTCGAGTAAGACCTTTCTGGTTGACTAGTTCTGCATACAAGATACCGTCCTCTTAGTCAAACAATTTTTCCATAATTGTCATCATATGGCAGGCGTGATTTAAGTACGCCGAAACAAAGATGGACGAATTTTCTCATGCATGCACCGAGGGCAGACATAGTCGATTTACCGCGGGTACGTAGGCGTTCGTATAGTGCTTTAACATGGGCGTTATAGCGTATGGCGACCAGTGCACGGCGGCGGAATGACTCGATAATCTTGCGCAACCGGCCCCTTGTTGCAGGAATAAAACTCTCTCGAAAATCAATACATCAAAGCGTTATCCGCATGCCGCCGCCAATTCTTTGCATATTCATGTGCAAGCGCCGGAAAATCCCGAATAATGAGCATATTCTCTGCGTTTTTTCGTTGCGCGGTATACGTAAAATTAAAGCTGCCGGTAATCAGTACTGGATGTGCGCTGTCAGCATCAATGATGATAATTTTGTTATGCGCGTTACGATACTTCACTTCGCGGCGCACCCAAATACCCGCCTTGGCCAGTGCGGTTATACGCGCATCACGCCCTTCCTCTAGCCGCGTAGCATCCACTAATATGCGCACCTCAACGCCGCGCGCATGAGCCTTTATTAAAGCCTGGATAATTCGCTTATTAGAGAGCAGATACGCTTGCACGAGTACTTGTTTGCGCGCACCTTGCACAGCGTCTACGATGAGTCCTTCAACATCATCACGTGGCACAAAAGCAGCCTGCATCGTGCCTTGCGCCTTCAATACGACCGGCGGCTTATAATAATCAACTGGCCCGCGGGCAGCGCTTGCAGCCACTAAGGATACTG
The DNA here is from genome assembly GCF_014218255.1 of Mycoavidus sp. B2-EB. Classification (NCBI taxonomy): domain Bacteria; kingdom Pseudomonadati; phylum Pseudomonadota; class Betaproteobacteria; order Burkholderiales; family Burkholderiaceae; genus Mycoavidus; species Mycoavidus sp. B2-EB. Next base: position 1,602,562 of record NZ_AP021872.1, read on the forward strand.
CCAAAATAAGCGGTCCGCTGATACTAAAAAAGAGGTTCATGAGTCAATTACAAAAGCTTTTAATCCGAATTGGACGAGACTATAATCCAGATCAGACGAAGTTTAAATCCGAATTAGACGGAGCATAAATCCTAAATGGCCGGAATGGAAACAACTCTTTTTCCACGCTTTTCGACTGAACGCATCCTGACAGCGCTTAAAGACACGCCGGTGGTCATGATTAACGGCCCACGTCAGTGCGGCAAAACCACTTTGGTGCGTCAACTTGCCAGCACAGACGCTATCTACATTACGCTGGATGATGACACGGCGCTCGCTGCGGCACGCAATGACCCAACCGGATTCGTGCGCCAGCTTGATTATGCCATTATCGATGAGGTGCAACGAGCCCCCGAATTGTTACGCGCAATCAAAAAGGCCGTGGATGATGAGCGTCGGCCTGGACGCTTCCTACTCACGGGCTCAACCCATGTACTCACTATGCCAACCGTGTCGGAAAGTTTAGCCGGACGCATTGAAATCGTACATCTCTTACCTCTTTCGTTGGCTGAAATCCGCAATCAAAAGCCAGCATTCCTAAAGCATGCATTTGCCGGCAAACTTGTCAAACCAGCGGAAGTCATGATTGATCATGCCCTGGTGCAAACCGTGTTGACCGGCGGTTATCCGGAAATGTTTGTGCGTCAAAATCCAAAACGCCGTTACGCATGGCGGCGTGATTATCTGCATGCGCTCTTACAGCGCGACGTACGGGACGTCTCAAGCATTGAGAAACTTGACCATCTACCTCGCCTACTACAAATTCTCGCCCATCACTCTGGACAGCTGATCAATTTCACTCAAATTGCGGGCCAACTGGGTCTGGATAGTAAAACCGCAAGTAAATATTTGGCCGTCTTTGAACAATTATTTCTTGTTTATCGCCTCAAACCTTGGTTCCGCAATCAGATTAAGCGAATGATTAAAACGCCCAAGCTGCATTTTTTTGATTCTGGATTACTGGCCAATTTGCTCGCCCTAACCACTGAACGAATTGCAGAAAACCGCCTCTTATTCGGTCCAATTCTTGAGACTTTCGTTGTCTCGGAAATCATGAAGCAAATCACATGGTGTGATGAAGCGTATACGCTTCATCACTATCGAGACAAAGAACAAAATGAAGTCGATCTGGTGGTTGAGAACGAAATCGGCGCGGTACTGGGTATCGAAATTAAGGCCTCGGCTTCAGTCTATGCCGATGATTTTAAAGGGCTACGCAAACTGGCACATATCTGCCAAGATGAATTTAAGCTAGGGATTGTTCTTTACAATGGGGAAAACATTATTCCATTCGGAGATCGTCTCTTTGCTGCGCCTATATCCTGTCTTTGGGGATCCGCCTAATTTGAACTTTAAACGCGGCGTTCAAGCACTGCGGCAAAGAAACCATCCGTCATGTGTTGATGCGGCCATAGAGAGAGGTAATCCCCTGTATTAAGATCAATCTGCTGCTCAGCTAATACTCTATGAGCCGGCACTAATTGAAATTCTGGATGGGCTGCCATAAAAGCCTCAACCACTGCTTCGTTTTCGGCTGCGAGTAAGCTACAGGTCGCATAAACTAAACGCCCACCTGGCTTAACCAGACGCGCAGCGCTAGCGAGAATCGAGGCTTGCTTCACCGCTAATTCAGCGACTGAAACGGGCGTTTGCCGCCATTTAAGATCAGGGTTGCGACGCAGCGTACCTAAACCGCTACAGGGCGCATCAATCAAAACCCGATCAATCTTGCCAGCCAAGCGCTTGATTTTTGCATCATGTTCACTATCAATGCGTACCGGATGCACATTAGATAAACCGCTTTTTGCAAGCCGCGGCTTGAGTTTGGCAAGCCGCCGATCGGCCACATCAAACGCATATAAGCGCCCGCTGGAACGCATTTGTGCGCCTAACGCAAGCGTTTTACCACCTGCTCCGGCACAAAAATCAACCACCATTTCGCCTCGTTTGGGGGCAACAAGATAGCTCAGCAATTGGCTACCTTCGTCCTGCACTTCAAAATACCCCTGCTCAAACGCGGGCAAGCGATTTAATGCCGGCTTACCCGTCACGCGCACGCCCAAAGGTGCAAATGGCGTAGGCTGCGCCTCGATACCTGCTTCGGCTAACAGAGCGAGTACGTCAGCTTGATTTGATTTAATTGAATTCACGCGCAAATCGAGCGGCGCGGGGTGGTTAAGAGCGACGGCCAGACGCTCACCTTCATCCGCGCTCAAACTTTTCCCAGATATTTGCTGGCTGAGAGCGGTGACCAGCCAGTCCGGTAGATTCATGCGAATGCGCAGAGGTAAGCTAGCCGGGTCAATTTTTGAGACGCGCTCAAGCCATTCCACTTCAGCAGCAGATACCGATGGCAGCAAGCTTTGACGTCCTACCGTTTGCATTAATCCGAGCAGTGCCAGCCGTCGGTTGGGCCGACTACTACCGCTTTCAGCTAAATGCGCACACTCAAGTTTACGGCGTAAGACAGCAAATACGGCTTCCGCGATAATCCCTCGCTCGGTATGACCCAATTTCGGCTGGGAACGGAAAAAACGACTCGTCACAGCATCTGCTGGGCCGGTAAATTTTAATAATTCATTGAGCAAAGCTTCGCTTTGATCGATCAGCCAAGGGGCTAGTTTTTTCATATTAGATCTGCGCCAGTAATCAGGCATTGGGGTTCAGGGGGGGTCAGCACCACGTGCGCGCCTTCAAGCGTAAGTCGGTCCTCGATAAACCAGCAGACTACGCGCGGATAGAGAATATGTTCGCTTGCCAAGACACGCGCCGCCAGCGTTGCTTCATCGTCGCCCGCCAGTACCGGGACTACCGACTGCGCAATGATTGGCCCGCCATCGAGCTGTGCGTTAACGAAATGAGCCGTTGCACCATGCACTTTAATCCCAGCGTCTAACGCGCGCTGGTGCGTATTTAGGCCTCGGAAGCTCGGTAACAAAGAAGGATGAATATTGAGGATACGGTTTGCATAGCGCTCAATGAAAGTTGCCGTAAGCACTCGCATAAAACCCGCTAATACAATCAAATCTGGCGTAAATGAATCCAGTGCCGCTACCAATGCGGCTTCAAATGATTCACGCTCAGGATCGTTTTTTGCCTCAACCACAACCGTCGCGATCCCGTGCGCGCGAGCAAAGAGCAAACCTTTTGCATCCGCCCGACTGGCAATGACAGCCGCAATGCGCGCAGGCCAACGCTGCATCTCGCAGGCGCGCACAATAGCTTCCATATTGCTGCCGCGCCCGGAAATTAGAATGACAATTTTTTTCATTAACGGATTTTAACATTAGAGTTAAACATTAAAGACGACCGATTCATTCGCTTTAGCAATGAGCGCCTAGTGCTATACTTGCTAGCGCCCATATCTGAGCTAGCCCAAAAAGAAATGACCTAGCTCTATGGAATATTGACCCAGCACAGCAAGCAGTTAAATAGGCGGAAATTGAGCTTATGGCGGTATCGCATCGGAAAGTGTCAGATCATTTGCGCAATCGAGAGCGCCTCATTCACTCTGAGTATCATCATCAGTCACAGCAGACACATGGCTGGGCACAACTGCATCGAGACTGAACGTGAGAGTTTTTAGAGGTCTTTCCAACGCGCGCAACCCAGCACCTTGCGCCTTAACCATTGGCAATTTTGATGGTGTGCATCGCGGGCATCAAATGTTGCTTACGCGCCTGCGGGAGCAAGCTAAGCTACGCGGCTTGCCAGTGTGCGTGATGACCTTCGAACCCCATCCGCGTGAATTTTTTAATCCGGCAAGCGCCCCGCCACGCATTGCACTTTTGCGCGACAAACTTGAAGCCTTAAGCCTCTATGGCGTTGACCAAGTGCTGGTTGAACCATTTAATGCAACCTTCGCTAGCCAAACGGCAGAGGCTTTTATCCAACACATTATTGTGCAAGGTCTCAATACGCGCTGGATTTTAGTGGGCGATGACTTTCGCTATGGCGCAAAACGGGCGGGCGATTTCGCTACCTTACTAGCCGCCAGCACACAATATCATTTTGAGGTTGAGCAAATCGCCACCCTGACGAATGACAGCCAGCGCATCTCTAGTTCTGCCATACGTACGGCCTTGCGCACTGGAGACCTAGCCTTGGCCCGCGTTTTGCTGGGCCGCTCTTATATGATGAGCGGCCATGTCATACATGGCAATAAACTGGGCCGCGAGCTGGGTTTTCCGACTCTGAATTTCCGGGTGGCGCCTCAACACCTAGCGCTTTCCGGGATTTTTGCGGTGGCGGTACATGGGCTAGCCCGAGCTCCGTTGCCCGCCGTCGCCAGCCTTGGCATCCGGCCTACAGTCGACAATTCAGGCCAAATTTTGCTTGAAACGCATATACTCGATTGGCAAGGCAACGCTTATGGCAAACTATTACGCATTGAATTTCTAGAAAAACTGCGCGGCGAGGAAAAATATAACGACCTTGCCACGTTACGCACCGCAATTGCGCGCGACGTAGAAAACGCGCGAGCATTCTTTATCTCCTCTGATTATCAATATGAGCAACCAGAAAACTGATGCAAAGCCGGCCGCAAAATATCCGGTTAACCTTCTGAACACACCTTTTCCAATGCGCGCTGAGCTGCCTAAGCGCGAGCCGCAATGGATTAAAGAATGGCAACAGAAAAAGGTTTACCAAAAAATTCGCCAGGTTTGCCAAGGTCGCCCCAAATTTGTTTTGCATGACGGCCCGCCTTATGCCAATGGCGATATTCATCTTGGCCATGCCGTGAATAAAATTTTGAAAGACATGATTGTGAAAGCGCGCACGCTGGCTGGCTTTGACGCCGCCTATGTACCCGGCTGGGATTGTCATGGCATGCCAATTGAAATTCAAATTGAGAAAAAATTTGGCAAAGCGCTGCCCACTACCGAAGTGCAACGCAAAGCGCGCACTTATGCAAACGAACAGATTGAGCGACAAAAAACAGCTTTTCAGCGCCTGGGCGTACTGGGCGATTGGGATGCGCCCTATCTCACGATGGCTTTTGCGAATGAAGCGAATGAAATCCGCGCCTTCGCCAAGATCCTTGAGAAAGGCTATATCTTTCGTGGTTTAAAACCCGTGAATTGGTGCTTTGACTGCGGCTCAGCTTTAGCTGAAGCTGAAGTCGAATACAAAGATAAAACCGATCCTACGATTGATGTAGGCTTTGCTTTCGCAGAACCCGAAAAAATTGCTCAAGCATTTGGCCTAAGCACGCTGCCGCAAAGCAAGGGTTGGATCGTTATCTGGACCACGACCCCGTGGACGATTCCCGCCAATCAGGCGCTTAATCTACATCCAGAATTCAGCTATAGTTTGGTTGATACGCCACGTGGCTTGCTCATATTGGCAACGGAGCGCGTTGAGGCATGCCTCCAAGCCTATCAATTAAGCGGCAAGATTATTGCGTCGGTACCGGGCCAAGCACTCGCAGGACTGCGCTTTAACCATCCGCTGGCCACCCTGCATGCCGATTATCAACGCACGGCACCCATCTACCTCGGCGATTATGTCACCCTAGATACCGGCACAGGCGTCGTCCATTCAGCACCGGCTTATGGCGTTGAAGATTTTATTTCGTGTAAAGCCCATCAGCTCAATGACGAGCAAATCATTAATCCGGTACTGGGCAATGGCTGTTACGCCGCATCGCTTGGGCTTTTTGGCGGGCTTTCGATTTGGCAAGCCAATGCTAAAATTGTTGAGGCCCTCGAGCAAGCCAACTCCTTATTTAGAAGCGAGCTCTATACACATAGCTATATGCATTGTTGGCGGCATAAAACGCCGATTATCTACCGCGCGACCTCGCAATGGTTCGTTGGCATGGATCTGATGCCTAAGGAAGGCAATCAAACCCTACGCACTACCGCATTAGAAGGCATTGAGGCGACGCACTTTTATCCAGCTTGGGGGAAGCAGCGCTTGTTTGGCATGATCGCCAATCGCCCTGACTGGACCGTATCACGGCAACGTCAATGGGGCGTACCGATTGCTTTTTTTGTGCACAAAGAAACTGGCGAGCTGCATCCAAACACGCTTGCTCTATTGGAAGAAGTGGCCAAGCGCGTTGAACAAAACGGGATTGAAGCATGGCAGACGCTCGATCCGCGCGAATTACTCGGCGCAGAAGCGGATCATTACGAAAAAAACCGCGATACGCTCGACGTCTGGTTCGACTCTGGCACGACTCATTGGCATGTACTACGTCACTCCCATCAGGATGCCACCCATTTTCCGGCTGATTTGTATTTAGAAGGATCGGATCAGCATCGCGGCTGGTTCCATTCATCGCTTTTAACCGCGTCTATGCTCGATGGCCAACCGCCCTACAAAGCACTGCTCACGCACGGCTTTACCGTCGATGGACAAGGCCGCAAGATGTCAAAATCTGTGGGCAATGTGATCGTGCCACAGGAAATCACGGATACCCTTGGCGCTGAGGTGATCCGGCTTTGGGTGGCTTCAACTGACTACTCAGGCGAGCTCTCCATTTCCGATGAAATTTTAAAGCGGGTGGTCGAGAGCTACCGACGTATCCGCAACACGTTACGCTTTTTATTAGCGAATTTGTCTGATTTTACCTACGCGCAACATGCACAGCCGATAGAGAATTGGCTTGAGATGGATCGTTACGCACTTGCGTTATCCGCGACTCTGCAAGAAGACATTTTGACGCATTATGCGCAATATGAATTTCATCCAGCCGTGGCTAAACTGCAAACCTTTTGCTCAGAAGATCTAGGTAGCTTTTATCTTGATATTCTGAAAGACCGCCTCTATACGTCTGCGCCCGATGCGCCCGCGCGGCGCGCAGCGCAAACGGCGCTTTATCATATTACCCACAGCCTATTGCGCATGATCGCGCCTTTTTTATCATTTACCGCCGAAGAAGCGTGGCGCATCCTACAGCCGGACACCACCACGATTTTCACCGAGACACATCATACTTATCCAGTCATAGCGGAGGCTGACGTACTCATCGCTAAATGGCAATTGCTCCGCTCCATACGCAGCGAAGTCACTAAAGCGCTTGAAGCCGCGCGCACTGCCGGCCAGATTGGTTCATCGCTGCAAGCAGAGGTCGAACTCAAGATGACGGGTGCACGCTATGAAGCACTGGCCAGCCTAGGTAATGATCTAAAGTTCGTCTTGATCACGTCAACCGCAACAGTTGTAAAAGTTGCGCATGAAAATAGCGAAGGCATTCAAGTGACTCCTTCAGCCCATACAAAATGCGAGCGCTGCTGGCACTATTCTAGCGATGTAGGCACTGAGCCAGACCATCCAGCTTTATGTATGAGGTGTTTTAACAATCTATTTGGCGCCGGTGAGCCGACACGGAGGGTTGCATAATGGCCAATCAGAAAAATAGCCAAACTTTCATCGGTTGGCTTGGGCTAGCGCTCCTCATTATCTTGAGCGACCAGCTCAGCAAACTTTCCATTTTGAATCTTTACGCTTATGGCTCTTCGCATCCAATCACCTCATTTTTTAACTTAGTGCTGGTTTATAACAAAGGGGCGGCTTTTAGCTTTTTAGCGAATGCCAGCGGATGGCAGCGCTGGGCTTTTAGCGGGCTAGGCATAAGCGTGGCGCTTTTTATAAGCTATTTGCTTAAGCGACACAGCGGCCAGAAACTTTTCTGTACCGCGTTATCTTTGATTTTGGGCGGGGCGCTTGGCAATGTGATTGACCGGCTCTGGTATGGACATGTGATTGATTTTCTCGACTTTCATTTACGCGGCTGGCATTGGCCTGCTTTCAATGTAGCCGATAGTGCCATTACCTGCGGCGCTATTTTGTTGGTTATTGATGAGCTGCGGCGTGTACGCCGCACACGCTAACATGGATCTACTCAACAAACATTTGGTGCTTGGCCTCACCGGCGGGATTGCCTGCTATAAATCAGCGCAGCTCACCCGTCTTCTAAGCCAAGCGGGTGCGAGTGTACAAGTCGTCATGACCGATGCCGCGACCCAATTCATCACGCCGCTCACCCTGCAAGCCTTGTCGGGCCGTCCGGTGTATACCAGCCAATGGGATCCGCGCATAAGTAACAATATGGCACATATTGATCTCTCACGCGCCGCAGATGCCATTCTGATTGCACCCACTTCCGCTGACTTTATGGCAAAGCTTGCGCATGGGCATGCGGATGACCTTTTATCCACTTTAGCGCTTGGGCGTACCTGCCCACTTCTCGTTGCCCCGGCAATGAATCAACAGATGTGGCAAAACCCAGCGACACAGCGCAACCTGGCTCAACTGCGCGCCGATAATATTATCGTGCTTGGCCCCGATGCAGGACCACAAGCATGCGGCGAAACGGGCGCAGGTCGCATGCTTGAGCCCGCAACCATTATGGAAGCCATCACAGGCTTTTTCCAACCCAAATGGCTTAGCGGCAAGCGGGTGCTCATTACAGCCGGCCCGACCTATGAACCGATCGATCCGGTGCGCGGCCTGACTAACTGTTCAAGTGGCAAAATGGGCTTTGCGCTAGCCCGCGCAGCAGTACAAAGTGGCGCCCAAGTTCAGCTCATTGCAGGTCCAACCTCTCTCGCTACGCCAGCCGAGGTTATTCGTCACGACGTACAAACTGCTCAGCAAATGTTAGATGCTGTGCTGGCGCAAATCGCTGAAACGGATATTTTTATTGCCGTCGCAGCGGTTTCCGACTGGCGCGTTGACCAGATCAGCGCCGAAAAGATTAAGAAAAATAGCGCGTCTGCTGTGCCGAGCCTCACTTTTGTTGAGAATCCAGACATTTTGCAGCAGGTCGCCCATTTGCCCAAGCCCCCTTTTTGCGTCGGCTTTGCCGCAGAAAGTAACGAGCTTGAAAAACATGGACAGGAAAAGCGCATCCGCAAAAATGTGCCGCTTTTAGTTGGTAATCTTGGGCCTAAAGCTTTTGGCTGCGAGGATAACGAAGTCACCTTGTTTGACGCAAAAGGCGCCACCCCACTACCGCGCATGGATAAGCAAATGCTTGCGCGCACATTAATCGCTGAAATTGCCCAACGCCTAGCCACCACGAATTAAACATGAAAATCGATATTAAAATCCTCGATCCACGCATGCGCGACCAATTACCGCACTATGCAAGCGCCGGTAGCGCTGGCCTTGATTTGCGCGCGTGTCTTGATGCTCCGCTAACGCTTGAACCTGGCGCTACCGCCTTAGTGCCCACAGGATTAGCGATTCATTTGCAGGATCCCGGCTATGCCGCGCTTATCTTGCCACGTTCAGGGCTGGGGCATAAACACGGGATTGTGCTGGGCAATTTGGTGGGGCTAATTGATGCCGATTATCAAGGGCAGTTAATGATTTCCACCTGGAACCGAGGACACACTCTTTTTACGCTGGCACCCTTTGAGCGGTTAGCTCAACTGGTCATCGTACCTGTCATGCAAGTTGCATTTAATATTGTCGATGATTTTGTGCCAAGCACACGCGGAGAGGGTGGCTTCGGTAGTACGGGTAAACAGTAAACTCGCTTTAAAAAAGCCAATGTTTTAATCGAGATCCTGCATTTTATAAAAATAAAATGCAGCATTCTCATCTAAAATCAGACATCCATCCGCTTTATCCTGCCTCAGGATTCAGTCTCGCTCCAGACGAAACTCCTTTTATTCTTTGCTCAAGTTGTGATAACATAAATATATTAGGAATTTTATTCTAATAAATAAATCAAATAATGTTTTTACTAAGTAAGTTATGCTGTCAAATATTCGTCATTATTCCAATTCATCTTGTATTGCCGCGCTCGCACAGACACTCAATACTAAACCGCTCTCCTCATTACACACCTCGTCAAATTCCGAATCCAACCCGCCCGCTCTTCCAGCGCCACAGAATTTAGCTGAAGAGCCGCCGATCATATGTAGTGTCGTCTCACGTGATAGTAAATGGCTCGCTTTCTCAAGTACGAATGCAACCGTTCAATTATGGTCGCGTACTTCCACCGCACAGCACGCGCTTAAAAGCCATACCGATTGGGTCAGCAGCATCGCTTTTTCTGAAGATAGCCGGTGGTTGGCTTCAGCTAGCTACAATGGCATGATTCACTTACGAAAAATCGAAAATAACCAGCCTGCTGACTTCTATAACACATTAAGCTGTGACGGACTGAGCGTAAGTAGCATGGCGTTTTTACAAACGGCAGAGGTCACTCAGCTAGCCGCAGGCACAATTTTCAAGAAAATTTTTATATGGTCGCTCAACGACCAGAAAGAGCCAAAATTACTCCGTAAACTATCCATTTCTGACTCGATCTATCAGGTCTCATTCTCCAATGATGGCCAGTGGCTAGCCTCAAGCAGCAATCAATTTATTTATGTGTATGGCACAGTTAATAGCTTCAAACTAACAGATACTGTTAACACATTTTTTGATGCGACTTGCATTACCTTTTCACCTGATAATCTTTGGCTAGCTTCAGGTAGCACTGATGGCGTCATCAGGCTTTGGTCATTTGCAGCAAACCAAACCACGCCGCCTAGTCTGCGCTATACGTTTAAAGGGCATATGGCGGCTATCAACTGCCTCGTGTTTTCAGAAGATAGCAAACAACTCGCTGCAACCAGTGTTAATAATACTTTTAGCATATGGTCACTAGATCCTGGCCAATCTCGGGCCGTTATTCGACACTGTAGCAAAGACTTATTATCCGTTATGTGGCAACCTACACTGGCTCAAAATCCATTATTGTTAACCAGGGGATCAGACCATTCTATCAACTTGTGGGAGGTAGAAACTAACGGCCTCTCTTTGCACATGCACAGATCCTGGACATTGCATCAAGATAAGCGCTCTACCACCATGATGGCTATCGAGAATCCTGTAAAATCAAATGCAAAAACTTTCCGGCCTATGCATTCAGCCCAATTGCAATAGTCTCGGTTCTAGCTGCTTTATCAAGCACCATAATAAAGCGCGGCACTCTAAATTAACGGTTTTTATTCAGGAATCATTCATGTTATTGAGTCCTCTAAGCTTACTTCAATCGGCCTATTCTACTCTGCGCACTTATGCGTTCAACCATAATACGTCGCCTGTTCCTGAAGCTCATTCTGAATCAGCACCTCGTTTAGACTCCCCCTTTAACGACAATCCAGTGGAGCACGCGACGCAGGCAATTGGCTCCTGGCGGCAATCTACGCCAGCTAAACTTAAAGAAACTGACTTTAAGCCAATTTCCATTCCACTCAAAACCAAGCCTTCAGCTTACTGTTATTCGCTTAATGCAACTAGCTGGCTAGCAGTAGCTGAAGAGCTGCGGCCCGGCATCGCTCAGGTTTTACAACAGCACATACATACGTCGGAGCCTCACCGCACACTGGAAAATATTGCACTTTCGCCCAATAAACAATGGTTTGCTGCTTACTCTGGCTGCAAGATTGGGCTATGGTCAATCGACTCTGACACTTTAAAAACCAAAACGCCTAAACTCTTACGCATGCTTTCAGCTGAAAACGTAACCTCTGTGACGTTTTCTCCAGACAGTAAGTGGTTAGCCGCAGGCAATGCCAATGGCACCGCCCAAATGTGGTCAATCCAAACGGATGTGCCTACCCTTAAACAAACGTTCTCTTATCTACCCACGCTCAGACAGGCTCTGCATGGGTCCACCATGAACCGTGTTGCATTCTCACCAGACGGCAAATGGCTTGTGAGCTGCAATGGAAACGTTAACACCTGGTCAACTACGACTGATATACCAGCACACTCGCGCTTATCACTTGATGATTCGACACATGCGATCGCATTCACGCCAAATGGCCGTTACTTGGCTGTAGGAAGCGAGAATTGCTCTGTCAAAATATATAGCCTCGCGGCAGACCTCATGAGCTCAAGCCTTTCTGTGAACTTGAAAGCCATGCTCAGGAAGTGAGGAGCGTCGCTTTTCCGCGAGTGGCTAGCTTCAGGGAGTCAGGATGGCGCCATGAAACGTAACCCAGTCAACCCAGGAACCAACGGAGCGTGTCATACAATGCAGCGTTCGTTTTTTTCCTGGGAGGGCAATACACTCATCCTGAATATTCTCGGCAAGCCAAGCGCAAAACAAAATACTATTGGCCAAATTAAAGGGCATCAGCTCAAGGTCAGTATCACGGCTACGCCTTGCAACGGCAAGGCAACCGATCATATCGTGCGCTTTCTTGCAAGAGAATTCGGCGTGCCGATCTCAAGCATTGAAGTCGTGTTCGGCCGCATGAGTGTCAATAAGCAGTTGCGTATCAAAGCCCCTAAGCGGCTTCCCGCAGTCATTAGGCAGCAGGAATTAACCCCCAGCCATTAACCTTATCTGTATTTGCACGACTTCAATTCAGGAAATCCGTTATTGACGCCCCCCCTATTTCCTGCGTTTCTCTTGAGAATTCTTCGTTAGCATTCAGCATTCAATCACGCTCTATAGCAATATATTGCATGCAACCATGCATCACATTACATGCGCAGCCCATTTTTAGAGCGGACTCCATATGTTAGGAAATAAAATCACTAAGCCTATCTCGAGCAACAGCAAAAGATTAGCGGAGGAAAACGATCAAGATTCGTCGCCTAAACGAACAAAAACATCAAGAAGAAGCCAGGCGACTGAACCAGCATCCGCATTAATAAATCAAAATTCGTCATCTAAACCAGCAAAAACATCATTGGAAAATTTGCCGACTGAGGTTATAACGCCTATTCTATTAAAAACATCGCCAGAAGGCAGAGCCAAATTCGGGCAAGCAAACCGTTGGGCCAAAAAACAATTTGATGAGGCACAGCTCGCCCTGTTAAGACCTTATTCAGACAGCCCGCAAATAAATCATCTTTTGTTTCCTAAGAATGATGTAAAAATTATCGACCGCTACCCCGCCTTAAAAAAACTCGTTCAAAACATGCTTACAGAGCGCCCTTTCTCTGCAGAGGATAGTGAGCAACTACACGATTTATTGTGTTCTAAGGAAGGGAGAAAGGTTTTTGAAGAATATCCGTCACTCAATGATCTGATCAAAAACACTATTTTAAAATGGTCTTTCTCAAAGGAAAATGGCGAGCGCATATATTCTCTGCTCTGTTCTGAAGAAGGAAAAACCGCCCTTGATAAAAGTCCATCTTTAAATACACTCATCAAAAATATCCTGTCAAAGGATATTCTTTCAAACGCAGGTAGTGAGCATATACATCATTTTCTAAGCTCTCCAGCAGGACAAGAAATACTGATCCAAGAAAGGGAAAAGGCGTTTAAACAAGTCGGAAAAAATGCAGATCTTAATGAAGAAGAAAACATTGCACTTAAACAGTATTCCCCGTTAAATGAATTAATCAAAAGTGTTATTGCACAGCAAGTTTCTTCGAATGTAATAAGTGAAAAAATTTATACTTTCTACTTTTCTGAGGAAGGACTCAACGCGCTTGCAGCACACTCCTTGTTAGATTCACTTTTTAGCGCCATACTCTCAAAAAAAGCTTTAGCAAACAAACCGATACATGAGTTTTTATGTAGCGAAGAAGGAGCCGCAGCTTTCACGCAATGCCCCCCATTGCGTCCACTCATCGAAGCTATTCTTGCGCAACACATTGATCAAAAACACGTTAATAAAGCCGTCACACTACTTTGCTCTATCAATCCAGATCATCCAGTTATCACGCGACAGCATCTGGTCGATTTTGAGTGGTGCAAAAGCGATACAGGAGCAGAAGGGGGGGCTCTCTCCGCTCAACCATTAGCGCCTGAGCAGAGCTCTCATGTTTTTAAACATTTGCTTTTACTTCTTAGCCAAAAACCCAAATTCGATGGAGAAAAGTTTCTGCAAATTTCTCCTGAAAGCATGCGAGATGGAGTTCTTTGGACTTATGATGCGCTGCTTCGCTCAGATCCTTCAAGACTCTTTGATTTTAAGGCGATGCTTGAAAGTAGGGGATTCATCCATGATGATATATATCATAGCGATGAAGATGAAGATGAGGTATCGCACCCCATTATTTGGGCCTCTTGCATAGGCCATGACCCGCGTTTCCTGCACGAGCTTTTGCAGGAACACTTCAATCCAAATGCATTTAATCAAGAGGGTGAAAGTGCATTGCATCTGGCTGCCGAAGGAAATCGTGTTGATTCCGCCCTACTTTTACTCCAGTACCATGCGAAATTAGACGCGCGGGACAATCAAGGAAAAACCCCTTTGCATAGCGCGGCGGCAAATAGCCTCAATGTAACTCAGGTATTCATCAATGCTGGGGCAAATATAAACGCAAAGGATCATCAGGGAAGAACCCCTCTACACGCAGCAATAAGTGCAGAACATATGAAGCTGGAGGTTATTCAACTACTGTTTGCAACGGGCGCGGACCCAACTATTAAAGATGCGCAAGGTTTAACTGCACGCGACCTTGCGCAGCAGATAAATCGAGGTGAAATATTCGATTCTCTATTGGCCGCCAACCCGCCCAAGAGAAGCCCGCTTTAACTGCAAGCGTTGTGTCAGAGCTTATGCGCTACAAGAAATCACGCAAAAGCCGTCTGCACATCAAAAGCAAAGCCACGCGGCGCTTTGCGAGAATCCTCAAAGGTCACAATCTCATACGCATCTTCATGCGCAAAGAGCTCGCGTAATAATGCATTGTTAAGCTTATGCCCGGATTTATACGCCGCATAAGAAGCCAACAACGGGTGGCCCGCCACGTATAGATCTCCAATCGCATCCAGCATTTTGTGCTTTACGAATTCATCTTCATAACGTAATCCATCGTTGTTTAAGATGCGGTATTCATCCAGCACAATTGCGTTATCCATACTGCCGCCTCGCGCTAAACCCAATTCGCGCATCGCTTCAACTTCATGCGCAAAGCCAAATGTTCGCGCGCGCGCTATCTCCCGCACATAGGAGGTGTCAGCAAAATCAACCACGAGTTCTTGACCGGTTTTGTCAACCGCAGGATGGTGGAAGTCAATCGTAAATTTGAGCTTAAAGCCAGAGTATGGCTCAAAGCAGGCAAATTTATCACCCTCGCGTACCTCAACGCGCCGTTTAATTTTGATGAATTTCTTAGCCGCGTTTTGCTCTTCAATGCCAGCGGACTGCAATAAAAAGATAAACGAAGCGGCACTGCCATCCATAATTGGAATTTCTTCAGCGGTCACGTCTACGTAAAGATTATCAATCCCGAGCCCGGCACAAGCAGACATAAGATGTTCAATGGTCGAGATGCGCACCCCTTCTTTTTGCAGCACCGAAGCGAGCCGAGTATCGCCGATGCTGGTTGCCAAAGCTTGGATTCCAACTGGCGGCATCAGATCAATGCGCGTGAACACGATACCCGTATGCGCTGCAGCAGGACGGAGCGTAAGCTCGACCTTCCGACCAGAATGCAATCCGATGCCAATGGTTTTGACAATTGATTTGATGGTGCGCTGCTTTAGCATATTTAATATTTATAATCGAAAACATTGAACTAATAGTTGAATTATACTCAATTCATCCTATTTACTTTGATCAAACTGTTGGGCCCTGTTACGAAGAGCAAACTAGGGTAGACACCCGTTTGCTCTTCGTCATAGTGGCGCTTAGGGCAAAGCACGCGTCGGCGCTGCGCGTCAATCCGCCTGGTTACGCAAAAAAGCTGGAATATCATATCGATCCACGCCTTTTTTCTCTAGCGCGCTAACATGAGCGGATGCTGTTTCACGCGAGCTGCGCCAAACGGCAGGGGTCTCAAATGCACCATAATCAGTGGTGTTCGACAATGGGGTATGAACCAAATTAACCGGCACATTATCCGTTCCAGTTTTTAATAGCGTCATGGGCACCGCTTGCACTTTTTTGTGCGCCCGACCTAAACCCGTCGCGACTACGGTTACGCGCAGCGCCTCGCCCATTGCATCATCATAAACCGTGCCAAAAATAACCGTCGCATCTTCAGCCGCGTAGCTTTTGATGGTATTCATGACTTCGCGCGTTTCAGACAAGCGTAATGAGCGGCTCGCCGTGATATTCACGAGCACACCGCGCGCACCTGACAAATCCACCCCTTCTAGCAATGGACTCGCCACCGCCTGTTCTGCCGCTACACGGGCACGATCAATCCCGGTTACCGTAGCGGTGCCCATCATCGCCTTACCTTGTTCGCCCATAACGGTTTTCACATCTTCAAAGTCAACGTTGACTAAACCTTCGACATTGATGATTTCCGCAATGCCCGCGACAGCGTTATGGAGCACGTCATCCGCGCACTGAAAACATTTATCCATTTCAGCATCATCGCCCATGACTTCAAACAATTTGTCATTGAGCACAACAATTAATGAATCCACTTCAGCTTCAAGCGCTTGCGAACCTGCCTCAGCAATGCGCATCCGTTTGCCCCCTTCAAACTCAAAGGGCTTCGAGACTACGCCGACGGTCAAAATCCCCATTTCCTTAGCAATTTTCGCCACTACGGGCGCAGCGCCCGTGCCCGTACCCCCGCCCATACCAGCGGTAATAAAAACCATATGGGCGCCACGCAAACAATCCATGATGCGCTCACGCGCTTCTTCGGCGGAAGCTTGCCCCACCTCAGGTTTAGCCCCAGCGCCTAAGCCGGTTTTACCAAGTTGAATCACATGCGCGGCTTGTGAACGCATCAGCGCTTGCGCGTCTGTATTCATGCACAAAAAATCGACTCCTTGCACACCGCGATTAATCATGTGCTGTACCGCATTGCCGCCAGCCCCGCCAACGCCTACCACCTTAATGATGGTGCCACTGGTTTCTGTTTCCAGCATTTCAAATTCCATGGTAACTCTCCAACAAAATAAATTAATTTAAACCTTAAATTCCTACTGGCTTCTCAATGCTTAAAAGTCGTTCAAGCCACCGCTTTGCTGCTGCATCTACAACCCCACTCTTCCCTGTTCATTTTTTTTAGAAACTGCGTAAAAACCATTCTTTCATGCGCGCCCAAATTTGTGCCGCCGAGCCCGCGCGTACGGCAACTTTACGACCCCTACTCCGCTGTGCCTGGCCTTCAAGCAAAAGCCCCATCGCAGTTGCGTAACGTGGGCTGCGCACGACATCGGCTAACCCGCCTATATAGTGCGGAACGCCAACTCTTACCGGTTTCAAAAAAATATCTTCGCCTAATTCGATCATGCCAGGCATCAACGCTGCGCCACCCGTTAACACCACGCCGGAAGACAATAATTCTTCATAACCCGATTCGCGCAACACCTGCTGTACGAGTGAAAAAAGCTCTTCAATGCGCGGCTCGATGACGGCCGCTAACGCCTGCCGCGATAACATGCGCGGACCGCGTTCGCCCAGCCCAGGCACTTCAATCATTTCATTTGGATCAGCCAGTACTTGCTTCGCAATGCCGTGGCGCACTTTAATATCTTCTGCATCTGGCGTAGGCGTGCGTAAAGCCATCGCAATATCGCTGGTGATTTGGTCACCCGCAATCGGAATAACCGCCGTGTGCCGGATTGCGCCTTCCGCAAAAATAGCGATATCCGTCGTACCGCCGCCAATATCCACTAAGGCTACGCCGAGCTCTTTCTCATCTTCGGTCAGCACCGCAAGGCTTGATGCTAAAGGCTGTAAAACCAAGTCATTCACTTCGAGCCCGCACCGGCGCACGCATTTGACGATGTTTTGCGCCGCTGAGACTGCACCTGTCACGATATGCACTTTGACCTCTAGCCGAATTCCGCTCATGCCAATCGGTTCCCGCACATCTTCTTGCCCATCGATAATGAATTCCTGCGTGAGGATATGCAGGACTTGCTGATCGGTCGGAATATTGATGGCTTTTGCAGTTTCGATCACGCGTGAAACATCGGCCGGTGTCACTTCCTTATCTTTAATCGCCACCATTCCGCTTGAATTAAAACTGCGGATATGGCTACCGGCAATGCCCGTGAACACATTCGTGATTTTGCAATCAGCCATGAGCTCGGCTTCTTCTAGGGCGCGCTGAATGGACTGCACGGTGGCTTCAATATTGACTACCACGCCTTTTTTAAGCCCTTTCGATTCACTTTGGCCAAGACCAATCACTTCGTAGCGACCCTCGCTCTTTTGCTCAGCCACTACGGCGACCACCTTCGAAGTGCCAATATCGAGTGCAACTAATAGGTCTTGATAATCTTTCATAAAGTCAAATTAAAGCAGTAATAATTAAAGGTCCAGCCGCTTTAAGCACGGTACCGTTATTCCCCAGGAGGCGCAAATTGCATCCCCGCCACACGCACCGCAAAGCCATTTGGATAGCGCAAGTCGACATATTCGATCTGGGTTCCCCATTGTTGGATTAAGTATTGCCAGGCAGCCACCAAACGGCTGCAACGTTGAGCAAGCGTGTCCTCATTCAAATCTCCACTTGGCTCACGCCCCAATTCAATGCTCATGCCGTTCGCCAGTTCAACGCTCCAAGCGTAGCGGGGCGACAAAGTGACCTCTTGCACGCGCGAACCCAGCGGCACAAGCCAACGCTTAAAATCGTGATAGCGCGCAACCACCTGCTGCTCGCTACCCGGCGGCCCATTAAAAACCGGTAAATCGTCGCCGGCTTCTGCCAGATTGGCGCTGAAACGCTCACCTTGAGTACTAACCAGCCAATCATTGCCCCAAGTGCCAAGTGGCGTATATTCATCGAGCGTGACCGTGAGCCGATTTGGCCAAATCCGCCGCACGCTCGCGTGGCGCACCCACGGCATAGATTCAAAAGCGGCGCGCGCAGCATCCAAATCCAACGTAAAAAAATTGCCGCGTAATTGACTGATGATGGCTCGCGCACCTTGCAGACTAAGATGGCTAGTTGCACCCTCAATCCGCAACGCGCGCAGCGCAAAAATCGGCTGCCGATTTAACCAAGACGCTAAACTCATCAACAATATCAACACCCCACATGCGCCAAGCAAGTTAGCCAGTAAGTTAAGTTGACGAAAGTTGCGCCACATACGGATCTGATCTCTTTAAACCAAAGTCAAAGACAGGATTTGCCACACCAGGTCTTCATAACTGAGCCCGAGCGCAGCAGCCGCTTTGGGCACCAGCGAATGGCTCGTCATGCCTGGGGCCGTATTCACCTCTAAAAACCAGGCTTGGCCGTTGGCATCAAGCATTAAATCCAGCCGTCCCCAACCGTTGCAACCGAGCACTTTGAAAGCCTGTAGGGCAAGTTTTTGCAAACGTTTTTCCTCCGCGCCGGCGAGTCCGCAAGGAATAATATATTGGGTGTCTTCAGCAATATATTTGGCGTGGTAATCATAAAATTCCCCAGCGGGGATGATTTTTATGATCGGCAAATCAAGACCTTCGACAATGGATATCGTATATTCCCCACCTCCGTCGATGCCTTTTTCAGCCAATACAACAGGCTCATGGCGCGCAACTTCTTCCAAGGCCGCCGCCAAGCGATCCGCTGTTTTGACTTTAATAATGGAAATGCTTGAGCCTTCATGAGCTGCTTTCACGAAAATCGGCAACCCCAGTTGGGTGATCATTTCTTGCGCTCGCACTGCATAGTTTTCGCCGCGCAGCACAACTGCAAACGGGGGCGTGGGAATGCCGTTATCCCGCCAGATCGATTTACTGCGCACTTTATCCATGGCCAAAGCGCAACCCAGCACTCCGGAACCGGTATATGGAATGCCAAGATATTGCAGTGCACCTTGCAGCGCGCCATTCTCGCCCTCGCCCCCATGCAGCATGTTAACCACGCGCGTAAAGCCCTCTTCTTTGAGCGCAAAAAGCGACCGTGCGCAAGGATCGAAGGGCCACGCATCGACGCTGCGCGCGCGCAGCGCCGCTAATACGGCCTGACCAGAATTCAGCGACACGTCACGTTCTGCGGATGCGCCACCATATAACACGGCTACTTTGCCAAATACTTTCGGATCCATGGTTACCCTATCTCATACCTTCAATTTCAGTACGCGGCTGCGTCAGCCACACCGGAACGCAGCCCATTGAGCCAGCACCCATCGTAATCACGACATCGCCGTTTTGCGCCAGGCGAGTAATCGCCTCGGGCAACGCTTCGATAACCTCGGTAAATACAGGTTCCATCCTGCCTAGCGCACGAATAGCGCGCACCAGCGCCTGCCCATTGGCAGCAGCAATAGGCACTTCACCTGCTGGATAAACTTCACTCAGAATGAGCGCATCCACGCTAGACAGCACTCGCACAAAATCATCAAAGCAATCACGGGTACGTGTAAAACGATGCGGCTGAAAGGCCAGCACGAGCCGCCGCCCAACAAAAGCGTTACGCGCTGCCTCAAGCGTGGCCGCCATTTCGACTGGATGGTGACCATAATCGTCAATCAAGGTATAACTGCCGCCGCCGCTTAGCGGTATTTCTCCGTAGCGCTGAAAGCGGCGGTCTACGCCAGAAAACTGCGCCAACGCTTGGCAAATCGCCTCATCGGCAACCTCTAATTCCGTAGCAATTGCAATCGCCGCTAAAGCGTTACGCACATTATGCGTACCCGGCAAATTCAACTCGATCGCCAAGGGCGCGGCATCTTCGCGCAACACGGTAAAGCGCATGCGGCCCGCATCGGCACAAATATCCACCGCCCGGATCTGCGCTTGCTCTGACAGCCCATAACGCACGATGGGCTTAGTCACTGCCGGCAGAATCTCACGCACATGCGGATCGTCAATACAGAGCACCGCAATCCCATAAAATGGCAAACGCTGCGTAAATTCGATAAAAGCCTGCTTCAGTTTCACAAAATCATGCCCATATGTTTCCATATGGTCTGCATCAATATTGGTGATGACTTCAATCACCGGAAACAGATTCAAAAAAGAAGCGTCTGATTCATCCGCCTCAGCCACAATAAAATCTCCGCTCCCAAGCCGCGCGTTCGCCCCCGCACTATTTAAACGCCCGCCAATCACAAAGGTTGGATCAAGCCCACCCCGCGCCAAGACACTTGCTACTAAACTCGTGGTGGTGGTTTTGCCATGCGTGCCAGCGATCGCAATCCCTTGCTTTAAGCGCATCAATTCGGCGAGCATCGCGGCACGTGGCACCAGTGGAATGCCCCGTTGACGGGCGGCCCGTACTTCCGGGTTATCCGCTCGCACTGCGCTCGACACCACCACCGCGTTAGCGTTTCCAATATGGGCCTCCCGATGGCCAAAGACGATGTGCGCACCCAAAGCCATTAACCGATCCGTGACTGCAGTTCGGTTTAAATCTGAACCGCTAACACCATATCCCAGGTTTAAGAGCACTTCGGCAATGCCGCTCATGCCCGAACCGCCAATGCCAATAAAATGCAGGTTTTTGACAGCATGCTTCATGGCTGCCCCCGCTTGCGGTCAGCCACCGCTAAACAAATTTTGCTCACTTGCTCAGCTGCATCTGACTTAGCCAGCAGACGCGCACGCCCTGCCATTTGGCTCAGCGCTTCACGGGTTTGGGCCTTAAGCCAAAGCGCCAGCTTGGCGGCCGATAAATCGCGTTGCTGGATCATCAGGGCCGCCTCACGGGTAGCTAAGAAAGCCGCATTCGTTGTTTGATGATCATCAACTGCATGTGGAAACGGCACCAACAGCGCAGCGACCCCTACCGCCGCAATTTCAGCAATCGTCATCGCACCCGCGCGACAAATGACTAAATCGGCCTGGGCATAGGCTTGTGCCATATCCTCAATAAATGGCGTTAACTCGATTTGCACCTGATCATGCAAGCCTGCAGCGGCATAATTAGCACGCAAAGCGTCAATCTGCCGCACACCAGCTTGATGCACCACATGCGGCCGCTCGTGTGGCGCTAAAGTGCTTAAGGCACGTGGTACAACTTCATTCAACGCCGCCGCGCCTAAGCTGCCACCTACCACGAGCAAACGTAAAGGCCCGCTGCGCTGCGCATAACGTTGCGCTGGCTCAGGCAAGCCAATGAGCGCATCACGCAACGGATTGCCAGTCCATTCAGCGCGCGGCAAGACCTCTGGGAACGCCACCAACACACGCCGCGCAATCTTGGCGAGTACACGATTAGCCAAGCCAGGAATTGAGTTTTGCTCATGCAAAATAAACGGACAGCCACTCAGCACAGCCATCACGCCCGCTGGAAAACTAATGTAACCGCCCATCCCGAGCACTACTGCCGGTTTCACTTTGGCTAACACACGCCAACTTTGCCAAGCCGCGCACAGCAAATTAAAAGGCAGCATAAGTTTGGTGAGCAAGCCCTTGCCGCGCAACCCGCTAAAATGCACGAACTCAATTGGGATACCGTGTTTAGGTACCAGTGCGGCCTCCATCCCCACTGGACTGCCAAGCCAGATGACATGCCAACCATGACGGCGCATCCGATGAGCCACAGCTAGCCCTGGAAACACATGCCCCCCGGTACCTCCCGCCACAATTAACAAGGTGCGCGTATTACTCATATTTTTCCTCCGCGCATCAAGAAACGATTTTCATAGTCAACCCGCATCAATAACGCCAGCGCAATACAATTAAGCAAAATACCTGAGCCGCCATAGCTCACCAGTGGCAGGGTTAAGCCTTTAGTCGGCAGCAAACCAAGATTCACCCCCATATTGATAAAAGCCTGGGCCCCTAGCCATAAACCAATGCCTTTGGCGGTTAGCCCTGCAAATACGCGATCTAGCACCAGCGCTTGACGGCCGATTTCAAAAGCGCGCCGCACCATCCAATAAAACAGCGCAATCACGATTAATACGCCTAGAAAGCCAAATTCCTCGCCAATCACCGCAAGGATGAAGTCCGTATGGGCTTCGGGTAAGTAATTGAGCTTTTCAACACTGCCCCCTAACCCGACGCCGAACCATTCACCACGACCGAAAGCAATCAACGAATGCGTCAATTGGTAAGCTTTACCCTGCACATAACGGTCATCCCACGGATTCAGGTAGGCAAAAATGCGTTCACGCCGCCAGGGCGATAGCCAAATCAACAGCGTAAAAGTCCCCACCACGGTTAACGCAATCCCACCAAACCATTTACCATCCACCCCGCCCAGAAACAGCACGCCCATCGCAATCACCGCGATGACCATAAAAGCCCCCATATCAGGCTCAAGCAATAACAACGCTCCGATACAGCTCACCGCCAACGCCATGGGCAAAAACCCTTGGCCGAAACTATGCATTAACGCTTGTTTACGCACGGTGTAATTCGCCGCATAGACCGTCACCGCGAGTTTCATAATCTCGGACGGTTGGAGATTGAGTGGCCCCAGCGCAAGCCAGCGATGGGCACCGTTCACGCCCTTGCCAAACGGGGGAATCAACACAATCACGAGCAACGCCAACGCGAACAAGAAAAACTTAGAGGCAAACCGATCCCAAAGTTTAAGCGGCGCCCAAAATACGCAAAATGCAGCAAACCCGCCCAATAACAACGATATAACGTGCCGCAATAAAAAATGATTCGCCTGATAGGATGCGTATTTTGGTGCATCCGGCATCACAATCGACGCTGAGTACACCATAACTAACCCCAGCCCCAGCAGCGCAATTACGACCCACATTAACGGCGCATCATATTCAAGCATCTTCATAGAGCGACTCCGCAAGCGCTGGCTAACTCTTCAACGGCCTGCCGAAATACCTGCGCCCGATGGCGGTAATCTCGAAACATGTCAAAACTGGCGCAAGCAGGCGACAATAGGACGATTTCACCCGTTTGAGCCATACGAGCGGCTGCGTGCGTTGCCTCGCTTAGCGTTGCGCATTCGGTCAGCGGTACACCCGTCCCAGCCAAAGCCTGGCGCAAACGCGGAGCATCGCGACCGATCAACATCACGGCGCGGCACCAACGGGCAACCGGCGTCGCCAGCGGAGTAAAATCTTGCCCTTTGCCATCCCCGCCTACAATTAATACAATCCGGCGCGCTAAGCCATTGAGCGCGGCCACGGTTGCGCCGACATTCGTTCCTTTACTGTCGTCAATAAACTCAACCCCGTTTAAAGCACAAATCGTCTCAACCCGATGCGGCTCGCCGCGATATTCACGCAGGCCGTGCATCAGGCTTGCGAGAGGAAGCTCAAGCGCGCGACATAATGCCAACGCAGCCAATGCATTCGCCGCATTATGCAAACCGCGAATACGCAGTGCTTCAACCGGCATTAATCTTTTGACCACAATCTCATTTTCGATACCCGCTCGTGCGCGCGCGGATGTCGGCGCGCTACGCTCCACCACCGACTCAGCCACCGCTAGCCAAGTCATGCCATTCTCGTGCAGTAGGCCGTAATCACCACTGCGGCGCGGCGCATCGAGTCCAAAAGTCATCACGCCAGCGGTTTTAGGCGTTACGCTAGGCAGATTTTTTTCAGTCTCTTCGCTGATCCAGCCAGAACTTTGCGCCAGCGCCATCGTGTTCGCATCGTCACGATTCAAAATACGCACTGTATGAGCCCCAAAGATACGGCCTTTAGCGGCGGCATAGTGCTCAAAGCTCGGATGCCAATCCAAATGATCTTGTGTGATATTGAGTATCGCCGCGGCATCCGGTGCAAATGTATAAGCACTGGTTAACTGAAAACTGGAGAGTTCCAGCACCCAAATTTCCGGTAATAGATCCGCGCTAAGAGCAGCCGCTAAGCGCTCAAGCAACGGTGGGCCAATATTGCCAGCCAGGCTCACGCGATGGCCGGCCCGTTCGCACAACAAACCCGTAAGCGCCGTCGTTGTGGTTTTGCCATTGGTGCCGGTAATGGCGATGAGTTTCGGCCGATAAGCCTCTGTTGTCAGTGCGCGCAGCGCTTGCGCAAAAAATTCGAGCTCGCCCCACAGCGGTAGGCCACGCACATGCGCCTCTTCAAGGAGCGCGGCAAACTCCGTATGCCTGGGTGAAATGCCTGGGCTAAGCGCAATTAATTCAATGCCATCGAGTAAGGCCGGAGTGACCTCGCCGCAGATCAACTCCGCCTCGATCCGCTCTTCTTTGAACGCCGCGAGTTGAGGCGGCGCGGCCCGCGTATCAGCGACCCGCACCCGGCAACCATAGCGCGCGCACCAACGCGCCAAGGCCAGGCCCGAAGCGCCCAGACCTAGCACTAATACAGCAGGTTGTCGAAAATCGCCAAACATTGTCACCCTTTCTTTACCGCAATTTAAGCGTAGAGAGACCGATTAAAACCAGCATCAACGTAATAATCCAAAAACGCACTACGACCTGAGTTTCGCGCCAACCAGACAATTCAAAATGATGATGGAGTGGCGCCATCTTGAGTAAACGCTGCCCCGCGCCGTAGCGCCGTTTGGTGTATTTAAACCAGGTGACTTGCAAGATCACGGACAAAGTTTCGGCAACAAAGATACCGCCCATGATAAAAAGTACGATTTCCTGGCGTACAATCACCGCCACCGTGCCTAAAGCGCCACCTAGCGCCAGCGCACCCACATCGCCCATAAAAACCTGGGCGGGATACGTGTTATACCAAAGGAAAGCCAAGCCCGCGCCCCCCATCGCCGCGCAAAAAATCAATAACTCCCCAGCGCCCGGAATATGAGGAAACAACAAATATTTTGAATAGACCGCACTCCCCATCACATACGCAAAAATACCTAATGCCCCACCCACTAACACCACCGGCATAATGACTAGACCATCTAAGCCATCGGTTAAATTTACGGCATTGCTAGCCCCCACAATCACAAAGTAAGTGAGCGTAATGAAGCCATATAAACCTAATGGATAACTGATCGATTTAACAAACGGCAGCAGCAAGTCAGCACGCGCCGGCAGATCAACCGATAGACCACTGCGCACCCACGCCATAAAAAAATCAAAAACCGGCACATTACTGGCTTCTGATACGCTACAAGCAAGATATACCGCAGCAAAAAGGCCAATCAACGATTGCCAGCCATATTTCTCTCGCGACGACATGCCGCGCGGGTCTTTATGCACCACTTTACGATAATCGTCGACCCAGCCAATCAAGCCAAAGCCAAACGTAACGAGCATGACAATCCAAACAAAACGATTGGTTAAATCAGCCCATAATAAGGTCGAAATCGCAATCGCCAGCAAAATCAACACGCCACCCATCGTGGGCGTACCCGCTTTGACCAAATGCGTGCTCGGCCCATCTTGGCGTACCGCTTGGCCTATTTTGAGTCGCGTTAACTTGCGAATCACCCACGGACCGCACACTAAACCGATTACCAAAGCGGTAATAGCGGCCATGACCGCGCGCAAAGTCAGGTAATTGATTACGCGCAAAAAGCTTGCGTCGTTTTGTAGCCAATGCGCGAGCCAAAGTAGCATCGTCTTAATGTCCTCTTAATGTAAAACGGGCGTTTGGCCCTCAGTCGACTCAGCGCTTAACGCTGCCACAATGCGTTCCATTTTCATAAAACGCGAACCTTTAACAAGCACGGTAGCATGGGCGCCAAACCCCGCCGATAAAAGGTGTTCGATTAATTCTTCAGCGCTGCTGAAATGCTTAGCCTGCGCACCAAATGCGTGACAGGCCGGGCGCGTAGCATCGCCTAATGCATAGAGCACATCAATCCCGCACTCACGCGCATAAATGCCCACTTCATGGTGAAAAACTACGCTGTGCTGCCCGACTTCGCCCATTGCCCCCATCACCAATATGCGTGGCGCTGCGCGCGTTGCGAGCACATCAATGGCAGCCCGCATTGAATCCGGATTAGCGTTGTAACTATCATCGATGATGATGGCTCCCGCTAATGGCGCAACCCGCGCCACCTTAGCCACCAACCTGCCACTCACTGGCCGGAATTTTTCCAGACCGCACCGAATCACTTCCAGCCCAACTCCAGCTGCCAGCGCGGCAGCAGTAGCAGCCAATGCATTGCGTGCATTATGGACACCCAACACCGGTAAAGTAAGTTCGAATTGGCCTTGGCTTGTCCGCACTTGAAGTGGGCTCTCGGCGCGCAGTACGCCACTGACTGCAGCCTCACTCGTCAGGGCAAAATCAATGATCTGCCGTCCTTGCGCGGCAGCGCGCCAAAGCGGTGCATAGACATCGTCTGCCGGAAATACCGCCGCCCCATGCGCTGGCAAGGCCTGCAATACACTCATATGCTCGCGTGCAACCGCCTCCACACTGACCATAAATTCTTGATGCTCGCGTTGCGCATTGTTAATCAACGCGATGGTCGGTTCGGTGAGAGCAGCGAGATGCGCCGTTTCACCCGGGTGGTTCACACCAAGCTCCACCACGGCGAGTTGATGCGCCGCATTTAAACGCAATAAAGTAAGCGGTAACCCTATGTCATTATTGAAGTTGCCACGTGTCGCAAGCCGCCCTTCTTCCCCCACCGCTTCGGCAAAAATTGAAGCGATCATTTCTTTAACGGTGGTTTTACCATTGCTGCCTGTCACAGCGACTAATGGCAACTCAAATTTGCGACGCCAGCCATGCGCAAGCGCGCCAAGCGCGCCATGCGTATCAGGCACCTGTAAAGTGGGTAAAGAGATCTGACCGGTCGGGCGCGAGACCAGGAGTGCAGCCACTCCACGCGCGGCCACCTCCGCTAAAAAATCGTGTCCGTCAAAACGCTCGCCCTTCAGAGCAACGAAAAGATCACCGGGTCCTGCGCTGCGGCTGTCCGTACAAACCCGCTCAAAATACGCGTCTGGCTCACCCAAAATCTGCGCGCCCGCAATCAACCGAGCCGCCTCACGCAATGACAATGGATTCATAGATGATTCCCCATCGGCTGCGTCGCACGTGCCGCCAATGCCAGCCGTACGTGATCTTGATCAGAAAATTGATATTTATGGCCTTGTATTTCTTGAGTTGTCTCATGGCCTTTGCCGGCGAGCAAAATCACATCTTTGGATGCCGCCGCGCGGATCACGCGCAAAATAGCACGCGCGCGATCTTCCGTACATTCAATGCGTGCCGGATCAGACATGCCCCGTAAAATATCTTGTAGGATCGCTGCCGGCGATTCATCACGAGGATTATCGCTGGTGAGCACCACTACGTCAGCCAGCCGTTCGGCACAGCCCCCCATCAAGGCGCGTTTACTTGTATCTCGATTACCGCCACAGCCAAAAACACAGATCAACCTTCCGCCACGGGCGCTCACGATTGGGCGCAACGCAACCAAAACCTGGGTTAAAGCATCCGGGGTGTGCGCATAATCAACCACCACGAGCGGTTCATTCAAGGTTAGATTGCCGCCTAGGCGCTGCATCCGGCCAATGACTGGCTCCAAATGCGCAAGTTGAGCGAGCGCGACCTCAAATGGCACATCTGCTGCTAATAATGCGCCTAGCACTGCCAGCAAATTACTGACATTGAAAGTACCTAGCATAGGCACGCTCACTTCACCCTGCCCCCAACTAGAAACCACTTTGAAGGCGGTGCCAGCAGCCAGCGCACGCACCTCTTGCGCGCGCAGTACGCCATCTGCTTTGAATGGCTGAGGCGTCGTGGTCCCTCCATCCACACTATAAGCAATCGTGCGGACCTTGCCTTGCACCCGCGCCAGCAAACGCACTCCAGCTAGATCATCACTGTTAATAATGGCGCAGCGCAAGGTCGGCCAATCGAATAGGCGCGCCTTCGTGTTTTCATAATTTTCTAAGGTGTGATGATAATCCAGGTGATCATGCGACAGATTGGTGAAAATCGCTGTATCAAAAGCAATCCCATTGACTCGTCCTTGGTGCAAGCCGTGCGATGACACTTCCATCGCAACCGCTTGCGCACCTGCGCTACGCATCTGCGCTAAACTACGCTGTAATTGAGGCGCATCGGGAGTCGTAAAGCCAGTCGCCACCAATTTATCCGCCAAGCCGTTCCCTAACGTACCCATCAGCGCACATGGCCGCCCCAGCGCGGATAAGGCTTGCGCAATCCAATAGCTACAAGAAGTTTTGCCGTTGGTGCCGGTCACACCCGTAATAAATAGAGTTTCACTGGGCGCGCCATACCATTCACTCGCGATCGGGCCCGCCAATTCAGTCAGCTTCGGTATGGCTAAGGTTGGCACGTCAAAATTTTCCGCCTCTACCAAACCGATCGGCGCTGCCTCCGACTGGCCAGGCTGCCACAGAATTGCGCTGGCTCCTTGTTGGATTGCTTCGCTAAAATAACGACGCTGTTCAGCTTCAATGACGGCATAACTTAAATACACATCGCCTGACTGCACCACTCGGCTATCAGCGCATAAATGAGCGCCAGCCGGAACCCGCGCACGCAGCCAGTTCATTACATATTCCAGCGTACTCACGACTTGGTGATCCACGCATAAACCGTGTGTGCCGCTCATGGGTTAACTCCTAAGCGCTGCGGCTGGGTATGCTGTGCTGCCACCATTAATGGAATCGGTTTATCTGGGGTCACATTTAATGCGCGCAATGTGTCATTCGCAATCTCCGCGAACACCGGTCCCGCGACCTGGCCACCAAAATGCTTGCCTGCACGGGGTTCATCGATCGAAATCGCCACAATAATGCGCGGCGCCGAGATGGGCGCAATCCCAACAAACGAAGCACGATATTTTGATTTATCGTATTGGCCTTTAATATGTTTATACGCGGTGCCCGACTTGCCACCCGCTCGGTAGTCAGCCAGCAGCGCATCCGGTGCCGTACCGCCAGGCCCAATCACCGCCTCAAGCATCTGACGCACTTGGCGCGCAGTCTGCGGCGCAATAACCTGCACGCCGGCGATGGGTTCATGCCCGCCAGCGCCAACCTCAGAATTTTTAAACAGCGTGAGCGGCAATAACTGCCCATCATGGGCTAATACCGTATACGCACGCGCTATTTGAAACAACGATACTGAGATACCATACCCATAAGCCATGGTTGCTTGTTCAATCCGCCGCCAGTGCTGCCAAGGCCGCAAGCGGCCAGCGACCGCTCCCGGGAAACTAATCTCCGGCGCCTGTCCAAAACCAACACTAGTAAACATTTCCCACATCTCCTCCGGCTTGAGCTGCAAGGCGATTTTAGTCGTGCCAATATTGCTTGATTTTTGTAATACTTTGGCCACCGTCAATTGACCAAAATCACGGCTATCGCTGATCGTTGCATGGTCTAATTTATAACGGCCAGGCGCTGTGTCAATCAGCGTAGTTGGCGTTACACGCTTTAAGTCAAGCGCGCGCGCCAGCGTCAGCGGCTTCATAATCGAGCCCGGTTCAAAGGTATCGGTCAACACGCGATTGCGTAACTGCGCGCCCGTTAATTGGGTCCGACGATTCGGGTTATAAGCCGGATAATTGACCAATGCCAGCACCTCGCCAGTCCGTGCATCCAGGACCACGGCGGCTCCCGCTTTAGCTTTGTGACGCTGCACCGCCTCTTTCAAATCGTTGTAGGCGATATATTGCAATTTACTATCAATTGATAAAGTTAAATCACGTCCATCACGCGGCGACACCAGTTCATCCACATCCTCCACCACGCGCCCCATGCGATCTTTAATCACGCGGCGACTCCCGGGCATGCCGATGAGCTGCTTTTGCATGCTGAGCTCAATCCCTTCCTGGCCTTCATCTTCAATATTGGTAAAGCCAACCAGATGCGCCGTGATTTCTCCTTCTGGATAAAACCGTTGGTATTCTTTACGCTGATAGATCCCGGGCACATCCAACGCCGCCACCTGCGCTGCCACGTCAAGCGGCACTTGACGTTTGAGATACACAAAACTTCTGTCCTCGGCCAATTTGCGCCGTAGCGCGGGCTGACTCAAACCCAACAATTTACTCAATGCCTCAAGCTTAGGAGCCGCCAGCTCAGCCGGCACATCTTCTGGAATCGCCCAGATGGCCCGAACCGGCAAGCTCGTCGCCAACACCACGCCATTGCGATCAAAAATCTTGCCACGCGTGGCCGGTAACGCCAATGTGCGCTGATAGCGGCTCTCGCCTTGTTTTTGATAAAAATCATTGCCCAACCCCTGGATCCACCAAGCTCTCACAGCTAACACGGCAAAGCCAAGAAATAATAAAAAGACGACGAATTTTGAACGCCATACCGGCAAGCGCAGCAATAACACTGGACTTGCCGAGAACGGCATGGCTTTAGGCGAAACCTGCCTCATCTGCCACCCCTCTCAAAAGAAGCGGGGGATTGAGATGCGCGTTTTACAGCGTTTTGGGGCAACCTAGATCCACTTAAGGCTTCAATCTCATCCAAATTGATGACCTGAGGGGTTAAATAATGCGTCAAACTGGACGTCACCGGCCTCATTTTGAGTGCGCGCTGCGCTACGCTCTCGATGCGCGAAATTTTTGATAAAGCGCCTTGCTGATATTGCAATTGCGACCAATCCTGGCGCAACTGACGCTCTTGCGCCTGGGCCAGATCGAGTTCGATAAAGATACGGCGCTGCTGATCGGTTGCATTGATCACCGATAACGCGCAGATCAGCAGTGCGCCGAGCAACAGTAAATGCACGCGGCTCATCACGCCATCCTTTCAGCAGAACGCATCAAGGCTGAGCGGGCCCGAGGATTCTCAGCAATCTCAGCCGCACTTGCGCGCACGCGTGCATGGAGTTTAAGTAATGGCGCTGGAAGCTCCGCCGCCCGCAGCGGCAAGCGACGGTCAAGTCGCGGCGCTTGTGCATGCTTTTTTAAAAATTGCTTAACTTTCCTATCTTCAAGCGAATGAAAGCTGATCACCACCAAGCGCCCTCCTGCTTCTAATAAAGTTAAAGCTGCTGCCAGCGCTACTTCCAATTCTTCAAGTTCTTGATTAAGGTAAATCCGTATAGCTTGAAAGGTGCGCGTAGCCGGGTTTTTCCCCGGTTCACGAGTTTTAACGGCGCTGGCCACGACCTCGGCCAGCTCACGGGTACGCGTGAGCGGTCCCAACCGCTCACGGCGCGCAATAATCGCTTTTGCAATCTGCTGAGCAAACCGCTCTTCCCCATAATCCCGTATGACCTCCGTTAGTTGCGGTTGTGATACACGCGCTAACCACTGTGCCGCCGACTCGCCACGGCTTGGATCCATCCGCATATCCAGTGGCCCATCCGCTTGAAAACTAAAACCGCGTTCAGCATCATCCAGTTGCGGCGAAGAAACGCCCAAATCTAATAAAACCCCAGCGACCTGCTGGATGCCACGCTGCGCCATTTCTTCGCGCAACCTAGCAAAACTACTATGCACAATCTCAAAACGCGGATCTGTAATCTGCTGCGCCGCCGCCAACGCTTGCGGATCTTTATCAAAAGCCACCAAACGCGCCGCCGCGCCAAGCCGCCTCAGCAACAATTGGCTGTGACCACCCCGCCCAAAAGTGCCATCGATATAAATTCCATCGGGCCGCCACAGCAAGGCATCCACCGCCTCTTCGCGCAGCACCGTACAATGTTGCAAATCCTGCATAAAAAATATCGCTTCAGAACGTAAAGTTCTTCAATGCAGCAGGCATTTCTTGCGTCATCGCCGCCTGTTCTTTCGCCGCATAAGTCTGCGCATCCCAGATCTCAAAACAAGCGCCCATGCCCAACAACATCACCTCTTTATCCAGCGCTGCGGCTTTACGCAACTCAGGAGCCAGCAACACACGGTTTGTGCCATCCAATTCGACCTCAGAAGCATTCCCTAAGAAAATTCGACGCCACCAATGAGCATCCATAGGTAGAGCGACGATTTTGGCGCGAAAACTCTCCCATTCAGCGAATGTGAAAAGCAGCAAACATCCGTCCGGGTGCTTGGTCACCGTCACCCGGCCTGCCGCTTGTCCTTGCAACGCCTCTCGATAACGAGACGGAATCGACATCCGCCCTTTCGCATCGAGCGTCAGCGCTGACGCTCCTTGGAACACTCGCCTCTCCTAACCTGGAGCGCGGCACCGCGCTCCTACTACTTAACTACACCCATTGACGCAACCTTTGGCGAAAAAATCACACAAAAGCGCACTTTTTCACACTTTGTCCCACTTTAGAGTAAGGTTGCGCAATGGTCAAGCAGGACATCTGCTTTTTATTTGATTTTTATTAGAAAAAACAACAGCTTAGCGGAATCGACTCAGAGCAAAACAGAGAATCTCTTTTGAAATAAGAGAAATACGAGGATTTGTGAAAGTAATTTATTAAGAGTGGAGAGAGCCAAAAGCGAAAAAAAACCTATTTAAGCCCCCCCCCCTGGCTCAGCGCAGAAATTTAGCGCGCACATCAGCGGCAGCGAGGCTTACCGCTTTGCAGCGTGCTATATATAGTAGGCGGTAGAGGTCATCACGCGTGAACTCATTCTCATTAAACGGCGTACCGACAACGGCAGCTCTTGGCCACCGGCCTCGGTTGCCGCTTGCCCGTGTGCAATCTCATCAACCCGCATTTGTTCAACCACCGCACGCGAGGCATAATCATGAAGCGGCAACTTCTCTAAATGACGCTCCAGGTGCTGCTCCACTTGCCGCTCTGTCTCCGCCATAAAACCCAGGCTGATGCGATCCCCCATTTTACCGGCGATCAACCCGATTGCAAAAGCACCGGCATACCATAACGGATTCAACAAACTCGGACGCGCGTCTAAGGCATCTAAGCGCTCCGCCAACCAACTAAGATGATCTTCTTCTTCACGCGCAGCGCGCTCGAAATGGCCCTTAAGTCGAGCCGACTGAGTCGTCAGCTTTTGCGCTTGATACAGTGCTTGCGCGCAAATCTCTCCAGTATGATTCACCCGCATCAATGCCCCCGCCTGCTTTCTCTCCGCAGCGGATAATTCTGCCGCGGCGGCCTCCTCCAATCCTTGAGGTACGGACCGCGTAGCCCGCACAACGCCCGTTAACGCACGCAGACTTCGATCAAATTCGCCAATTAAACGATCCAACATCCGCCTTTCCCCCATCGTTAAGAACACATACACCACCCTGCTGCAGCAGTTTGCCGTGATCCATATAAGCATATGGCCGCTGTTGTGTAAATGTGACAAAAATTAAGAATACACCACAGGTAAAAGA
This sequence comes from Mycoavidus sp. B2-EB, assembly GCF_014218255.1. NCBI lineage: Bacteria > Pseudomonadati > Pseudomonadota > Betaproteobacteria > Burkholderiales > Burkholderiaceae > Mycoavidus > Mycoavidus sp. B2-EB. The sequence goes on from NZ_AP021872.1 coordinate 1,636,474, forward strand.
GCTTTTCCTTTTACCTCGCGAATGAATTTGTTACAGTATATTAACTTCTAGTGAAGTTGTAGCAGTAAAGTTAGTATTTAACCCTATGTACAGGCAAGTCCACCTAAATTCATAGGTTGGCGGCTAAAGTGCAGCTTCTGCTTCTTACAGGTTATTTGGGCCTTAAGTTGCGTGCTGCGCAAGGGTTAGATCATATAAATTACCAAATCCATTCCCAATCTTTTTGGAGATTATCAATGAAAAAGTCACTTCTTGCTCTCGCGGCACTGGGTGCATTCGCTGGTGCGGCTCATGCCCAAAGCAGCGTGACACTGTACGGCGTAATCGACGCAGGTGTTGATTATGTTAGTAGCGCACAACAAAACGCCACTACTGGCGGCAAACAAATTGCCCTGACTAGTGGCGTTATGCAAGGCAGCCGCTGGGGCGTCCGTGGTACGGAAAACCTAGGTGGTGGCTTGAAAGCTATTTTCACATTGGAAAATGGTTTCAACTTGGCTAACGGTAAATTGGCCCAAGGCGGTTCTGAATTCGGTCGTCAAGCGTTTGTTGGCTTGTCTGGCGATTTTGGTACAGTGACCGTTGGTCGTCAATATGACTCCGTGGTTGATTTTGTTTCTGGCTTCTCTGCCGGCAACCAATGGGGTTCATATGCTGCTCACCCAGGTGACTTCGACAACTTCAACAATAGCGCTCGCATCAACAACTCGATCAAATACACCAGCCCTAATAACGCTGGATTCACCTATAGCGCATTGTATAGCTTGGGTGGCTTCGCTGGTGAATTCCAGAAAAACCGTGTTTGGTCGGTAGGTGCAGGCTATGCAAATGGCCCGTTGGCTTTTGGTGCAGCTTACTTGAACGCGAAAAATCCTAACCTTTCGTTCTACGGTAATACAGATGCAGATGCTAATACTCCGTTGGCTAGAGGTGGTTTTGGAAATTCCATTATCGGCAATTTCTCGACAGCTAGCACTTTAGAAGTCATTGGTGTAGGCGGTTCTTATACGTTTGGCCCAGCTACACTTGGCTTGACTTACAGCAATGTGAAGTTTAAAGACCTAAATGATGACCGCTCAAACGGAAAAGGAGCCGGTTTCAGTGGCTCGCCAAAATTCAACAACGGTGAAGTTAACCTCGCGTATCAGTTAACACCTGCTCTGAAAGTTGGTGGCGCTTACTCCTACACCCAAGGCAACAGTGTCATAAACGAGGTCACAAACGAAACATTTTCGAAAGCGAAATACCATCAAGTTAACCTCGGTGCTGACTATTCCCTGTCAAAACGCACTGATGTTTACGTAGTTGGCGCTTACCAAAAGGCTAGCGGCAATAAATCAGATGTAACAGGCCAAGGCGGTGTAAATGCACAAATCGCTAATCTGGAAGAATCCAGAAACGATCGCCAAGCTGCAGTACGCGTAGGCCTGCGTCACAAGTTCTAATCGAAAGAAATAAAGAACTGAATTAAGCTGTAATTAAAAAGGCGCCTTCGGGCGCCTTTTTTTATATCTCAATTAATATTATCCAGCCTTCACTTCCGGTTCCCGCAAAGCCCGACGCAAAATCTTCCCCACATTCGTCTTAGGCAATTCAGCGCGAAACTCAATCAGCTTCGGACGCTTATACCCAGTTAAGCGCGCTTTGCAAAAAGTCATCACATCTGCCTCCCTCAAAGCCGGATCTTTTTTAACCACAAAGATCTTTACGACCTCCCCGGAATGCTCATCAGGCACGCCAATCGCCGCTGCTTCAAAAATGCCTGGGTGCTGCGCAAGCACATCTTCAATTTCATTCGGGTAAACATTAAATCCAGACACAATAATCATATCTTTCTTGCGATCGACCACTTTGATGCAACCACTTTCATCCATCATGCCAATATCGCCGGATTTAAAAAAACCATCCGCCGTCATGGCCTTAGCCGTTTCATCCGGCCGCTGCCAATATCCCGCCATCAATTGCGGCCCACGGATGCAAATTTCGCCTTTTTGACCTGGCGGGACTTCTACGCCCTCTTCATCTCGAATCGATACCTCAGTTGAAGGGAGCGGCACGCCAATCGTGCCCGAATAAGTCGTGGCAACCACCGAGTTGCAGGTCGCACAAGGCGAAGTCTCCGACAGTCCATACCCCTCAACAATCGGCGCGCAGGTAAGATCGAACCAGCGCCGCGCTACGGCTTCTTGCACCGCCATCCCGCCGCTATTGGCCACTAATAACTTTGAAAAATTGAGTTGCCCAAAACGGGGATGATTGAGTAACGCGTTATAGAGGGTATTAACCGCAGGAAACGTATTAAATGGATAGGGTTTTAAGGTTTTAATCAAACCATCAATATCGCGTGGATTAGGGATTAAAATCCCCAATCCACCTGTGCGAATGCTGAGCAGCGCACAAACCGTCAGTGCATATACATGATACAGCGGCAGCGCAACGACCGTAATCAATTGCTTAATTTCTGAATGATGGCGATGTGCGGGCGCAAGCCAAGCTTCTGATTGCAAAACATTCGCCAAAATATTGCGATGCAATAAAACAGCGCCTTTAGCCCGTCCGGTGGTACCGCCGGTATATTGCAAAAAAGCCATATCATCCGCACTTGGCCGAGTGAAAGCAAAAGGTAGGCGCGCACCACGCGCTAACATCTCATTAAAACGGACATAATTTGTCAGCCGCCAAGGCGGCACCATTTTCTTCAAATAGCGCGCTGCAGCATTAATGAAGGGGCCTTTAATCCCCATTAAATCGCCGATTGAAGCCACAATCACCTGCTTAATGGCCGTGCGTGCAATCACCTTAGCTAAGGTCGCGGCGAAATTTTCTAAGACCACGATCACCTCAGCGCCGCTGTCGTTTAATTGATGCTCAAGTTCATTTTCCGTATAGAGTGGATTCACGTTGACCACCACATAACCCGCCCGCAACACCGCCATCATCGCCACGGGATACTGCAAAAGGTTTGGCATCATCAGCGCCACGCGCGCGCCTGGCTGTAAATTTTGTGCTTGCAACCAAGCGGCCATCTGGCGTGAGAGACGCCCCAGCTCGGCATAGGTCAGGCTTTTTCCCAGACAAACAAAGGCTTCTCGTTCTGCGTATTGGCTTAAGCTTTCTTCAAATAATTCAACCAACGATGTATAAGCAGATAGATCAATTTCAGCAGGAACCCCGGATGGATAGGATTTCAGCCAGATTTTTCCCATTTTTAATACTCCCCTCGACTTTTATTTTTTTCAAAAAATGAAGCATTTTTCTAAGTTAACACTTCACGCTCAAGCTGGTCAGGCGGTACATGGCGTACATCCGTACCTTTAACGATATAGATAATAAATTCGGCTAAATTAGTCGCGTGGTCTCCAATGCGCTCGATCGCTTTGGCAATCGACAGGTAATCCAAACCCACCGAAATGGTGCGCGGGTCTTCCATCATATAGGTAATCAACTTGCGCACAAAAGCCCGGAACTCCTCGTCCAGCGCGCGGTCATCACGGACGATCTGCGCGGCGGCAAACGCGTCAAACTGGGCAAACGCCTCTAACGCACGCCGCAAAATCGTAACCGCCATCTCACCCGCGAGTTTGATTTCGGAATAATTAATCATGCGCGCGCCATTGGCGATAATACGCTGGGTGCGGGTAGCGATTTTTTCCGCTTCATCGCCCGCGCGCTCAAGATTTGGAATCATCTTAGAGATCGCCATTAAGAGCCGTAAATCTCGCGCCGCAGGCTGACGCCGGGCAATCGTATAGCAACACGCTTGATCAATTTCGATCTCCATCGCGTTGAGCTGCTGCTCATTTCTGATCACTTGCGCCGCCGCCTCAGGATTGAGATCGTTGAGTGAACGCATAGCGGTCACGATTTGCATTTCAACAAAATGCCCCATTTCAAGCACTTTTGCGCACAGAAGGTTCAAGTCAGCATCAAACTGGCTCGACAGATGTTTGTCGGACATGGATTTCTCCTTAGCCAAAACGGCCCGTAATGTAATCTTCCGTTTCTTTACGGGCGGGCTTCACAAAAATTTGGCTGGTTTCACCAAATTCAATCAACTCGCCCAAATACATATACGCCGTGTAATCCGAGCAACGCGCAGCTTGCTGCATATTATGCGTGACAATCACAACCGTGTAATCACTTTTCAATTCTGCAATCAACTCTTCAATCCGCCCGCTCGAAATAGGATCGAGTGCAGAACACGGCTCATCTAGCAATAGAACTTCTGGACGAATCGCGATCCCCCGCGCAATGCATAAGCGCTGTTGCTGTCCGCCTGAGAGGCCATGGCCGCTGGCGTGTAATTTATCCTTTACTTCGCTCCATAAAGCCGCCTTCGTCAAAGCCCATTCAACTCGTTCGTCCATTTCAGTGCGCGAGAGTGCTTCAAACATACGCACGCCGAATGCAATATTGTTATAAATCGACATTGGAAAAGGCGTCGGCTTTTGGAATACCATGCCAATTCGCGCGCGCAATAATGCGATATCTTGCTTCGGGCTCAGCAGGTTTTCTCCATCCATCCAGATTTCGCCCTCAGCACGCTGCTCTGGATAGAGAGCATACATTTTATTGAAGGTGCGTAAAAGAGTGGATTTACCGCAGCCAGAAGGTCCAATAAACGCAGTGACCTTGCGCTCTGGTATCGGCAGTTCAATGTTTTTTAGCGCGCGATATTGGCCATAGAAAAAATTCAGCTGTTTGATCTGGAGCTTAGCGGGAGTAGACAAAGCCTTGCCTGGAATATGCACCATTTACTTTTTCCTAAGCGCTAGACGAGCTAAAAGGTTAAGTCCCAAGACGCCTAGCGTAATTAAAAAAACCCCCGCCCACGCCAGCTGCTGCCATTCTGCATAAGGACTCATCGCAAACTGGAAGATCGTAACCGGCAAACTCGCTAGAGGTTGATTCAGATCAACGCTAAAGAAACGATTGGATAAAGCCGTAAAGAGAAGCGGCGCGGTTTCGCCAGCAATGCGTGCTACTGCCAAGAGAATACCCGTGACAATCCCACCCGCAGCCGCTCTTAGCGTAATCGCGCCAATCATTTTCCATTTTGGCGCGCCTAAGGCAAAAGCGGCTTCGCGTAATGCGCTCGGCACCAATTTCAGCATGTTTTCAGTGGTGCGCAGCACGATTGGAATTTGGATGATGGCCAGCGCCAACACGCCAGCCCAGCCGCTGAAATGCCCGCTACGCGTGACCACCAACGCGTAAACAAAAAGACCAATCACAATCGAAGGGGCGGACAGCAAAATATCATTGAGAAAGCGCACCGTGGGCGCGAGCCAGCTTCGTTGTCCGTATTCAGCCAAATAAATACCCGCCAGCACGCCCAGCGGCGCGCCAATCACGGTAGCCAGCCCGACCAAAAGCATACTGCCAACCAGCGCATTTGCGAGGCCGCCCCCTGCGGTATTGGGCGGCGGCGTCATCTCAGTAAAAAGATGCAGTGATAAACCGCCTAGGCCAAGTCTGAAAGTCGTCCACAAAATCCACAGGAGCCATAACAAACCAAACGCCATGGCTGCCAACGCAAGCGTCAAGGCAAGCAGATTGTGGCGTCGACGGCGCGCCTGCAATTGAACAAAGGCTAAGTTCAGGCGACGCGAGGGCGAAGCTGAATGTAAGCTCATCGGCCCCCCTCTTTTTGCTCAAGTCTAAGCAACATCCATTTAGACAAAGCCAAGACCACAAACGTAATCAAAAACAAAATGAGACCCAACTCCATCAACGCCGCACTATGCAAGCCGGCGTCGGCTTCAGCAAATTCATTGGCGAGCGCTGAGGTAATGCTATTGCCTGCTGAAAAAAGCGATACATCACGCAATAAATTGGTATTGCCAATCACAAAAGTCACCGCCATGGTTTCACCCAACGCGCGGCCAAGCCCAAGCATAATGCCGCTGACCACGCCCGTTTTGGTATAAGGCAAAACAATATGGCGCATCACTTCCCAACGCGTACAGCCCATGCCATAGGCTGACTCCTTCAATAATACTGGGGTGAGTTCAAACACTTCACGCATGACCGCCGCAATATACGGCACAATCATCATCGCCAGAATCACCCCTGCGCATAGCAGACCCGTACCAATGGGTGGCCCGCGGAACAACGCACCCAACCCGGGCAATGGGCCGAGCAATGCGCCTATCGGTTTTTCAAAAAAGTCAGCAAAGATCGGAGAAAAAACCAGTAGGCCCCACATGCCATAAACAATCGATGGAATTGCTGCTAACAATTCAATGGCCATCCCCAGCGGTTGGCGCAACCAGGCTGGCGCTAATTCAGTCAAGAAAAACGCTATGCCAAAGCTGACTGGCACGGCAATCAGCAAAGCAATCGAGGAGGTGACTAAAGTGCCGTAGATCGGTGCTAAGGCACCGAATACATCGGACGGAGGATCCCAACGCGACTGCCAAAGAAAGCCCAAGCCAAATTTTTGCATTGCAGGCCAGGCGGCGACCACTAAGGAGAGGATGATGCCAACGAAGATCAGTAAGCTCACGAGTGCCGCGCCACGCGTGAGGATGGCAAAGCCTTTATCGCCGAGCCGGGACAGCCGGCTCAGCGCTTTACGCCGGACCAGGCGCGGCTTAGGCAAGACAACTTCGCCAGACCGATTCATAGGCAGCGGCAATTTTATTTTAGCGGCTTAGTGGCTGACCAGTCGCATCTCTTAAATTACGCTGCCACTGCGCGCGAATATGATCCGTCACTTGCTTAGGCAAGGTCACATAATCCAGCTCAGCCGCGGCGGGTTGGCCAGCGTCAAACGCCCAATCGAAAAATTTCACGATTTCCTGGCCTTGCGCAGGTTTATCTTGCTTTGTATGCAGTAAGACAAAAGTAGCGCCAACAATCGGCCAAGCATTCTTATCGGGTTGATGAGTCAGAATTTGATAGAAAGATTTTGACCAATCCGCGGCCGCCGCAGCCGCTTTAAAGGTCTCAGTTTTCGGCTCGACAATAGCGCCTGCTGCATTTTTTAACCGTGCATATTGCAGCTTGCTCGATTTCGCATAGGCCCATTCAACGTAGCCAATTGCGCCCGGCAAACGTTGCACAAAAGCAGCCACGCCATCATTGCCTTTGCCCCCCGTGCCAGCCGGCCAACTTACCGTAGCGCCCTCACCTACACTCTTTTGCCATTGAGGGTTCACTTTAGACAGATAATTCGTCCAGATAAAACTCGTGCCTGAGCCATCTGCGCGATGCACCACGGCAATATCGAGATCAGGCAATTTGAGCGTTGGGTTCAATGCGGCAAGCGCAGGGTCATTCCATTTTTTTATTTTTCCAAGAAAAATATCCCCCAACACTGGGCCTGAGAGGACCAATTCATCCCGTTTCACATTAGGCACGTTCACCACCGGCACCACGCCCCCCACCACGGTTGGAAATTGGAATAACCCTGCGCGGTTGAGTTCGTCCTCTTTCAAGGGCATATCGGAGCCAGCAAAATCGACGGTTTTTGCATTAATTTGCTTAATCCCACCCGATGATCCAATGCCTTGATAGTTAACCTTGCCGCCCCCTGCTTTCTGATAGGCATCAGCCCATTTCATATAAATAGGAGCAGCAAAAGTGCTGCCCGCGCCAGTAATATCGGCCGCCTGGCTAGCTGCGGCAAATGTGATTGCAGCTACGCCCACAAACACGGTTTTAATCAGACTCATTGGAACTCCCACAGATTTAACAAGTTGGACAAACAACAAACTGAAAAAGTCGCAAAGCTTAGCCTTTTAATAATCGCCGTCGCTGATCTAAGCGAAAAACTAGAACGCTAGGAATCGCTCCATAGTTTAGCAAATGGAACATAACATAGGGGCTGAATTTGGCGAGCCCTACTACACGCATTAGCGTTACCGTAGACGAAATTAAGCCGAAGTATTGTAACGAGGTTTTTTGCTGTGCAACTTGAAACGAGCACAAAATTTGCATCGTGTTTTAGTGGCCAATGAATTTCTGGGCCGCGATGCTTCATCTGATTTTTTTAAATCCGCCATCTATCCAAGATTGGGCCATCTGTATTGTGGCCCTGACAATCATGTGCCTTGCTCATGATCAATTGGCCACTTTTTGTTTCCTTAGCCTCACACAATACGCAAAATAAACTAGCAAAAAATTCGTTCATCGGATTTACTTTACACAAGTTTAAATAGTAAGATATTTCTTTTTATTCTTTCAATTCTTTTTTCCTAGGACTCCCATGTCCCACATTCTTCAGCCACATGACAAATTCTTTAAAGGAAGCCTCAAAGAAAAACCCGTCGCGCTCGATTTTCTAAAGGCCCATCTACCGGCAAACGTTTATCAAAAGCTTGACCTCAATACCTTACGAACGGTCGATAAAAGTTATATCACGGACGAACTCCGTGAAATCCATAGCGATATAGTCTATGCTTGCCAAATCAATGGCAAAGACGGCTACATCCCACTCTTGCTTCTGCTTGAACACCAGTCGACTGCCGATAAACACATGGCTTTTAGATTGTTCCAGTACACGCTCAATTTGACTTGCAATTACCCACAATTATGAGCGAGTTCAAAACCGATCTGTATATCAATAAGTTTTCGTAACCCACGCCAGATAACGGTGTTACCAGGAGGAGGATCACCGGTTCGAGCTAGATAGCCCCCTAGTTGAGCTAGCTTAATGATGTACCGTGTAAGAGGATTGGCATTTACATTTTTCGGCTTATCTTTGACCAATTGATCAAGCCGCTGCATTTCAGAAGGCGTCAGCGCGATTTCAGCCGATATATCTGGCGCAGCTCGATGTAGCATAGTCATCCAGAAGATACGCCAACTCACGACACAGAATATAGAAATGAGATTGACTAGCCGCTCAGCTGTACGCAGCTTGGACTCTTCAGCCTTACAGCCTGATTTGAGGACTTTGTGGAATACCTCTATTTTCCAGCGTAGTGCATACCAGTCCAATTTTTCAATAGCTTGCTTGCGAGAAGTCACGGATAAATTGGTGATCAACTTCCATTCAATAGGCTCTCTGCTTGCAGGTGCGTCCCGTTCAAATGCATGAATCACCGTCAGATGCAAAGGCGGGTAACGACGCTGTTTGCCGATGGGAGGCAACACCTTTATGCGATGATATCGAAGCTCCAGCACAGCTCGATGCTCCTTACCCTTAGAGTCTCGAACCGTAATTCGATGTATTCCATTAACGCGAACCTCTTCCATTTCTTGCGAGATCGTATGCTTCCCATCTGTTGCGAGCCGATCCACACAGGTCCGAACCAAGAAATTTGTTTGGAGCTCTTGCGCTAAACAGAAGAGTTCGTAAATGTCGCTTTCGCGATCACCTACATGGACACACCGCTGGGGATCGCTAAGCAATGCGGTGGATTGCCGCAAATTCTCGAGCCACCGATAACTTTCCTTCTCTTCGATCGGAATGCGTGTTGGATTAATTTTACACTTGAGGGCCCTGGTCCCCTTGAACTTCTTGCGCGTCCAGAATTTGATTGCTGCCAACCCCAGTGGAACACCTTGTGTGGTAACCAGCAGACTCGAATGCATCAAAATCCCACACACCGTATATTTGATGTTCTTCCCCATCTGGTCTTTGCGACCTGCAACTTCACGCGTCGCGCCTATCCACTCCGGATGCTCTCGTTTATATGAGAATTCGGTCGTATCCTGCAATACTAATATGGGGCCTCTTGAGGCTTCAAACCGCTTTTGAGTTGCTTCGTAATGCCCACTTAGGATTTCCTGTTCGCTCACTTTAGCATTCGAAAAAAACCGGTAGGCTGCTTTCGTGTTACTCCAGTCCTGAAAGGCCATCGGAATACTCTGACCAACGTAAGACCACAAACGCTCTAGGACCAGCCTAAATCTCTTCGTAAGGCGTTCATCGCGGAACTTATTCTGTCCTATCTCCTCTTCAAACCATTTCTGATCTTCACTCTTTCCTACCCTGCTATCTTTGCCACGCTTTCTTTTTAACATCCATAGGTCTCATCATCTGTACGAGCAATGACGTTAACAGAACTCGATCATTGTTAACAGGCTTTAAACGCGTTAAATCTGTGGGTAATTGAAAGTCAATTTGATGGACGATCATTTGAAAGCGGGACATGACTCACTGCCATTAGTTTTACCTGTATGTCTCTATCATGGCATCACCTCACCTTATCCATACTCAACCGATATTTTTGACAATTTTGATGATGTTGAAATGGCCAAGGCTCTGGTTTTTAAACCCTTTCAGTTGATTGATTTGACAACGCAGCCGGTTAATACTTTGCAGCAACATGGCGCAGCCGCATTGATGGAACTACTCTTCAAGCACTTTCGGAACGATGATTTTATCGGCACCATTCGGGAACTTGTAGGGCTAGGTCTCTTCAATATAACACTATCTTGTACAACAGATTCGTACCTTACTACTACGATAGAGTATATAAATTCAAACGAACAAACCGGGCGACCTGGAGCAGCGGAGAAATTACTTAAGCTATATTACGCAGCAGTACCTGAGAAGCGGGAGATCATTATGAATTTTAACGAAAAATTGCGGCAAGAGGGCCTACAAGAAGGTGAGCACCTAAAAGCGCTCGCCATCGCTAAAGAAATGCTGGCCGAGGGACTCGAATATTCCGTCGTCAAGAAAGTAACCGGCCTTTCTGATGAAGACATTAAAAAAATCACGCCGCAAGTGATCCAGTACATGAATGTAGGGTTCATCAAGCAAAATCCTTTCTAGCTTCGACCAAAATTCATCTGTAAGAGTACGGCCTGAATGAGGTGGGTCGTCAATAGTTGGATTGGCCCCTTAAATAACCGGACATAGTCACACCTTTAAAATAGAGGTAAATATGACAGTGTTAATGACGGAAATGAAAGAAGAAGAGATAGGGAAGCAAAATAATCGAGGTCGTCGCCAGTGGCCGTTGAGCGAAAAACTGAGTATGGTGCGAGAGAGCCTAGAGTTTGGGAAATCCGTATCGCAGGTGGCGCGGGCGCATGGAGCAAATCCGAATCAGCTGTACGAGTGGCGCAAGCAATACCAGAATGGAAGCTTATGTGCGTTGAGGTCTGGAGAGGAAGTGGTAGCGGCTTCGGCAATCTAATAGTCAAAGTCAATCGCTGTGAGCATTGGCAGGATAAGCGCCGTGCCAGGCAAACGGACGATCGTGGTTTGGTTGTCGAAAAACCGGATGCCGTAACCGCAGCGAACAACCTAGCCATTGCATTTGAGCATTACAATGAGCAACACCCTCATAGCGCATTGCAATACCGCTCCCCGCGTGAGTTTAGGAAGCAGATAAATTTAGTAACCCAGATATGATCTAGTGTCCGGTTATAGGGGGGCAAATCCATATTAGAGAAATCGCGCTACAACATTAAATAGAATGAATCACAGCAATTCACTTCCTGATAGCGCTTAGGCTGCATTGCACACTGTTTCAGCAATAACTTTTGCATAGTGCGCTGCAGCCGCTACTTCCGCTGCCTCAACCATCACACGTAACACAGGTTCAGTGCCAGAAGCCCTAATTAAAACCCGGCCAGTATCGCCAAGTGCGCGCTCAGCATCCGTAATCGCAGCCTTAACTTCATGATTAGTATGCCAGACGCTATCTGGGCGCAATTGAACGTTAATGAGTTTTTGCGGGAAGAGTTGCACTTCGCGTAATAGCGTAGCGAGCGTCTCGCCGCTACGTTTTAACGCAGCCAGCACCAATAACGCCGAAACAATGCCATCGCCAGTTGTATGCCGATCAAGCGATAAAATGTGGCCAGAGCCTTCCGCACCGAGCTGCCAGCCACGCTCCCGTAAGCGTTCAAGTATATAGCGATCGCCCACAGCAGCGCGCTCAAAAGCAACCCCTAACCGCTGCAATGCAATTTCTACTGCTAAATTAGTCATTTGCGTGCCTACCACGCCAGCCACTTTGCCCTCCGTCGCAATGCGGTCAACGGTCAGCACATAAAGCAGCTCATCGCCGTTATATAAGCGCCCAGCAGCATCCACAATTTGCAGTCGATCGGCATCCCCATCCAGGGCAATCCCCAAGTCTGCATGGTTTGCGCGCACGGCTTCTATCAATGCATTGGGCGCAGTTGCGCCACACTCTTGATTAATATTGAAACCATTGGGCTGAGTGCCGAGCGCGATCACGTCGGCGCCTAATTCATGAAATACATGGGGCGCAATATCATAAGCCGCGCCATGCGCGCAATCGACGACCAATTTCATCCCGCGCAGATCAAATTGGGCCGGGAAAGTGCTCTTGCAAAACTCAATATAGCGTCCGGCCGCATCATCTAGCCGACGTGCCTTACCCAGTTTTTCGGAGGGAGCGCAGACTAGAGCCCGCTCAAGGTTCGCTTCAATTTCGCGTTCGATCTCATCTGGCAGTTTGTTGCCATCGGCTGAAAAAAACTTAATCCCATTATCATAATAAGGATTATGCGAAGCACTAATCACCACGCCCGCGGCTAAGCGCAAAGCTCGGGTCAGATAGGCCACGCCTGGCGTGGGCATCGGGCCCGCTAACATCACATCGATCCCAGCCGCGGAGAGCCCCGCTTCTAACGCAGCTTCAAGCATATAGCCAGATACGCGCGTATCTTTTCCGATTAATACCGTTGGCCGATTACCTGTCGCCAGCCGATGATCTGCTCCGGCCAATACTTTACCTGCAACATAACCAAGGCGTAATACAAAATCTGGGGTAATCGGCAACTCACCCACTTTACCGCGAATACCATCGGTACCAAAATAATGGCGCTTCATGGTTCATTTTCCTTTATTGACGGGTGTCAGCAGTGCGTACCGCATGCCACACTTTTAGAGCATCAACCGTGGGCGCCACATCGTGCACGCGAATCATGCGCGCCCCCCGTTCTGCAGCGCAAATTGCGGCAGCAATACTTGCTGCGGCCCGCTCGTTAGCCGGCCGGCCCGTGACCGCGCCCAGCATCGATTTACGCGATATGCCAACGAGTAATGGCACGTCGGCAGGCGCTAACTGCGCCAGGCGCGCCAGCAAAGTGTAATTATGCTCAAGTGTTTTGCCAAACCCAAAACCAGGGTCTACGCTAATGCGCGCGCGCTCGATCCCAGCGGCTTCAAGCGCTGCGATACGCGCTTGCAAAAAAGCCGCGACCTCGCTCACCACCTCTTGATATGAGGGAGCGTGTTGCATGGTCTGTGGAGCGCCGCTCATATGCATCACACATAAGCCACAACCACTTTGCTTGATTTGCTCAAGCGCGCCGGGCTGCCGAAAACCCCAAATATCGTTGATTAAATCCACGCCCTCAGCCAGGGCGGCACGCATCACCTCCGGTTTATGGGTATCAATCGAAAGCGGTACACCTATTTCACGCAACGCTTTGATCATAGGCAGCACCCGGCCGAGCTCTTCGTTAGGGAGTACGGCCGACGCGCCTGGGCGCGTCGATTCGCCCCCAATATCAATCAGATCCACGCCCTCGTCAACCATTTGGTGCGCACGCGCCAGTGCCGCCTCACGCCCAAGGAAACGCGAACCATCATAAAATGAATCAGGGGTGATATTAAGAATCCCCATCACCAGCGGGCGCGTCAGCGCAAGACGAAAACGCCCACATTGGAATTCACTCAGACCAGGGGGATGCATGCGTTGCCCAGTAGAATTTAAATAAAGCCAAAATACAATGAGCTGGCCCAATTGCGCCAGCTCATTTTTATTGCGCTCAATTAACGCGCTTCAGCAGGCTGAGCCGTATTTGACGTTTTAACTTCAGCATAACCATTGCCGCCCCCAGCCGCCGAGCTTTCATCTGATGAGTCGCTCTTAGGTGGGCGTGGAGGATTGCCGGCCATAATGTCGCTGACTTGATCGGCATCAATTGTTTCCCATTCAAGCAAAGCCTTAGCCATCACTTCAACTTTATCGCGGTTATTCTCAAGTAAATGGCGCGCCCGCTGATATTCTTGATCAAGAATACGGCGAATTTCTGCATCCACTTTTTGTTGTGTGGCTTCAGATACTGATTTTGAGGATACTCTACCGAACATGGATTCTTGCTCGGTATCTACGTACACCATGGTCCCTAGCACATCTGACATGCCATAGCGCGTAACCATATCACGAGCCATTTTGGTGGCACGCTCAAAATCATTTGAAGCTCCGGTAGACATTGAATTGAGAAACACCTCCTCGGCGATCCGACCACCGAAAAGAATGGCGATTTCCTCCAACATCTTGTCACGATATAAATTAACCGGGTCATGCTCCGGCAATTGCCAAGTGAGACCAAGTGCCCTTCCGCGCGGCATAATAGTAACTTTATGTACTGGATCCGCGTGCGGCAAAAGTTTAGCCACCACCGCATGACCGGATTCATGATAGGCCGTAGTGCGACGTTCCTCTTCACGCATGACGGCCGATTTACGTTCTGGCCCCATGAAGATTTTGTCTTTCGCGTCCTCAAAGTCTTTCATTTCAACGATACGTTTGTTGCGCCGCGCAGCAAATAATGCCGCTTCGTTGACCAGATTAGCGAGATCAGCCCCAGAAAACCCCGGCGTGCCACGCGCGATAATCGACGCATCGACATCATTTGAAATGGGTACTTTACGTAAATGGACTTTCAGAATGTGCTCGCGGCCACGAACATCAGGCAAGCCCACGTAGACTTGGCGATCAAAACGGCCTGGGCGCAACAATGCTCTATCCAATACATCTGCGCGATTGGTCGCCGCTACCACAATGATTCCGGAGTTGGCCTCAAACCCGTCCATTTCAACCAGCAGTTGATTTAGGGTTTGCTCCCGTTCATCATTGCCCCCCCCCATACCTGCGCCACGGTGGCGCCCAACGGCATCAATTTCATCAATAAAGACAATGCACGGCGAATGTTTCTTCGCTTGCTCGAACATATCACGCACACGCGATGCGCCCACCCCAACAAACATCTCCACAAAATCCGAGCCAGAGATACTAAAAAATGGGACTTTTGCCTCGCCCGCAATCGCGCGCGCCAGCAAAGTTTTACCGGTTCCAGGCTGCCCAACTAACAGCACGCCGCGCGGAATACGGCCTCCAAGCTTTTGGAATTTTTGCGGATCGCGCAAAAATTCAACCAGTTCTAGCACTTCCTCTTTAGCTTCATCGCAACCCGCAACATCATTAAAATTAACCACATTGTTATTTTCGTCAATCAAGCGCGCACGCGATTTACCAAATGAGAAAGCGCCGCCTTTGCCGCCCCCTTGCATTTGCCGCATCATATAAAACCAGAAGCCGATGATCAAAATCGTGGGGCCAAGATAATACAAAATGGAAACAAAGCGGCTGGTTTCTTCGTCAAGCTTGCCACTCACTTGCACGTTATACTTCAATAAATCGCTCACCATCCAAGCATCGTTAGGCGCGCCAATTTGATATTTATTCCCCTCGACTGGCGTAATCGTTAAATTACGGCCTTGCCGACCGTCGATTAGAACACTCTTGATTTTGCCGTGCTTTGCATCGTCCATAAATTGAGTGTACGAAATGATATTCTCCGACGGCTGCGGCTTATCAAACTGTTTGAATACAGTAAATAGCACCAGCGCAATGGCCAACCAGACTAATGTCTTCGAAAGCATATTGTTATTCAAAGCCCTACTCCTTGATCCATCGTATGGAATTCACGATGCATTAATATTAATTCAGTCTGCATGCCACCTTCATAGCAAAAATTTATGCCGCTCATGAACATTGTTGCAATGATTTACAATTTAGTGCGCGCTTTTTAAGCATTTTCCTAAAATAAAAATCTCGGCAGATTTATCGCGCGAAGCTTTAGGCTTGCGCACTGCGACCGTTTTGAAGCGCCGCTTAAACTGCTCAATAATTTGGCTATAGCCACTGCCATGAAAACATTTAACAAGCAATGCCCCCTCTTTGTGCAAACTCTGCTGCGCAAATTCTAACGCTAACTCGCAGATATCTTGAATGCGCGCTGCATCAGCGACCGCAACCCCAGATAAATTGGGCGCCATATCTGAAAGCACCAGATCTACTTTACGCGCTCCCGTCACTGCATTTAACTGTGCCAACACAGCTTCCTCACGAAAATCGCCTTGAATAAAATGGACATCCGCAATAGGCTCCATAGGTAGTATATCAAGCGCAATGATCATGCCTGGGAGATTATTTATCTCAGAGCGTGAATTTTGTGCAAGTTTTTGACGAACATATTGACTCCAGCTGCCAGGCGCCGCCCCTAAGTCAACAATCACTTGGCCTGGGCGAATCAGTTTATCTTGCTCATCAATTTCTTTCAATTTGAAAGCCGCACGCGCCCGATACCCTTCACGTTGAGCCAGTTTTACATAAGGATCATTGATATGGTCATGCAACCAAGAGTGGTTAAACCGATTTTTCGCCATCTAATAAAAATTATATCTATATTTTTGCTAACATTTTAGCGGATAATACGGGTTTATATTTACGGTAGCTGAATTTTCACCTAACGTCTGCCTACCAAAGACCATTTTAAATCATGCCTGCTTTATCTCTTACGCCCGCTAAACGGGCGACTTTACGCACACAAGCCCATGCCCTCAAGCCAGTTGTTATGATTGGCGCCGATGGCTTAACCGAAGCCGTTTTGGCGGAAATTGAAAAAAACCTGAGTGCCCATGAATTGATCAAAATTCGTGTACTAGGCGATGATCGTGACACACGGATTGCAATCTATCAAGATATTTGCGCACAACTTAACGCAGCGCCCATTCAACATATTGGCAAATTATTACTCATTTGGCGCGCACCCGCCCCGCAACCTAAAATGGAAAAAACGCCCAAAGGAGCCACTCCACGCCTGGTCACCATTATCAAGCCAAGTGCAAATCCAAGCCGACGCCCACAATCCAAAGATATCCTAGTGCGAGGAAACGAACGCGTCACCACAGGTGGCTTAATCAAAAAGGCAAAAAAACGGCAAACCAGCACGAAACGTCAACATCAGTCTAACAAATAGTCCGCCCGCTAGAGTCGAATCCCCCTGCTAAGGGGATTAAATATAACGAACCGCGATAATTTCATATTCGCGTACACCGCTTGGCGCATGCACCATTGCAACATCGCTTTCATATTTGCCAATCAGCGCACGCGCTACGGGCGAGCTAATTGAAATCAGGCCCTGGTCGAGGTTGGCCTCATCATCGCCAACGATCTGGTAGGTCACTCTCTCGCCGGACGCCAAATCCTCAAGGTCAACTGTCGCGCCAAATACTGCGCGACCATCCGCATCAACCAACGTCGGATCAATAATTTGCGCAGTAGATAATTTCGCTTCTAACTCTAAGATTCGGCCTTCGATAAAAGATTGTTTCTCTTTTGCCGCTTCATATTCGGCGTTTTCTGAAAGATCGCCTTGCGCGCGGGCCTCTGAGATTGCATGAATCACCGCTGGCCGCTCAACGGTTTTCAGCCGGTGCAGCTCATCTTTTAGTAGGCTCGCGCCGCGTATAGTTAAGGGAGTGGAAGTCATAGCAAAAACGTACTGTACTTAAATAATTTAGAACCCTAGTTTAGACTAGCGTGTAACCCTTGTATATCATATACCTCAAGATTTCTCAGATAACGCAGTCCCTCAACCGCGGCACACGCGCCTGACATGGTTGTGTAATACGTGACTTTATTCGCCAGAGCACTGGTCCGAATTGAACGAGAATCCGCAATCGCCGCCCGCGTTTCATCAACCGTTGTAAAAACCAACGCAATCTCGCCATTTTTAAGCATGTCCACAATATGCGGACGACCATCTTTCACTTTATTGACCACCTTAACCGGCACGCCAGCCGCGCTGATCGCCATGGCAGTCCCTTTAGTCGCCACCAGCAGATAGCCCAATTCATGCAGTAAGCGCGCAAGCTCAACCGCAGTGGGTTTATCGCTGTCTTTTACGGTCATCAAAACTGTGCCAGAAACGGGCAAGCGCGAACCGGCTGCAAGCTGCGATTTAAATAATGCTTCGCCAAAAGTGCGGCCAACGCCCATGACCTCGCCGGTTGAACGCATTTCAGGGCCCAGCACAGGGTCAACACTGGGAAATTTAGCGAATGGGAATACGGCTTCTTTAACACTGAACCAAGGCGGCTCTACCTCGTTGCCGATACCCTGCGCATCAAGACTTTGTCCAACCATGCAACGCGCTGCAATTTTGGCAAGTTGCATGCCGGTTGCCTTAGAAATATATGGAACGGTGCGGGAAGCACGAGGATTAACCTCAAGCACAAAAACAATATCTTCAACCTCTGCCGCTTGGCCCGCGCCCTTAACTTGGCGCTGAATCGCAAACTGAACATTCATCAGGCCAACCACTTTTAAAGCCCGCGCCATGGCCGCAGTTTGCCGCTTAAGCTCGGCAATAGTAGCCGCCGAGAGCGAATAAGGCGGCAACGAACATGCCGAGTCGCCGGAATGCACACCCGCTTGCTCAATATGCTCCATCACCCCGCCAATGAAAACCCGTTGCCCATCTGAAATGCAATCCACATCACATTCGATAGCGTCATTCAGAAAACGGTCAAGCAAAACCGGCGAGTCGTTGGAAACTTTAACCGCCTCCCGCATATACCGCTCAAGCTCGTGCGGTTCATGTACGATTTCCATCGCTCGGCCCCCTAATACATAAGAAGGCCGCACCACCAACGGATAACCAATTTCCGCCGCCAGCGCCAGCGCTTTTTCTTCTGTACGGGCCGTACGATTAGGCGGCTGGCGTAAGCCAAGCTGCGCTAATAACTGCTGAAAGCGCTCGCGGTCCTCGGCCATATCGATCATGTCTGGCACCGTGCCAACGATAGGTACACCATTCGCCTCAAGATCAAGCGCCAATTTGAGCGGAGTCTGTCCGCCGTATTGCACAATCACGCCCAAGGGCTGCTCTTTAGCAACAATTTCTAGCACATCTTCTAACGTAAGAGGCTCAAAATAGAGCCGGTCGGAAGTATCATAATCGGTTGATACCGTTTCTGGATTACAATTGACCATGATCGTCTCATAGCCATCTTCACGCAGCGCAAGCGCCGCATGCACGCAGCAATAATCAAACTCAATCCCTTGCCCAATCCGATTCGGACCACCGCCTAATACAATAATTTTTTTGCGCTGGGTCGGCTGAGCCTCGCATTCTTCTTCATAGGTTGAATACAAATAAGCGGTGTTTGTGGCGAATTCAGCCGCGCACGTGTCCACACGTTTATACACTGGGCGCACATCAAGCGCCCAACGGCGCTCGCGCACTGCGGTAGGGTCTACCCCCAGCAGCTTAGCCAAGCGTCGATCAGAAAACCCGCTGCGCTTTAATTCACGCAGCTCATCGACTGACAAACTTTCTAATGAGCGTATTTTTAATGCTTGCTCTTTAAGCACAATTTGCTCAATCTGCGCTAAAAACCAAGGGTCGATATACGTTTCTTGATGAATTTCTAACAAACTTAAACCACTGCGAAACGCATCCGCCACATACCAAATACGCTCCGCTCCAGGCTTGCTCATTTCTTTGCCAATCTCGTCTTGATCAGTGGTTTTTTCATCCAATCCATCCACCCCCACTTCAAGCCCGCGCAACGCTTTCTGAAAAGACTCCTGGAAAGTGCGGCCAATTGCCATAACCTCGCCAACCGATTTCATTTGGGTCGTCAAATGCGGATCAGCTTCGGGGAATTTCTCAAAAGCAAACCGCGGAATCTTGGTCACGACATAGTCAATCGTAGGCTCAAACGAAGCCGGCGTACCGTGACTCGCTCCATCGCTGGTGATCTCGTTTTTTAATTCATCGAGGGTATACCCTACAGCAAGCTTGGCGGCAATCTTCGCAATTGGAAAACCCGTCGCCTTTGAGGCTAACGCCGATGAACGCGATACGCGTGGGTTCATCTCTATGACGACCATGCGGCCATTGACCGGATTAATCGCAAACTGCACATTCGAGCCCCCCGTATCTACGCCAATCTCGCGCAATACTGCCAACGAGGCGTTGCGCAGAATCTGATACTCTTTATCCGTGAGGGTTTGCGCCGGCGCTACGGTAATCGAATCTCCGGTATGAATCCCCATTGGATCGAGGTTTTCAATTGAGCACACAATGATGCAATTATCCCGCCGGTCGCGCACCACTTCCATCTCAAACTCTTTCCAGCCTAAGAGCGACTCTTCAATCAATAACTCATGACTCGGCGAGAGATCGAGGCCACGCTTACAAATTTCTTCAAACTCTTCACGGTTATAAGCAATGCCGCCACCGGAGCCGCCCATCGTAAAAGAAGGCCGGATAATCACGGGATAACCCACTCCACCGGTTTGCAATGCGATCTCAGCCTGTACTTTTAGCGCTTCTTCAAGCGAGTGTGCAATGCCTGATTTGGCTGAAGCCAGACCAATTTTGGTCATGGCTTGTTTAAATTTTTGCCGATCTTCTGCCTTATCTATGGCTGCGGGTGAAGCGCCGATCAACTCTACGTTGTATTGGGCAAGTACGCCATGCCGATGTAAATCAAGCGCGCAATTCAGCGCCGTCTGCCCCCCCATGGTTGGCAAGATAGCGTCAGGACGCTCTTTGACGATAATCCGCTCAAGCACTTCCCAAGTAATTGGCTCAATATAGGTTACGTCCGCCATTTCTGGGTCCGTCATAATCGTGGCCGGATTACTATTCACTAAAATGACCGTATAACCTTCGTCCCGCAGCGCCTTGCACGCCTGCGCGCCGGAGTAGTCAAACTCACATGCTTGGCCGATGATAATCGGGCCCGCCCCAATAATCAGAATCTTGTTAATATCTGTGCGCTTAGGCATAAAGTTCTCTAAATAGCTTTTTATACGACAATCTGGCTGCCGACACGCTCATCTGCCATCAGGGTGATAAAGCGATCGAATAGGTAGGCCAGATCATGTGGCCCCGGCGATGCTTCTGGGTGACCTTGAAAACAAAATGCTGGCGCGTCGGTTAATGCAAAACCTTGCAATGTACCGTCAAATAGCGAAACATGCGTAATCCGAGCATGCGCAGGCAAAGTCTGCGCATCCACGGCAAAACCATGATTTTGCGAGGTGATCACCACACGACCATCATCCAGATCTTTGACCGGATGATTGGCGCCATGATGCCCCGTCTTCATTTTCACAGTTTGCGCTCCAAGCGCAAGCGCCATAATCTGATGCCCCAGGCAAATCCCGAAAGTGGGCAATTTATGCTTGAGCAATTCACGTACCGCGCGGATTGCATAATCGCACGGCTGTGGATCACCTGGACCATTTGACAAGAAAATCCCATCGGGTTTGAGCGCCAGCGCATCGCTCGCGCTCGCCTGCGCCGGCAGCACAGTAATGCGACAGCCACGCTGCGCTAACATACGTAAAATATTAAATTTAATCCCGTAGTCAAAGGCCACAACGTGGTAACGTGGCTGTGTCAACACGCCATAACCTGCACCAAGCTGCCATTCGGTTTGCGTCCACTCATAGGGTTTCGGGGTCGACACAACTTGGGCCAAATCCTTGCCGGCCAACCCCGTAAACGCTCTTGCCAGCGCAAGCGCTTGCTCAGCATCCGTACCCGTCAGAATGCAACCACTTTGCGCACCGCGTTCGCGCAAAATTCGAGTCAAACGCCGCGTATCAATGCCCGCAATCGCCATCACGCGTTGTTCGCGCAAATAATCAGAAAGCGATTGCTGTTGACGGAAATTAGAATGCAATACAGGAAGATCGCGAATAATCAAGCCAGCGGCCTGCACCTTCGCCGCATCAACATCTTCTTGATTCACGCCCGTATTGCCAATATGAGGATAAGTAAAGGTCAACAGTTGGTGCGCGTAACTCGGGTCCGTCAGAATTTCCTGATAGCCCGTCATCGCGGTATTAAACACCACCTCGCCCACTGTATGGCCAACAGCGCCAATCGAAACGCCACGAAAAATCGTGCCGTCAGCAAGCGCAAGCAACGCGGGTTGGAAAGACGGCAACACGGCTAACTCCTAAAGACAGCACGCCTACCTACTGTTTCAACCTGCCACCCGTAACTATGATTCGTCTATGCGCGCGCTACGCGGGACCGGCATGGAAGAGTAAAGGTAAGCGCTAATGTGAATTTAATTAAGACAAACCTTTTGATTATAACTTGAAAGCGCTTTGATTTTTATCAATTCTTTCGGAAAAAACTTTAACTCTATTTGCTTAGCCATGATTTTTTTGATTTCTCTGCGCCGCAACCAGCCCCTGATTCGCCAACGCATCTGCGCGCTCATTCTCCGGATGACCCGCATGGCCCTTGACCCAACACCATTGAATTTCATGCTGATTCGCCAGTTTATCTAAGCGCTGCCACAAGTCGATATTTTTCACCGGCTTTTTCGCTGAGGTCATCCAGTTTTTTTGCTTCCAACCCAGCATCCACTGACTAATGCCTAATTGCACATACTTTGAATCTGTGTAAATCGCAATTTTGGCACTGCGTTTGAGTGCTTCAAGCGCCGCAATCACGGCCATCAACTCCATGCGGTTATTGGTGGTGGCCGCCTCCCCCCCTGACAACTCCTTTTCTTGCATACGATAGCGCAATAGCGCCCCCCAGCCGCCCGGGCCCGGGTTACCCTTGCACGCTCCATCTGTGTAAATTTCGATAATTTCTGAACTCATTATTTGCGCCGTTGGGTTTGCGAAGTAGCGACCGGCGGCAGAGCCGGCGCGAGGGCGGGAGAAGTGCGCGGCGCAGCTCCGATTAAACGCATGCCGCGCACGCGCTTAATCGCCGTAATCATATACACCGCGCCTAGAACCGGCCACCAGCGATCCCCCGCTTGCTCTATGCACGTGAATCGCGTCAGCCACTGCTCGCTACCAAATGGCGGTTGATAGCAGCCAAAACGCCCACGATTTAATTCAAATCCAAGCAATTTAAGCCAATCTTTAAGCCGCGAAAACGCAATCAATTTACGCTCAGCAGGCACAAAAGAGCGCCGCATTAAGCGCCCAAGCGCTTGCCGCGCACCCCATAAACTCATTGTATTAAAGCCAAGAATCACTAATTGCCCTTCAGGCAATAAAACGCGTTCAGCTTCTCGCAATAGCCGATGCGGGTCGCACGTCAATTCAAGCGTATGCGGCAAAATCAACAAGTCGATGCTTTGGGATGCAAAAGGTAACTCAGGCAGCTCACACCAAACGCAGTTATATTCGGCAAACTCGGCGGCCAGATTTAAATCCAGCTCCGCATTCAGCACCACGGCGCGGGACGGCATCCGGTTTTCACGCAAGGCATCCAGTTGAGGCAAGCCAAGCTGCAGCGCATAATAACCGAAAATATCGCTCACTAAGCGATCGAGTTGCGCCTGCTCCCAGGCCAATACATAGCGCCCAGGAGCCGAAGCAGCCCAAGCGGACCAGTCTATAATGGATTGATTAGGCATGGTATTCCAATGAAATTTTCTGCTTGCAAATAACTTGAATACGTACTCTTGGACGCGTCTCAGATAACCCAGCGGCATGTGTAGTCGCCCCAGGTGGCGCAACGCCAGTAATCACGCGGGTTCAGATTGATACATGGCGATAAATACCATGAAAAATACCATGTTCGGGCCTAGCATAATTGAGATTTTTTTTGCTTCATAAAATGAATGTAAGTTAGAAGAGGCTATGCCATCTCTTTGTGTGTATTCTGTAGCTACCGATAAAACGCTCTCGGTACGCTAAATTGAGGCAAGATCATTTGCCACGCGCCCCAGCACTATGCGCGTCCACCGCAGACAGGAATCATCATAGCAAGTATCCGTTTTGCACTGGCGCACCTCAAGGCGACCAGCTCGCGCCCTTTATCGCACGGCGGGAATAAAAAGATCACTTTAGTTAAAACTCAGTTGAAAAACGAGTGTAACTTCCCTGCTATGCTAAGACTTTTCACGGTTTTACCTGGAATTTCTGCCCTAATGCGATTTATCTTTAGTGTGCTATGCGCCGTATCGGCCGTATTATTAGCCTCTTGCGCCAGTACGCCGCCAGCTAATATTGACAGCACTTTGTCTCCTGCAGATGCGCGTCCTTCTTTTCTCTCTTCTCTCACAGCTCGTTTTAAAACCGCCGACGTCGATCAAACCATTGATCTCGATCATGATTCGGTGGATGCCCATAGCGGCAAAGAGGCCGATCTATGGAACCGGATCCGGCGCGGCTTTCAAATTCCAGAGCTGAGAACTAATTTAGCTCAAGCTCAACTCTCGTGGTACCTCGCTCGCCCTGAATATGTGCAGCGTATGACTGAGCGCTCTAAGCTCTATCTCTATCATATTGTGGAAGCGCTCGAAGCACGCAATATGCCAACCGAGCTGGCGCTGTTGCCTTTCATTGAGTCTGCCTATAATCCACAAGCTTTATCCATTGCGCAAGCCGCCGGCATGTGGCAATTTATTCCAGGCACAGGGCGCAGTTACAATCTGAAACAAAATATCTTTCTAGACGAACGCCGAGATGTACTGGCTTCAACCAATGCCGCCCTGGACTATTTGACCAAACTACATGATATGTTCGGCGATTGGCGCCTTGCTCTGGCTGCCTATAATTGGGGGGAAGGCAATGTCTTGCGCGCCATTGCACGCAATCGGAAAGCGGGTCGGCCAACGGATTATCTGAGCCTAAAAATACCCACCGAAACCCGCAACTATGTGCCTAAATTACAAGCGGTAAAAGATATTATCGCGCACCCCGAAAAATATGGCCTGACGCTCCCATCGATTCCAGATCACCCGTACTTTGTTACGGTCACAACCACGCGCGATATTGATGTTGCCGTAGCGGCGCGGCTTGCCGGTTTATCGGTAGATGCCTTTCGCGCACTCAATCCGTCGTTCTCAAAACCCGTTATTTTAGGCGCCACGCAACCCCAGATTCTACTGCCGTTTGAAAACGCACAAATGTTCGAACAAGGTCTCAAGACCTATCAGGGCCTGCTTTCGAGCTGGACGACCTATACCGTCACCAAACGCGAGCGCACTGCAGCGCTCGCGACAAAAATCGGCGTCGATCCCGCCACTTTAGTCGCGGTCAATCAAATTCCAGCCGGAATGCGCCTCAAGCCAGGCTCTACGGTCCTGATCCCCAAAGCTGAAGACGAAGACGAAGATATCAGCGCCCATATCGCTGAAAATGCCGTCTTCGCGCTTGAGCCCGACGGACCTGACACGCGCAAAATGTTAATTCGCGTGCGCCGACATGAAACCATGGCCGCCTTCGCCAAACGTTATCGGGTCTCGGTTACGCAAGTTCAAGCGTGGAACCATACCAAGCGGGCCAGGCTCACGCCTGGGCAGATTGTGATGTTACATCTGCCCATCAGCAAGAAAGCCACCATCGTTACAGCTAAGTTACGCGCGCGGCCATTGCCCGCAGCGCACAAGCTGACTGCGCGGACAGTTAAGCTCAAAGTGCAAACCCCTACCATCAAACACAAAACCCAAGTCAAGCCAATTAAAGCGCTCGCCAACCGTTCACTGCCGGCGCGCAAAATAGCCTCAAATTAAGTCGTTCGGTCCGCTCATTAACCAGCCAACCGAAGCGAGACAAACCCTATTCTTAGTCTTAGCAGAAAATCTATGCGCCAACTTGTAGTCGATACTGAAACCACCGGCCTTAACGCCCGTGGCGGCGACCGTATTATTGAAATTGGCTGTGTTGAGCTTTTCAACCGACAGCTCACCGGCAACCATCTACATTTTTATATTAACCCAGAGCGTGATAGCGCCCCAGGTGCACTGGCCGTGCATGGGCTAACCACCGAATTCTTAAGCGACAAACCCAAGTTCGCCCAAATCGCTGACGAACTGTGCAATTTTGTTAAAGATACACAAATTATTATTCATAATGCGCCGTTTGACATCGGATTTCTGGATGCCGAATTAGCCTTACTTGGCCTGGCCCCCTTTAATCAGCAGTGCGGCACCGAAGTGATCGATACACTCGTTCAAGCAAGGCAAATTTTTCCTGGCAAACGCAATTCGCTCGATGCGCTATGCGAACGCTTTAGCATCAATAACGCGCACCGGACCTTACATGGCGCACTCCTCGATGCTGAGCTACTCGCTTTAGTCTATCTAGCCATGACCCGTGGCCAGGAAAATTTATTACTTGATGCGCTTAACGAGTCCTGCACCGATACTCATCAGTCCACCTCGATTGCACTTGATCAACTTAGATTGCCCGTACTCAGCGCGACACCGGATGAAATCTCAGTCCATACAGCGCTCTTGGATGAGTTAGAAACAACCTCAAAAGTCCAAAGCGTGTGGCGTGCCGCAGCCTTGCATCAAGCTTAGGTTGTATCTCGTACTTTCCTAGATAGAGAACCAGCAAATATATGAATGGCCTATGCATCTGCGGTTTACCGGCGCACACATAAAAAGTGATTTAAGAATGAGCCATTCGCTACGCTAAACTTAACTGCAGAGGCCCCCTCCAAAATAGAAACCTAACGTATACATTGAATGGGAAAATCTCTGTCACACCATGACGGGGCCCTGACGTTTTCCATTTCAATCAACCTGCCATGAACAAGTTTTCAGGATGGCTGCGCCAGCCCTCTACTGCGAATCAGGAAGCAAGCGGGTCGTCTCAGAACCCTGCGTCGCGCTTGCAAGGGCGCTCTTCAATCCAATTATTGACTCGCCAAAAAGAAAATTCCAACGCCAAATTGAATCCACTCAAAACACTCAAAAAGAGGGTTGGGGGTCAATTTCAACGCATCGTCGCACCCTTAAAATCAAACACTCCAGCCACTTTACCCAAAGCAGACCTCAATTTTGTAAAACGCCATAGCCCTCTTTTAGATCAGCAGCTGGCGAGTTTAGATCAAACTATGAGCGGCGCCTCTCAATACGGGCCAATCAGCGCCTTTCTATCTGAAAAAGCTTTAGATACTTCTAAAGAGCCCTATTATTATTTATTTCAACTCGCTCATTTGGTAGGACTAAACAGTGATACTCATCCTATTTCCATCAAAAGTCGAGACGAATACATAGACAGCTGCCTCCGCCGTCAAGCAAAGGGCTTTCAAAATGAATTTAAAATACGCCATGACATCCTCGCGCGAACGGATAAGGACGATCCAGGAAAAAAGTTTGCGGCACAATTTTTCTCACCTGGGGTTAAAAAACTATACGACCAACTGTATAGTTTTAATCCTCCGCCTACAGCCCAATTATCCACTCATGAGTTAGCAAGAAGAATAGGTGAGCTAAAAATAACCGGCGGCACCACATACGCCGAGCAGTATGGCCAAGGATATGACGATTTTGGAATTTCGCCTGAGTTTGCTGCTGCAAATCCGAAAGTTATAGATTACGTAGAAGACTATTACAATATAACGAATCACATCTTGCCGTCACAGGAGCTAAAACTTTACGCATTCGACTCAAACAGATCTTTTAGATGGTTGACGACAAATACCGCTGATGCAATAGCCGATCAGCAAAAAGATAAACTCAAGAGTATAGGCATCGAGCATGCCGATGAATTCTGCAAAGTAATCAGCGTGGCGCTCCAATCTGGCGCAGTGAAGGAAATCTCAGGCCGCGACAATAGTTGGAGTGAATACAATTTTAATTATAAAGGCGTTGCTTCAAGGCTATACGTGCAATGTGGCAGTCAATTAGGCGAGATTCTGAATGTTGAGATACCAGAACAATCTTCAAACAATACCATTCATCCCGACCTATCAAAAGCTATAACCGGTGAAAACTATACCGACTTTCAGCATTTGGCCGCACAGATGGGCATGGAGCCCCACGCACTCCTAACCGAGGTCACCCAACCCAGAAATTACGTCCGCAAAAGCCTCGAGCAAAAGGATACTTATATTTATAGAAAAAAATTCAATATAGATAAAGCGAAAAATATTACCATCACGCTTGTCGCCCAAATCAAAAACCAAGAGATTGTCGGTTTCCACGGGAGAAATATATTTAATAATTTATTGATACATTTCCCTAAGATAGAAGAGGCGTATGCTAGATTAGAGGATACAGGTTGGAAGATCACATTGTATCCAGGCGCAGTTAATTTTTGCGATCAATATAAAAAAGAGATTTGTATCGCAGATGAGTATTGGAGGCAACATTACTTTAACTCTCCCGAGACCCTCTTAACCACCTTAGCCCATGAAATGGCCCATGCAGAATATAAAATAAAACCCATATTTTCTCGGGAAGAAAATTTAAGCGAAAAATCACTAGATGAGGGAAATTCATTATTCTCAGAATATATTCTGCTTGAACAAATCGAAGACCCGAGCATAAAAAATCGGATCATTAACTCACTGAAAAGTCATCGCGGCCAATATTTTGAGGAGCAATATCAAGTCTACGAAAAATGGAAAAATGATAAAACAAATAAATTAAACCAGGCTGACCAAATCGCCAAAGAAGCTTTCGGAAATTTATACGGTCAATATCAATACGCTGGCTCCCCGACTGGCGTGACCTATGAGAGAATTTGGAACAATTGGTACGAAAAATCACAACCAGATGGTTCCCAAAACCCAAACAGCCTTATCGCCGAGCTGCTACAAAAGAATCCCACTCCAAGAGTTTGGAATAAAACTGCACGCGCGTGGCAGCCGGTTGCGAGTCAAAATGTATCGATTATCGCTCGCTTGCCCAAGCAAACAGCGGAAGATAAAGGAAAAATTATCTTTTTTGATAAGAATGCATTTCTTTCGATTCCACAGGACGATGAAATCGATCCTTCACGCGCCTCATTCGAGCTCGTCAAAACAGGCCTTTATCACGGCAATATCACTTTCGAGTCTGACGGTGACTCTAAAAACACCATAGCTCACTTACAATTCAATCAACATGGTATTGATTATCATATTCAATTAAATTTTGATGAGGCAGGCTATGTTTCTGATTGGACAGTGAATGAGTCTGAAGTCCTTAACTTCGGCTCAATGCCGCCAGCGAAACCTGGCCATTCTTAATACATCTGCAGTCTTCATATGGGGTTTCATTAACTCACCAACGATCTGGCGACAGCAGAAATCGATTACGACGACTAGAAATTCGCTACGCTGAACTTAACTGCAGGCCCCTTCTCCAAAATAGCGGCCTAGCCTATACACTGAATTGGAAAATCTCTGTCACACCATGACGGGACCCTGACGTTTTCCATTTCAATCAATCTGCCATGAACAAGTTCTCAGGATGGCTGCGCCAGCCTTCTGCTTCAAATCGGGAAGAAACCAGCAGCTCGCCCCAAAACAATGCGTCGCCCCTGCAAGGGCGCTCTCCAACGCAATTGTTTATTCGCCAAAAAGAAAATTTAACCGCTAAATTGACCCCTCTCAAAAGGAGTATTAAGGGCACATTTCAACACATTTCGACCCGCATCAGCGGGCCATTAAAATCAAGCGCTCCAGCCACTTTACCCAAAGCAGATCTAAATTTCGTAAAACGCCATAGCCCTCTTTTAGATCAGCAGCTGGCGAGTTTAGATCAAACTATGAGAGAAGCCTCTCAAGGCAAGCCAATCAGCGCATCTTTATCTGAAAAAGCTTTGGCTATTTCTAAAGATCCCTATGATTATTTATTTAAACTTGCTCATTTAGTAGGGCAGAAAAGTGATAATCAGCCTATTTCCTTTAAAAGTCGCGACGAATACATTGACAGCATACTACGCCATCAAGCAAAAGGCCTTCAAAATGAATTTGAAATACGCTATGACATCCTCACGCGAACGAATCACAACGATCCAGGAAAAGAATTTGCAGCACGATTTCACTCACCCGAAATTAAAGAACTATACGACCAATATCACTGCAATTATTCGAATCCAGCTGAATTACTCACTCATAATTTGGCAAAAAAAATTGCTCAATTAAAAAGATCCAGCGACACGACATATGCCGAGTGGCACGGCCAAAAATATGACAATTTTGGAATTTCGCCTGAATTTGTTGCTGCAAACCCAGACATTATTCATTATGTAGAAATATATTTTCATGCAACGAGGCGCTTCTTATCGCCACAGGAGCTAAAACTTTACACATTTGACTCAGACCAGCATTTTAAATGGTTGAGGACAGAGACCGCGGATGTCATCGCCAATCAGCAAAAAGATAAACTCAAGAGTATAGGCATCGACCCTGTCAGTGAATTCTGTAAAGTAATCAGCGCGGCACTCAAACATGGTAAAAAGGAAAACATCCTAGGTCGGGACAATCGTTGGAGTCAATACAGTTTTAATTATAAAGGCGTTGTTTTAAAACTATACGTGAAATGTGCTCAGGAATCAGGCGAGATTCTGCAGATCGAGATACCAGAACGATCTTTAAACAATACCATTCATCCCGCCCTATCAAAAGCTATAACCGATAAAGATGATACCGGCCTTCAAACTATAGCAGCAGATATTGACATGAGGCCCGAGGCACTCCTAACCGAGATCATCCAACCTCAACATTACCTCCGCAAAAGCCTCACGCAAAAAGATACTTATATTTATAGAAAAATCTTCGGAGATATTCCCATCGCGCTTAGCGCCAAAATCGAGGATCAAAAAATTGTCGATGTTGCAGGCGTAAATGCGCTAGATCATTTATTGAGACATTTTCCCGAAATAGAAAAAACTTATGCCCGATTAGAGGCCGATGGTTGGAATATAAAACTACAGCCAGGCTCAGGTTCTTCTTGCGATCTATATAAAAAAGAAATTTGCATTGCAGATGATGATTGGAGGCAATACTCCATCAATTCTCCAGAAATAATATTAATTGCATTAGTCCATGAAATGGCTCATGCAGAATACGAAACAAAACCAATATTTTCTCAAGAAGAATATTCAAGTGAATATGCATTAAATGAAGGCAATTCATTATTCTCAGAATATATGTTACTCGAACAAGCCGCAGACGAGGATATAAAAAATAGCATTATGGATGCACTGAGCATAGATCAGGATTACAAATTTAACCAGCAATATCAAATCTACGAAAAATGGAGAAATGATAAAACAAATAAATTAGACCAAGCTGACCAAATCGCCAAAGAAGCTTTCGGAAATTTATTCGCTCAATATCAACCTAGTGGTTTTCCGACGGGCCTAACCTATGAAAAACTCTGGCAAGTTGGATACGAAACCTCGCAATCAGATGGCTCCCAAAACCCTAGCAACCTTCTCGCCGAGCTGCTACAAAAAGATCTCCCTCCAAAAATTTGGAATAAAACTGCACGCGCATGGCAGCCGGTTTCGAGTCAAAATGTATCGATTATCGCTCGCTTGCCCAAGCAAACAGCGGAAGATAAAGGAAAAATTATCTTTTTTGACAAGCATGAATTTCTCCCTACGCCACAGGAAGATGGAGTCGATCCATCACGCGCTTCATTCGAGCTCATCAAGACGGGCCTGTATTATGGCAATATCACTCTCGAGTCTGATGGCAGAGTTGGAAACACCATGGCTCACTTACAATTCAATCAACATGGTATTGATTATCATATTCAATTAAATTTTGATGAGGCAGGTTATGTTTATGATTGGACAGTGAATGAATCTGAACCCTTTGAATTCACCCTCAATGACTAATTAAAATCAGGACAAGAGTGCATTTAAATACAATGGCATGGTGTTTCTAAATTTAATAAAATACATCCACATTTTTTCACTTTAGAGTATTGTATGCCTTCTATTTCTTACCGCTTTGGAATACCCGGAATCTCCCTCAATCAGGCCGACCAAGAACATTTCTTGGCTTTCATTACAAGACTATGTAATCAATATGCAACAGGACCTTTGCAGCGTGTAGATCTATGTAATTTGATGCCTAGACTTCAGCTAACCGGCAACGCACAAAACTCATCCGCCTCAAATATGAGCTCATCGCAATGGACTCATATTTATAGCGATCCTAATTACCAATACCAAAATTTCCCTTACAACTTTAGCGTTGAGGTAAGAGAGCGCTGCACGAATGAATCTAAACACATCGCTTTGTTGATGCTTGAGGTGCCCAACCCTATTTTTATTACCAGACAAGATCTAGAAGGGCAATTTGATAACCTTTTAACGCGCCCTCCTCGCTTGAGAACCAACGCAGATCCTTTCAGTCATACACAACGCTATCCTTGGGGAGAGGTTCATTTTGTTTATAAAGCAAATGCCATTGATGCACTCACCTCTATTGTCTTTAACGATGAAAGAAAAAACTGAGCTTAGACAATAACCGCGGCTCGCTTGAATAGATTAGGCGAGCGCTTCTCCTGTAACGCTGAACGCATCGCTCTTGCCTACGCATAACAACCCCGTATCCGATAATCGTTTGGCTTTTTAAAGATCCTAGTTCCGTTTCAAATAGTGATCTATGCAACACCTAGTTGCGCACAATAATAAATTTAACCGTGTTTATCATCACACCACCAAACCCAACAAGAAAAAATGAAGCTGTGCAATAAACAGGCCGACCATAAGAAAGGCCAGGAGCGACGTGCGTATATGAAAGAATGCCTAAGCGCACACCCTTCTTAAACCTCACCCAAAGATTTAACGCTCATCACTCACCGGCCCCTGCGGCTACGCAGATTGCAAAAGACCAAAGGGGAGTCATACAACTGGATTTACCGCTATTAAGCAGCTCGCTGAGGTTATTCTCAGCTAGAGATAGCTATATTTTTGTCTCGGCACACACTAAAAAAGCACGAGGCTCTCCCAGAACAACAAAAGGTAGCATTCCATACTATTTATCTGATAAGCTTGCCGTTTCTGCTGCGCGTGCATGCGTAGCGATATCTGCAATAATCAATTAGGGCGATTAACTCAGCGGTAGAGTGCCACCTTCACACGGTGGAAGCCAGTGGTTCGATCCCACTATCGCCCACCAAATCCTTCCCGCCAGCGAGATAGGCCGTCCGCCCTGCCCTCAAACCCTGCGCATTTCTCAAAAAATTCGGCCATTTACGGCACTTAACTTCGCTTTACGAGTCAAACCAGGCTCATTCTAGAGTGTTACGTTATCTGCAAAGGCCACTATGCTCCTTTCTCGTTATCGCGATTTATTAAACCGTGTCAGCGCAAATAGCGTGCTGGGCGCAGCGACCCTAACCATAGCCAATGCGGCGCTTGCACAAGGGCTGTCGAAAGCCACAGGAGTCCTACAGACGCTGCAAACTGAACTCACTTCTATCATCCCCATCTGCGCCACAATCTTGCTTTTATTTATTGGGCTGGCCTATGCAGGCCGCTTCCTAGAAAAAGAAGCGGCAGTACGTTGGGTGATCGGTATCATCATAGCGGGTTCCGCGGTCCAAATTACCACCATGCTTTTTACCTAAGCAACGGCAATGGCTGAGCCTAAATCTTTCCCGCTGTTCAAGGGCGCCACGCGCGTACCTACCATTGCAGGCGTGCCGATGACCCCTTTCATTATCATGCTGATGGGAAGCGCCATGTTTGCGATGTACTTCAGTCTGTGGTGGTGGCTCTGCGCTCCGCTGGCTTGGGGTTTGATGGCTCAAATTACCCGCCATGATGACCGCGCCTTTCGGATTTGGTGGCTTTGGATTGACACTACATTACGCAACCGTAATCAACGATTTTGGGGGGCCTCTAGCTATAACCCGGCCGACTATCGAAACAGGAAGTCAATGCCATGGGATTAATGCGATCGCGCCAAATTTTGGCCAGCGAAGCCTCTGTGACGCAATACATTCCCTACTCTCACCACGTCACTGAGACCATCATTTCGACCAAGAATGCAGAGTATTTATCTGTTTGGAAAATCGGCGGGCGCTCGCATCAGAGCGCTTCAAATGAAGAGATTTTAGGCTGGACACGAGAACTCAACAACACGCTGCGCGGGCTCGCCTCCGCCCATATTTGCGTATGGACACATATTATTCGCCGCAGAGTCAATGAGTATCCGAGTAGCGCATTCGATAATTTATTTTGCCAACAGCTTAACCAGAAATACCAAGCCAACTTTGATCACCATAAACTCATGGTCAATGATCTGTATTTGACGGTTATTTTTCGGCCCGTAGCGGATCCTGTGCTGTCGTTCTTTGCCCGGCGCGCACGTGAAACGCTTGCGCAAAAAACGCAACGGCAAGATGCTGCGATTAAGCAACTCAACGATATTAATCAAACCCTTAAGCGCGCTTTCAAACGCTACGACGCGGAGTTGCTTGGACTTTATCAAAAAAATGGCCACACCTATTCATTGGCGTTGGAATTTCTAGCACAGCTGATTAATAGCGAGCCCAAGCCCATGCCGGTCTGCCGTGATCGTTTCGCCGATTACATGTGCTTAAACCGACCGTTTTTCAGTACCTGGGGGGAAATCGGTGAAATTCGCACGGCCACCTGTTTGCGCCGGTTTGGTATGGTGGAAATCCGAGAATATGATGACACGACTGTGCCAGGGCAGCTTAATATGTTGCTTGAAAGCCAGTTTGAATTTGTTCTAACGCAAAGCTTTTCAACCCTTTCGCGCCATGCCGCCAAGGATTTCTTGCAACGCCACCAGCGCCATTTGGTCGATGCGCGTGACGTCGCGCAAGGACAAATCGACGCGATCGGCACCGCGCTGGATCAGTTAGTATCCGGTCACTTTATCATGGGAGAGCATCATATGAGCCTGCTCGTACTGGGTGAGGATGCCACCCAAGTACGCAATGCTCTAGCGCACGCTAGCTCAGCCTTGTTAGATGCAGGCCTAGTGCCTAAAATTGTGGATCTAGCGCTAGAAGCCGGCTTTTGGGCACAGTTACCCGCTAACTGGAGCTACCGACCTAGGCCAGCCGCCATGACCTCATTAAATTTTCTTTCATTTTCACCGTTTCATAATTTCATGAGCGGCAAACCCACGGGCAATCCTTGGGGGCCGGCTGTCACTATTTTAAAAACGGTCAGCGGCACTCCACTTTATTTCAATTTTCATGCGTCGAAATTAGAAGAAGACGCAACTGGCCAGCGACTGCTGGGCAACACGATGATGATTGGGCAATCCAGCTCCGGCAAAACCGTGGCACTTGGCTTTTTATTAGCTCAAGCGCAAAAATTGAACCCTACGGCGATTGTGTTTGACAAAGATCGTGGCATGGAAGTGGCGATTTTAGCGATGGGTGGCTGTTATTTGCCGCTTAATCTAGGCCAACCCTCTGGTTTTAATCCATTTCAACTTGAGCCTACGCCCGCCAATCTGCTATTTCTCAAGGAATTTGTTAAAAAATTGGCGGCTATTGATGGCGCACTCACGCACCAGGAAGAACAGGAAATTGATCAGGCGTTAAATACCCTGATGTTTCACTTAGACCCACCGCTGCGGCGTTTATCCATGCTGGTGCAGGGGTTACCCAACCCAAGCCAAGCTCAAGACAGTGCCAAGCCACGGGCAAGCGTTCATGCGCGCTTATTAAAATGGTGTCAGAGCGGCCCATACGGCTGGCTGTTTGACAATTCCAATGACGCGCTTGATTTAAGCCAGAACCGGCTCTACGGATTTGATGTCACCGATTTTCTTGAGCATCCTGAGATCCGTACACCACTGATGATGTATCTGTTATACCGCACCGAAAATATGCTCGACGGTCGCCGGTTTATGTATATCTTCGATGAATTTTGGAAACCTTTGCAAGACGAATATTTTGCAGATCTGGCAAAAAATAAACAGAAAACCATTCGGAAGCAAAATGGCATTTTTGTGTTTGCAACTCAAGACCCTAGCGATGCACTCGCTAGCCCAATCGCCAAAACCCTGATCCAACAATGCGCGACCTACATTTTTTTACCTAATCCCAAAGCAGATTATGAGGATTACACGCAAGGCTTTAAGTTGACTGATGCTGAATTTGAACTGATCAAAGGCTTAGGGGAATTTAGTCGGCGTTTCTTGATCAAACAAGGGGGTAACTCGGTGCTGGCTGAATTAGACCTGAGCGAGTTTGAAGATGAACTCTTGGTCTTATCTGGCACGCCCGACCACGCCATTTTAGCTGAGCAGATTATTGCAAAAACCAGCGCCGACCCTAAAATCTGGTTGCCACTCTATCTTGCGCGCGTGCGGGCGCAAAAGGATTAAAACATGGGCAAAAAACTCACGTTCAACTATGCCGCCGCTCTCGCAATTCAGATGATTCAACCCACGTCAGCACTAGCCAATGGCATGCCGGTGATCGATGTTGTAGCGGCGGCCCATGCGATCGAACAAATCAGCCGCATGGCAGAACAAATCAAGGCAACTCATGATCAGCTGCAACAGGCCCGGCAACAATATGAAGCCATAACGGGTCAGCGCGGTTTGGGCTCGATTTTCTATCGAGACGATTTAGGTCGCACTTTACCGCCCGACTGGCGCACGGTGTACGATGCGGCAAAAAACGGTAACTATGGCATCTCGGGCTCGATTCAAGAAATTTTTAAACAAGAACAAACTCATAGTTCAATCCAAACCGCGCAACGCGATCTGGAGCAGCGTCGTCGCCAAATTGCCGCAACCAATAAGGCGATCGGCCTTAAAGCTTACGAAGGCGCGCAACAACGCTTAGCTCAAATTGAAGCGTTAATGAAGAAAATCAGCACAACCGAGGATCTCAAAGCCTTAGATGAACTACAAGCCCGCATTAATATCGAACAAGCTGCGATCCAGAATGAAACCGTCAAACTCGCTATGATTAGCCAGTTGCAAAAATCCGAACAACAGCTCATCGCGGAACAAAAACGCGCTCTCAGCCAACGTATTCTCAATAGTCAAAATCAGGCCATGCCGACTTTGAGGGAATAAAAGTATTCAATTTTTTCTGCTCGTATGCCATTTCAACTGTTTGCGCCGCTATTCCAAAAAATCGATCAAGTCACTACAACTTTTGTGACAGAGATTTGCGCCAATACAATTTTAGCGATTACGCCAGTCGTATCGATTGGCTTAACCTTAGCTTTCATAGCGTACGGCCTGCTGGTGATTCAAGGATCCATCGAAATGCCGGTGCACGACTTCATTGCACGTTCATTTCGTATCGCCGTGATTGTCTCGCTCGCTTTAACCGGGGGGCTTTATCAAGCGCAAATTGCCCAACTGGTTATGCACGGCTCGGATGAGCTTGCCTACGCGCTGGTTCCAGGGTCGCCCCAGATTGAAAACCCAGCTAACTTGCTGGATCTTGCTGCCGGCAATGGCTTTGACAAAGCCAGCCAAGCCTTTGAAAAAGCGGGGCATTTCGAAACGCAAGAAATTGTCTACGGACTTTTTGGCATAACACTCTTGCTGGCGACCGGCATTATGACCGCCATTGGCGGTGCTTATATGGTGCTCATCAAACTGGGCCTGGCCCTGTTGGCAGGTCTCGGGCCATTATTCATTGTTGCTTTACTCTGGCAATCCACCTCACGCTTTTTTGAAGCCTGGATTAAGCAAATTCTTAGCTACGCCTTGCTATTGGTTTTTCTTTCCGCGCTCTTTGGCCTAATTATTTCTCTCTACAGTAACTACATGGCCGACTTACAGTTCGATGGTATCCAGAACGCCAGTTATGGATTGGGTGGCGCAGTCATTTTAGCCGTCTTCTCAATAATTATTTTTCAGCAACTACCGACGCTCGCCCGTATGCTTGCACAAGGCGTTAGCCTTGCATGGATCTGGAAATTGCAAACCAATAGGCGCTCATAATGCATTTAAAACAGATTCTCTCTCTAGGCTTGTTGAGCATTTTATTCGCTTGCTCATCCATTCCCAAAAAGCCTAAGTCCGCCGACGAAAGCAACCGAGTTCGCATCAATCAAACGATCCCAGAAGAAATTAAAAGTGGGATTAAATAATGGACTACAGACCCATTGAGAGCCAAAAAATCGCGCACTATTTGGCGGAAAGCCGAGGCCTAGAACGCGACTATATTGGCGAAATTTTAAATTCGCGCAAATGGGCCTGGATGATCGCCGGCATCTTTGGCGTACTGGCTTTATTAGGCTTAAGCGCCGGCATCATGGGGATTCAGCGCGAAGTGCCGCCTCCGGTTGTGCTGCGGGTCGACAACGCCACAGGTGCGGTGGATGGGGTGCAAACCATGGCCGAAAAAGAAGCGACTTACGGTGAAATAACCGATCAATATTGGCTGAATCAATATGTCTTAAATCGTGAAAGTTACGATTACAACACGATTCAAAAATCATACGAAGCAACCGGCTTAATGAGTACACCAGAAGTAGCACACCAATACCAAGCTTTATTTCGCGGCCCCAACGCCCGCGACCAAGTATTAGGCAAATATGCGCGCATTGCTGTCACCGTCCGCTCGATCGTGCCTGATGTTGAGATGGGTATTGGCAGCGTGCGCTTTACGACACAACAGATTAATTCGAATGGAACAAAAAAAGCCTCGCGCAATTGGATTGCTACCGTGCGCTACCATTATTTACGTAAAGCCGCCATGAAATCTGAAGCACGGCGCATCAACCTGCTGGGTTTTCAAGTCAGCAGCTATCGGATAGACCCAGAAACTCTCGCTGAATAACCTCCCATGGCGCTCACTCACCTCACCCTGTTACATAAGGTCTTACGACTGACTTTTTACTTGGCCTTAGCCTTACTGTCAAACCAATCTATATACGCCCTCAGTGCCCCCGAACGCTCCAGTTACGATCACCGGATTCGTTACACCAACTACAACCCCGCCGATGTGGTGCAAATTGATAGCGTCATTGGAATTGCCACCCATATCATGCTAGAAGAAGGTGAAACCTATCTCACACATGCTTTTGGCGATGCAAGTGCTTGGTCTTTTGTGGCTGAAAAAAACCATATTTTCATTAAACCCAAAGCAGAAAATGCAGATACGAATCTGATTCTGATCACCAACCGACGCAGTTATAATTTTCGCCTAAGTTATCAACCTTCACGCTCAGCCGCAGCGGTTTATCAGCTCGTTTTTCGTT
Organism: Mycoavidus sp. B2-EB; assembly: GCF_014218255.1. Taxonomy (NCBI): domain Bacteria; kingdom Pseudomonadati; phylum Pseudomonadota; class Betaproteobacteria; order Burkholderiales; family Burkholderiaceae; genus Mycoavidus; species Mycoavidus sp. B2-EB. The sequence goes on from NZ_AP021872.1 coordinate 1,675,395, forward strand.
ATCCAGATACCGCTACGCTTAAGCTACAAGCGCAACAAGAAACGTTAGCGCTAGCACAAAGCTTTAAAGTTCCGCCAGGCGGCTATAACTTAGCTTATGAGATGAGCGGCGATCTGGAAATCGCACCGATCAACGTATGGGATAACGGCCGCTTTACTTATTTTAAATTTCCCGGTAATCGAGATCTTCCAGCGATTTATAAAGTAGATACGCAAGCCGATGAAAGCATTGTCAATCGCCATATAAAAGGTTCTGCCAACCATCTTATCGTGGTTGAAACCGTCAACCCTAAATGGATCCTCCGACTGGGTGAACAAACCCTCGCCATCTATAACGAAGCGTTCAATCCGAGCGGCATTGCCAACCAAACTGGCACCGCCTCCCCGGCTGTGCGGCGGATTATTAAGGAGCCACGCTAATGTTCAATGCGGTAGATAAAACCAAACAGGATGCACATGCCGTAGAAAGTTTTCAACCCGCACAAATTAGTGGCGAGCGAGGCAGCGCCGAGTTAGATACCCAACGCCCTCTATCGCTTCCTGGTGCGCGCCTCTTATTCATTATCATTATTATTTGTGCCACCACGATTGGCTTACTCTTCATGCGCCAAGCCTCGCAGCTACGCAGCCCCCCCTCCAAGCAACCCATGCAACAAACCGTATCGTTGCAAAATCCGTTACCCCCGTTGCAATCAAAAGCGCTTCCAACACAAAAGGAAACGCCTCTAGAACCGCCACTGCCTCCTCTTCCGCAGGTTTCGCCTACGCTTGACAATGAATCGCCCTCGGCCCAGCCCCCTCCTCAAATGCAACTGCGTGAGCGACGTTTACGCGCGGGCTTAACAGATATGCCCCAACCTGCGCCACCGTCGGACAAACCAGACCAGCTAACCGACCCGGCTCATCTTAAGACAGGCAACTCAAACGAGTTGTCCAGTAAATTAGAACCCGTAATGCTCAGTCCAGCCACCGCTGGCCGTTTTAGCGATCTCAATTTTCTGCTGACCCAAGGCACGATTATTAACTGTGTGCTGACCACTAAGATTATTAGTAGTCAGCCAGGCATGACGGTTTGCAACTTAACTCAAGATATCTATTCGGCTAATGGCCAAGTGGTATTACTTGATCGCGGTTCAAAGGTGGTCGGCTTTTATCAAAGCGGCATCGCCCAAGGACAGGCACGTATTTTTGTACAGTGGTCTCGCGTGGAAACACCCCAAGGGGTGATCATCAACCTGGCCTCGCCTGGAGCTGGCCCGCTTGGCGAAGCGGGTTTAAGCGGCTGGGTTGATCAGCATTTTGGGGAGCGCTTCGGCGGCACCATTATGTTGAGTTTAATTGGCGATTTAGGAGAATGGGCGCAGGCCCAAAGCCGGCGTGAAAAAACCAACTCCATTCAGTTCGGCAACTCTCTCCAAGGGCTAGAACAAGCCGCCACTGAAGCATTACGCAACTCCATCAATATTGCGCCAACGCTCTACAAAAACCAAGGCGAACGCATTTCAATCCTAGTCGCGCGCGATTTAGATTTTAGTAGCGTTTATGGGCTCCAGCACCCTGCACAATGAAGTTATTTCGGCACCTATCGCTTTGCTACAAACGCCCGACTTAAACGCCATGCCCCAACCTGCTGCAAAAGACTCAGCGCTTTTGCAGCTATTGCGACCCTTTAAGCGTTTTCTTGACGATCCAACTGTAAGCGAGCTCGCCATGAACCGCGCGCTTGAAGTGCTAACCCGCACCCGCATAGGCTGGCTTGCACACCCGATGCCAGAGCTTACAGCGAGTTATATGCAAGCCCTGATTACCGCAATTGTGGTCTATAACGGCCTGCCTATGAAAAGCCTAATGTATGCGATTTTGCCCGGCGGACAGCGCGTGACGATTGGCTTACCGCCTGCCGTCATTGATCATTCATTGATGTTTCTGATCCGCAAACATACCCCTACCGTCAAGACTCTGATTGAACTCGAAGCCGAAGGGACATTCGACCAGGCCATCGATGTGAGTTTCCATCAACCCAACTCAGCAACTTGCACAGAGCAATTAACCGCGCCTGACTTCAATCGGCTTGAACCGTTTGAAGTAGAGTTGCTAGAACTCAAACGCAACAACACAATCCGCAAATTTCTCGAAGTAAGCGTTCAATACCAGCGCAACATTATCATCGCCGGCAAAACGGGCTCAGGGAAAACCACCTTTGCGCGCTCCCTCATCGAGAAAGTGCCCACTAGCGAACGCATTGCCACGATTGAAGATGTGCATGAGCTGTTTTTGCCTCATCATCCAAATGTCATTGCGTTACTTTACGGTCAAGGCACAGGACGCGTCTCGGCTGATGAATGTATTGCCGCTTGTATGCGAGCGACTCCAGATCGAATCTTTTTAGCCGAGTTGCGTGGCGATGAAGCATGGGAATATCTCATGTCGCTTAACACCGGCCACCCAGGCGCAATTACCACGACCCACGCCAACGGCGCACTCCAAACCTTTGAGCGCATTGCAACTTTAATTAAAAAATCCCGCGCCGGCCAATCTATTGGCATGGAAATGATCAAGCAAGTCCTTTATACCACGATCGATATTGTGCTTTTTTTAAAAGATCGCAAGCTCACTGAAATTTTCTACGATCCAATTTTTGCTAAGACGAAAAGGGTTTAAACGGCCGCTCTTGCTTGCATCTGGGGAGGTCGTAAAGATAAAAAAAAGCCCAAACCTAAGTTTGGGCTGAATCCACCAAAGGAGGAGGGTGGAGGAGACACTGTTTGGCTGTCTTCATCAACAACCGATGAAAAGGATTATAGCGAAAACTCTTGTGCAATGCAATGGAATTTATAATATAAAATTATTTTTTACATTATGAAAAATTAGTGAGGTTCCTACTCATTTTTAAAATACTTATTTTTCAATAAGTTAGAGTTTTTACTCGAAATTGATAACACTATTTTAGCAAAAATGAGGAAACTATTTGGTTGTTACTTCAGGCAATTTCGCATCAAAATCGATTTGCTGCGCAGCACAAATAGTTTTGAACAATTGATCCGTGCGGAGGTGCAGGTGACCGCCCGTCACCTGTGCATCGAGCTGTGATGCAAGCGCTTAATTGGAAAACGTATAGAAGAAAAGAAAGACTGAAAAGGTTTTAACCCCAGCACATAACGGGGCCTAACTATAATGAAAACGCAAAGTGGACCGTAAGCCGGATTCTGTGCGCGCAACCGGAGCTGCGCGTGACGGCCATTCCTCTAGGCGCGTTATTACTAACACGCTCAAGCTTCCTACCCACGGACCAGCAAGGGGCCTGCTTGCATCCTAAGATGCCTGCCCGCTACTTGGAATTGCTCCGGGTGGAGGTTACCGTGCCAGTTACGTCACCGCAACTGCGGTGCGCTCTTACCGCACCGTTTCACCCTTACCTGAGCCATAAGCTTAAAGCTTAAGGCCATCGGCGGTTTACTTTCTGTTGCCCTGTTCCGCGTGTCGCCACGGATGGCCGTTAGCCATCACCCTGCCCTTTGGAGTCCGGACTTTCCTCCCCCTTCTAACGAAGGCGGCGGCAGTCTAGTCCACTTTGCTCACTTGAGTGTAACATGCTTATTCAATTAAGACAGTCGCCACTCAATGGTTTCACCCGCACCGAGCGGCACCAATATGTGTTCGCCGGCCGCCAACTCAGATGGCAACGCCCATGGCTCGCGCCGCAGCGTCACGGTTCCCAAATTGCGCTCCAGCCCATAAAACGCAGCGCCATGAGCGCTCGCAAAGCCCTCCAACTGCGCTAACGCACCCGCCCTATCGAAAACCTGCGCATAGAGTTCAAGCGCATGGAGTGCCGTATAACACCCTGCGCAACCACAATCATGTTCTTTCGCCCCCTTGGGGTGCGGCGCACTATCCGTCCCCAAGAAAAAGCGGGGGTTACCGGAAGTAGCGGCTTTCACTAACGCCAACCGATGCTGCTCGCGCTTTAAGACTGGTAAGCAATAATAATGTGGCCGCAGTCCTTTTTGAAAAAGCGCATTGCGGTTATACAATAGATGATGCGCAGTAATCGTTGCCCCCAACCTGCCGGGCGCCGCCTCTGCGTCGCGCACATAGTCAGCCGCCTCTTGCGTCGTAATATGCTCAAAAACCACCTTTAAAGCGGGAAACGCGCGTCGCACAGGCTCCAGCACTTGATCAATAAAGATTTTTTCACGGTCGAATATATCCACCGACGCATCCGTGACTTCGCCATGCACCAGCAGCGGCAACCCCACTTCTTGCATCACTTCTAACGCTTTTGCACAATGCCTAAGATCCGTCACACCCGCATCTGAATGCGTGGTTGCCCCTGCCGGATAAAGCTTAACCGCCTGCACTCTACCTGACTCGTGCGCACGGCGAATCTCATCTGCAGGTGTGTTGTCAGTCAAATAAAGCGTCATTAACGGCTCAAACTCTGCGCCCTCTGGCAAGGCAGCCATAATGCGTTGGCGATAAGCCAGCGCTTGAGCCGTAGTGGTTACGGGCGGCTTCAGATTAGGCATCACAATCGCGCGTCCGAACTGGCGCGCAGTATGCGGCAGCACCGCGGCTAACATCGCGCCATCACGCAGATGCAGATGCAGATCATCGGGACGCGTAATCGTTAGAGAATCGATTGGTGCGGCTTGGGGTTTAATGTGGGCTTGCTGAAAATGCTTTTCCATGAATTTGAGCAACTTATAAGTCAGTTTTACTGGATTCATTATAAGCTGGTGTTGGCCCTCTTGCGCCAACCAATAATTGAATGAGGCAAAATATACTTCAGCAATCTAAACGCTATCAACGCTCAACTCACTCCCAAGCCACCTTATTAAAAAGTAGCTCTTAACACTGATGTAGGAATTGCTGAGCCCATCCGACCAATTTTCGCATCTACTTTAAACTGACACGGGGGCAAGATCAAATTTGTATAATCCTCTAAGCGGATTAATAAGGCCGCAAGGTCTGTCATGCAAATCAACTATGGTTTGATTAATATTCCAACGGCGGGTTCGCATAATGAAAAAATGCCGACGGGTCTCGGGTCAAATTCGGCGGCAGATCCGGCAGGTGTTCGTTGGCAAATGCTGCGTTATAGGAGCCTGTCATTATTTTTTGCGTACGCGGAGGCTACACTCAAAAATTCGGATAGGCTCATCACTCCCCCAAATAAGCCGCCCTCACCTTCGGATCTCCCAGCAACTGTTTTGCCTCCCCAGACATAGAGATCAAACCCGACTCCATCACATAGGCCCGATGCGCCGCTTGCAGCGCCAGCCGTGCATTTTGCTCAACCAACAAGATCGTCAACCCCTGTGCCGAAATTTCACGCACGACTTCAAAAATGCGCTCCACCATCAACGGCGAAAGGCCCATTGAAGGCTCATCCAGTAGCAGTAATTTAGGCCGCCCCAGTAACGCGCGCGCCATCGCCAACATCTGCTGCTCCCCACCCGAGAGCGTGCCGGCAAGCTGCGCGGCGCGTTCCTGCAAACGCGGAAAATAAGCAAACATCCGCTCAATATCTTGCTTAATGCCATTTACGTCATGACGCAAATAAGCGCCCATGCGCAGGTTTTCAAGAATCGTCATGCGTGCAAAAATACCGCGCCCTTCCGGAACCATAGCGAGCCCGCGTTTAAGTAATTCATGCGGCGGAACGTTTCTGAGCAATTCGCCCTGATACTCAATCAAACCGGCAGCGCAAGCTTTTAAACCGCAAATTGACTTCATGGTGGTTGTTTTGCCAGCGCCATTCGCCCCAATTAACGTAACCAACTCGCCTTCAAAAATGTCTAAATCAATTCCTTTAACGGCTTGAATGCCGCCATAAGCAAGTTGCAATCCTCTGATTTTTAAGAGTGCTGACATTAGCTGCCTCCTGCGCCCAAATAGGCTTCAATAACTTTAGGGTTCTTCTGAACCTCCTGCGGCAAGCCCACAGCAATCACTTTGCCATAATCGAGCACCGTCATCCGGTCACATAGACCCATCACAAGTTTTACATCGTGTTCGATCAATAAGATGGTTTTGCCATCGTTGCGAATTTTTTCGAGTAACTGGCGCAAATCTATTTTTTCAGTTGCATTCATGCCAGCGGCAGGCTCATCGAGGGCCAGTAGCTTCGGCTCTGTCGCCAATGCGCGCGCAATCTCAAGCCGACGTTGGTGACCGTACGACAAATTGCGCGCCGTGTAACCCGCATATTGTCCGATCTCCACATAATCAAGTAAGGCGCGGGCATGCTCTACAATTTCTTTTTCTTCACGCCGTTCCGCCGGCGTGCGTAAGACCGCGCCTAATAATCCTTGGCGGGTGCGCACATGACGCCCGACCATGACATTTTCAAGTGCGGTCATACCACCAAATAAACGAATATTTTGGAAAGTGCGCGCGATGCCGGTACGCGCCACTTCATGCACGGCGGTTGGCTCATACGATTGGCCATCCAGTATAAAAGTACCGGCATCCGGCTCATATAAACCCGTTATTACATTAAAAAAAGTCGTTTTGCCTGCCCCGTTAGGGCCAATCAAGCCATAAATATGGCCACGGGCAATGTCTAAACTCACATCATGGAGTGCCTGCAAGCCGCCAAAACTTTTATTGACGCCTTTGACCGACAAAAGAATAGGTTGAGTTTGTGCTATCAATCACGGCCTCTTTCATCTGACAGCCCGTGGTCTTTTATGGATTGAGCCTCGGGCTGAAGTAAACAATATCCGACTTGCTGGCTAGCAAGACGACGCAGTTCTTATACGCTGAATTAATTGCGCTTAGTTTTTTTAGCCATTCGATCTTCATGCTTAGCCGCGGGCCATAAGCCAGCTGGCCGGTAGAGCATAATAATAATCATGGTCAAACCATAAAATAGTTGACGAATGGCTTCTACAGCGAAAATCTCACGGCCGAATAATGCATCCTGCAATGGTCCCATAGTTGAGCGCAAGAACTCAGGAAAGATCAAGAGCAGCAGCGCGCCCAAAATCACCCCGGGAATATGTCCCATGCCACCCAGTACAACGCACGCTAGCACCACAATAGATTCTGAAAAGGTGAATGACTCAGGTGAAACAAAACCTTGAAAAGCCGCAAACATCGCCCCTGACACACCGCCAAACGAAGCCCCCATCGCAAATGCGAGCAACTTCATATTACGCGTATTGATACCCATTGCTTTAGCCGCCGTTTCATCTTCGCGGATGGCAGCCCAAGCCCGACCAATACGCGAATGTTGCAGTCGGATGCAAATAAAGATCACACCTAACGCAAGCGCCGCGAATAGATAGTAATATAAATAGACAGAGGGGAAATCTATTCCGAACAAGCGATGTGTTTTCGATAAATCAAAGCCAAATAAAGTGACTGGCGCAATATTCGCAATCCCTTGTGGGCCGTTAGTCAGATTAAGCGGCCGGTCAAGATTGTTCATGAAAATCCGCACAATCTCACCAAAACCCAGCGTCACGATAGCCAAATAATCACCGCGCAAACGCAGCGTGGGCGCACCCAACAAGACACCAAACAGCGCCGCCATGGCCAGCGCAATCGGCAAGATTAACCAAATCGTGAGGTGTGGCCCGGCCGGCAGTAATTGAGCAATCCAGTCAAATTGCTGCGCTAGATGAGGGGAAGACAAAAGCGCCGCGATATATGCGCCTACTGCATAAAAGGCGATATAGCCCAGATCAAGCAAACCCGCAAAACCAACAACTATATTCAACCCCAATGCCAACATTACATAGAGCATGGCGAAATCCAGCACCCGCACCCAATAATTTCCACCCACCGCCCCGATCACCAGCGGAGCTAAAAGTAGGGTTAGCGCGAGCAGTGCCATACCTGCATAGGCTGTCACTGATTTTTTCGTAGTAAACACTATCATGTATTTAAGCAAAACCTTATACAGTAGTTGGAGTAAAGTGCGTTCGCCTTAGGTCTTTATGCGCGATCGCTAACCCGCTCGCCTAACAAGCCAGAAGGCCGCAGCACCAAGACGACAATGAGTACGATAAAAGCAAATACATCTTGGTAATTACTACCGAATACCCCGCCCGTTAAATCACCAATATAGCCTGCACCCAGTTGCTCGATAATCCCCAGCAAGATGCCGCCTACCATCGCGCCACCTAAATTGCCAATCCCACCTAACACCGCCGCAGTAAATGCTTTAATGCCTGGAATAAAGCCCATATCGAAACGCGCATTGCCATATTCAGAGGCAATCATCACCCCCGCCAGCGCAGCTAACGCGGCGCCAATCATAAACGTAGCGCAAATCACAAAATTGGGATTCACTCCCATTAAGCTCGCTAGCGCTCGGTTTTCTGCTGTGGCGCGCATCGCGCGACCAAGCCGCGTCTTATGCACGAGCCACAATAGCCCCCCCATGGTGACAAACGCGACCACCACGATAATAATTTCAGTCATCGAAATCACCGCGCCGGGGTGATCTCCTTGAGGCGCAATAACGTTGATTGGATCGGTTGGCAACAATTGTGGAAACATCAATGGCGCGCGCGAAAAGATCATCATGGCGAGCGTTTGCAGTAGAATCGAGACGCCAATTGCCGTGATCAGGGGCGCCAGCCGCGGCGCATTACGTAACGGCCGGTATGCCACCCGCTCAATCAAGTAGGCAAGCAAAGCACAAGCGCAGGCGGCCGCCATCAACGCAATAAATAGCGTCAGTATCGGGTCTAACTGCGGGAAATAGGTTTGGATCAGCTTAATCACGGAAAGCGCAATCAGCGCGCCTACCATTAACACATCACCATGCGCAAAATTGATAATGCCTAGAATGCCATACACCATCGTGTAGCCTAGTGCGATCAGCGCATAAACACTACCCAGCACCAAACCATTCAGAATTTGCTGGATAAAAATATCCATTTGCCCCCCTCAATTTAGCTTACTTTAATTTTTTGGGCTTACCGACTAATGCGCTGAGCTCTCGCGGCAGTGGGAAAGACACGTTTTCATCTACCCCCTCTAAGGTGCGCACCTTCGCTACCCCAAGCTCGCGCAAGCGGTCAATCACCGATTGCGCCAAGGCTTCCGGCGCCGATGCGCCAGCGGTAACGCCAATCCGGCGCTTACCCACCAGCCAAGCCGGATCAATCTGCGCTGGCTCATCCACCATATAAGCTGAAATACCCAGCTTTTGCGCAACCTCACGCAGACGATTCGAATTTGAACTATTCGGGCTTCCCACGACAATTACCAGGTCGCATTGCGGCGCCATTAATTTGACCGCATCTTGCCGGTTTTGCGTGGCATAACAAATATCTTGTTTCTTGGGTCCTAGAATCGTCGGGAAACGCTTCTTTAAAGCCTCAATCACTTGTGCGGCATCGTCAACTGACAAAGTTGTTTGCGTCACATAAGCCAGTTTTTGCGGATCAGCCACGTGTAACTGCTCAACATCAGACACCGTTTCTACTAAGTGCATTCTATCGGGCACTTGTCCCATGGTACCTTCAACTTCGGGATGACCTATGTGCCCAATCATCACGATTTCATATCCACTGGCCCACATTTTAGCCACTTCGACATGCACTTTTGTCACTAACGGGCAGGTTGCATCGAAAATGTGCAAACCCAGCTGCTGAGCTTGTTGGTGCACTTCTTTGGCCACCCCATGCGCACTAAAGATCACGGTACTGCCGGCTGGCACTTGCTCAAGCGATTCGACAAAAACCGCACCTTTTTGGCGCAAATCGCGCACCACATAAGCATTATGAACAATTTCATGGCGCACATAAACCGGTGCGCCAAAACGTGCCAAAGCGCGCTCGACAATTTCAATCGCGCGATCGACTCCAGCGCAAAATCCACGCGGCTGGGCGAGTAAAATCTCAGCTTCATTCTCAGTTAAAGCAGCGTGCGCCATGATCCGTCTCTATAAAATACCAATAATCTGCACCTCAAAAGAAAGTGCCTGCCCCGCTAACGGGTGATTAAAATCAAAGAGCGCTCCGCTGGCGTCAATTTCTTTTAAGACACCCGCATAACGCCCACCGCTGGGGGCATTGAATTCAATCAAATCTCCCGGCACAAACTCATCGCTACTCACGCCATGGTCACGCAAAGCGGCCAACGTTACTTTTTGAATCAGCTCCGGATTGCGCACCCCAAAAGCCTGCTCCGGCATTAGCCGAAAGGTAGAGTGGCTTCCTGCCTTCATTCTAAGCAAAATAGCCTCAAGCGGTGGTGCGATCTGACCAGCTCCTAATAATAAAGTAGCCGGCCGATCACCGAAAGTATTCACGATATCCGCACCATCCGCTAACGAGAGGCGATAATGCAACGTAACGTGCGAGCCTTGCTTCACTTCAGAAAGATTAATTAGGGTCATGCGATGCTAAATCAATATTTATCAAACCGGCGGCCCAAAAACAGCGCCGTAAAACACAAAAAAACGGTATTGTAAGCGACTTAGCTCAGATGAGACAGTTAACCTCCCAAAGGGGGCACGCCATCCGCACTTGGCCCAATAGCGAGCGTCCGCGCGAAAAACTCGCTCACGCCGGTCCCGCCGCTTTGTCTGATGCCGAGCTGCTCGCCATTTTTTTACGCGTTGGAGTCACCGGACAAAGTGCGGTTGACCTTGGCCACACATTAATTCGTCATTTTGGTTCGCTACGCGCTTTATTAAACGCTTCACGCACAGATCTTGAAGCCGTGCACGGAATGGGTCCCGCCAAAATTGCTCAACTTCATGCCATCAGCGAGCTCATCCAACGCGCGTTAGCCGAGCAATTACGAAATAACACCTATCTTGAGTCGCCTACGGCCGTACGAAATTATTTAAAATTGCTGATCGGCGCACGTCCTTATGAAGTTTTTGTTTGCTTATATCTTGATGCACGCCATCGGCTGATTCGGGCGGAAGAATCCGCCCGCGGCACGTTAACCCAGACCGTTGTCTATCCACGTGAAATCGCCAAACAAGCATTGCTATTAAACGCAGCGTCGTTGATCGTAGCGCATAACCACCCATCAGGCACTGTAGCCGCAAGCCCGGCCGACCAGCACTTGACTCAACAACTACAAACCGTGTTGGCGCTATTTGATATAAAATTGCTGGATCACTTTATCGTCGCCTCTAATGCGATTTTATCGTTTTCTGAAAAAGGCTGGATATGACTCTCTCTTTTTCCATGTAATGACTAGCAAGATCCAGCTCTTGCAGCCCAAAATCTCAACCTGTAGTAGCAAAATCCAAACTCGTAACCGCAAAATTCAGATTTTGTATGCTAGAATCCGGCCTTTCGATTTTTATTTTGCAACACGCTGTAGCGATTGTTACCGCGTAGAATCTAGCGTACCAGGAGTGCTCAATGGCACGAAAATGTAAGGTAACTGGGAAAGGGCCAATGGTTGGCAACAACGTTTCCCATGCCAATAATAGAACAAAACGCCGCTATTTACCGAATTTGCAGTATCGCCGCATCTGGGTAGAAAGCGAGAATCGCGAAGTGCGACTGCGCATCTCGAATGCCGCATTACGCCTGATCGACAAGAAAGGAATTGATGTCGTGCTCGCTGATTTACGCGCACGTGGCGAAATTTAAAGGATAAATCATGGCTAAAGGCGGACGCGAAAAGATTAAGCTGGCATCATCGGCCGGCACAGGTCATTTTTATACCACGACAAAGAACAAACGCACAAAACCAGGAAAGATCGAACTCATGAAATTCGATCCTGTCGTGCGCAAGCATGTTTCTTATACAGAAACTAAGCTGAAATAGACGGTTTCAGACGACCTGATATACCCAAACCCCGCCCAGCGCTGCTTAGATTCTTTTGTAGTGGCTGTGCGGGGTTTTTGCTGCAAGTGGCTGGCAGATGTCAAACCGCGAAAAATCTTCCAACCCATTAAATTTCGATGTTGTCATCGTAGGCAGCGGCTTGGCTGGCTTAAGTGCAGCCCTGAAGCTCGCCGATACTTTGCGTGTTGCGGTCATCGCTAAACGCTCGCTACACGATAGCGCGAGCGACTGGGCGCAAGGCGGGATTGCCGCTGCGCTGGATTCCGCGGATAGTATCGAAAACCACGTACAAGACACGCTGATTGCCGGCGGTGGCCTATGTAATGAAAACCTTACCCGCTTTATCCTCGAACGGGGCGAATTAGCCATCAAATGGCTGCTCGAACAAGGCGTGCCTTTTACACGCGATGTGACCAGCGAGCTGGGCTTTCACTTAACGCGCGAAGGCGGCCATAGCCACCGAAGAATTATGCACGCCGCAGATGCAACCGGCCATGCGGTCGTGTCCACTCTGGCTCAGCGGGTACGGACACATCCTAATATAACGCTACTTGAAGAACATTTTGCGATTGACATCATTACTTCCGCCCCGTTTGGCGCACCTGGGCGGCGTTGTGATGGCCTATACGTACTCGATATACGCAATGGACACACGCTCACCCTACAAGCGCGGCATACCGTGCTCGCCACGGGTGGCGCAGGCAAAGTCTATCTTTATACCACCAACCCTGACACAGCAACCGGCGACGGCATCGCCATCGCCTGGCGGGCAGGCTGCCGGGTTGCCAATATGGAATTTATCCAGTTCCATCCCACCTGCTTGTATCACCCCTATGCAAAGTCATTTTTAATTAGCGAGGCCGTGCGCGGCGAAGGGGGGGTGCTTAAACTCCCCGCCCATGACGGCAACGGTCTACGCTTTATGCCCAAGCACGATGCGCGCGCAGAACTTGCGCCACGCGATATTGTGGCACGCGCCATTGATTTTGAAATTAAAAAACACGGCATCGACTATGTTCATCTCGATATTAGCCACCAGCCCCCCGAATTTTTACGCGCGCATTTTCCAACCATTCTCTCGCGCTGCCTAGAATTTGGCATCGACATTACACATCAACCCATTCCAGTGGTGCCGGCGGCGCATTACACATGTGGCGGCGTCGTTACGGATGCCTTTGGACGCACCGATATTGCTGGGCTTTTTGCCGTGGGAGAAACCGCTTACACGGGTTTACATGGCGCTAACCGGCTAGCGAGCAACTCTCTACTGGAATGCGTCGTCATGGCTCACTCCAGCGCATCTGCAATTCAAGCGGATTTTGTTGACCATGCATACCATCCCAATACTCCCTTACCGACCTGGGATGAAAGCCGCGTGACAGATCCAGATGAAGAAGTGGTGATTACCCATAACTGGGACGAATTACGCCGACTGATGTGGAACTATGTTGGGATCGTCCGCACAGATAAACGTTTATCGCGCGCCAAGCATAGAATTGCGCTATTGCGCAGTGAAATTGATGAATACTATGCTAATTTCCGCATTAGCCGGGACTTGCTCGAATTACGCAACCTCGTCGAGGTCGCTGCGCTGATTGTAGAAAGTGCGTGCTTGCGGCGCGAAAGCCGCGGCCTACATTTTAGCCGCGATTGGCCTGAGCAGTTAGCTGAAGCACTACCAACGACATTAGTGCGGCAGCGTTGACACAATATAAATTTGTGTTTTAATTAAATAAAATATGTGGCATTCCGCTAGCCATTCCCCGCGCTAGCTGATAACCTCATATATTGCCGTTCTAATTGATTAATTTCCTCAACATCCTTTTTGATTATACTTTCCCTTTCTTTAATCTTGCTTGCATGAAGATCAATACCTCTATTCAGATCATTCATATAATTCTTTGCATGGACGTATTTTAGCAATTTATTCTCACCAAATAATTTGGGTAGGCTACCGACGACTGCATCAAGCTTCCTCTCCCCCCAGACCATCCTAGATGAATGCTTTTTCAAGGCAGCCTTATCTTTTCTTATCTTACTGTCAAGACCTCTTATATCCTTTTCTATTTTTTTAAGATTTTCCAAGATTCCGGCATTTGCTTTCTGAGAAACTCTCCCCCCATGAAGGTTATGCCGTTGATTTATTTCTCCAGCATTAACGATATTGGAAGAAGATATTTCGCCGCGTAAGCCTACTCCACGAATAGTCATAAATAGCCACCCAAATTAAAGTTAAGTTAATGATTCATGATTTTTACATGTTCGATTTGATTAGAAGGTATTGAAGCGAAATTCGCCTATATTTTCCGTAGCCATCTTCTGACTCAAGCCCATTTTTATTTTTACATCATGTCGCTTGCGCTGTTGCAGCTAGATGGAAGAGCGCCTACTAGCCACTCTTCATGCTACCTGCTGATAGCCGTATATATTGTTGTTTTAATTGATTCCTTTCCTCCACATTCTGTTTAATCGTTTGCCGCATATCTCTAATCTCGTTCGAATAAGCACTAACCTCCTCGTTCAGATTACTCAAATAGCTCTTTGAAAGAACGTATTTTCGCAATTCATTCCCACCAAATAACTTTGGTAATTTACTGGAGACTTCATAAGAATCCTCTTTTGAAGTCTCCATATTTAATAAATCTGCTCTCAAGACTTTTCTAGTTTCTTTTATTTCATTACTAAGATGTTCGATACGATTTCTTAATAATTCTTTAAGACCTGCCAAAGCTCCAACCCCTGTTTCCTCAGGAGTACCGCTCACATTGGCAATATGTCGTTGATTTACTTCTCCAGTATTAACAATACTGGGATTGGGAATTTCGCAACGCAAATTATTTTCTGTACGAGTAGCCATAAATGATCGCCTAGATTAAGTTAAATAACTATTCGTCATTTTTACACGGAAAATTTGATGAGCAGGTATGAACACGAAATCCGCGTATATTTTCCGAAATTATCTTCCTACTCAATCCCACTCTCTGTTTTTAATCATATTGTTGCTTGAGAGAGGCATGTTTACGCAGCGAAAGTACCCTTATACCTCACTAGATTTACACAGCGCCAATAACCCGTAAAGAGTAGTCCGTTGCCTGCAAATGCTTTGTCAATGCACCGATTGAAATGCGATCAACCCCTATTTCCGCAATCGCGCGCACGGTATCTAAATCCACCCCGCCCGATACCTCTAGCACAGCACGGCCAGCATTGACGAGCACGGCTTCATGCAGTTCATCGAGGGTAAAGTTATCCAACAAAATTAACCGCGCTTGTGCGCCCAGTGCCTCTGCCAGTTGCGCCAATGTTTCAACTTCAATTTGAACCGGCACGGGCAGCTGCAACGCACGGGCGGCAGCAAGCGCCTGGGTGATGCCGCCTGCTGCGGCAATATGATTTTCTTTAATTAGGATACCGTCATATAATGCCAGCCGCTGGTTCTCGCCCCCGCCAACCCGGACTGCATATTTTTGCGCAAGCCGTAGGCCTGGTAGCGTTTTACGCGTATCAAAAATACGTGCTCGCGTACCGACAATAGCGTTAACATACTGCCGTGTCGCGCTGGCAACGCCTGAGAGCAACTGCAAAAAATTGAGCGCAGCTCGTTCGCCCGTGAGTAATGCGCGCAGCGGTCCGCGTACTATGCAAACCTCATCATTAGCCCGCATCAGTTCACCTTCCTGATAACGCCATTCGAGCTTGATATTTGGATCAAGCTGGCGCATCACTTCTACAAACCAGGGAGTACCGCACAGTACCGCGGCTTCACGCACAATAATGCGCGCTACGCCAAGCTGCTGAGCATCAAGTAAAAGGCCGGTTTGATCTTGAGGGCCAATGTCCTCTTGCAACGCATTGGCCACATTGTGTACCAACGCCTGCTCAAATAATTCACCATATTCGGTACGGATTGCGTCTGGCGTCATGTTGCAAAGGAAAAGGGGGGCATTGCGCCTAAAAGAGGATTTTTGTAGCAGATGACTTAGGCCGGCCCAACCTGAGCGAATAACTCACCATCACGCGCGAGATCGCCGCTAGCGCGCACGGTGCTCTGGCGGCGCGCGGCAAAATCAAGCATACGATCAATTGGCAAGCGCGCGCGCGCAGCAATCTCGACTTCAACATGAATTTCGTTATGTCCATGCTCAAGCACATCGGCCAAATTGGCAAGCCCATTCATTGCCATCCACGGGCAATGGGCACAACTTTTGCAGGTTGCACTATGGCCCGCTGTAGGCGCCGCAATAAAATGCTTCATAGGGGCTGCTGCGCGCATTTTATGCAAAATGCCTAAATCAGTAGCCACGATAAATTCAGTTGCATCAAGCTTTTGAGCCGCAGCAATTAATTGCGTTGTCGAGCCGACCACATCAGCCTGCGCCACGACTGCCGCGGGCGACTCTGGATGCACGAGGACTTTAGCCTGCGGGTATTCAGCGCGTAGCAGTTCTAACTCAACGCCTTTAAATTCGTCATGCACCACGCATGAGCCTTGCCAAAGCAACATATCAGCGCCGGTTTTTTGCTGGATATATTGACCCAGATGGCGATCCGGCGCCCACAGAATTTTTTCTCCTTGACGATGCAACTCAGCGACGATGTCTAAGCCAATGGATGAGGTCACCATCCAATCCGCGCGCGCTTTAACCGCAGCGCTCGTATTAGCGTACACCACTACTGTGCGCTCTGGGTGAGTTGCGCAAAAAGCTGAGAATTCATCTGCTGGGCAACCCAAATCTAGCGAACAGGTTGCATCCAGATCAGGCATCAGTACGCGCTTGTCTGGGCTTAAGATCTTAGCCGTTTCACCCATAAAACGTACCCCAGCTACGACTAAAGTACGCGCCGGATGGTCGCGGCCAAAACGAGCCATTTCCAGTGAATCCGCCACACAGCCACCGGTTTCGTCAGCCAACTCCTGCAATTGAGCATCCACATAATAATGCGCAACCAACACCGCTTGCTCGCGCACCAGTAAGGCACGGATCCGCTCTTTTAACGCGCGTTGCTCAGCCGGGGTAGGCGTGGCAGGCAAGCGCGCCCACGCTTGCCCTGTGCCACAAACGGCGCCTTGCATGTGTGGGTGATCAAAATCAACGGCCTTAATGGCTTGCGGTGATGAAGAGTGCATTTCTATGAATAACTGCGTAGGCGTAGCGAAAAATCGTGTAAAGCTTGAATGCCGCTTCCTTCAGCCCGGCGACACCAAGTTTGTAGCTGCTGTAAAAGTTGCTCGCGGGAAGCATTGGAGCGCTCCCAAATCGCCGCCAGCTCGCTTTGCAATTCATGAAATGTACGCAAGGCATTGCTATGCGCCAAAATTTGCGGCAACTCTTTTTGAAGTTTTTCAAGGCGCGCACCCTCATCATGAAACCATTTACGCGCACTTTTAACCAATAAGTATTTTTCTTTAGCGCCAAACTCTTTAAGGTACGCCAATTCATGCCGGTAAGCGCGCTTTATCACCTGGGCGTAACGCGCCATCACGTCATAGCGATTGGCCAAGACGGCATGCAAAGTTTCAAGGTCCAGCGCTGGTTTGCCCCGTTTAAGTTTAGGAACAGGCGCCACTTTTTTGACTTTAGCTAACCGCAACGCAGACAGGATACGAATATACATCCAGCCAATGTCAAACTCATACCATTTATTAGAGAGTTTAGCCGAGGTAGCAAAAGTATGATGATTGTTATGCAATTCTTCACCGCCAATAATGATCCCTAATGGGAAGATATTGGTGCTTGCATCAGCGCAATCGAAATTACGATAGCCCCAATAGTGAGCCAGTCCATTGACCACGCCCGCGGCCCAAAACGGCACCCAAATCATCTGCACCGCCCACACCGACACACCCACCACGCCAAAAAGCGCAATATTGATCATCATCATCAATGAAACGCCCAGCACTGAATGCTTTGCATAGATATTGCGCTCGAGCCAATCATTTGGCGTGCCATGGCTATATTTGCTCACCGTTTCTTGATTTTTTGCTTCCGCTCGGTACAACTCAGCGCCTTCTAGCAACACTTTCCAGATACCGCGCCGTTGCGGGCTGTGCGGATCTTCATCGGTTTCACATTTGGCATGATGTTTACGGTGAATCGCGGCCCATTGGCCGGTCACCATACCTGTCGTGAGCCATAACCAGCAACGGAAAAAATGGCTCACGATTGGGTGTAGGTCAAGCGCGCGGTGGGCTTGGCAACGGTGCAGGTAAACTGTCACCCCGATAATGGTTATATGCGTGACAACCAATGCATAAGCAGCAATCTGCCAATACGACCAACGCAATAGACCGTGAGAGAAAAAATCAAGCAAAGCGTGCAACAAAATGGCCGCCTCCCATTAAAAAATAAAAAACACTCGCTCAGCGCTACCCAAAATTCAACGGCTAAAACCCCGCTAAAGCGGCGCGACCGGCGTATTCTATCCTATCTGGCAGGTGTGCCGTTCACCTAAGCTAGACACGCCTAGATGTAAGCTGAGGTCCTATATCAGTAGCATATCCTCAGTCTATGAAGATCGCTGCGTAGAACTTCGTCTGAACTCCCGCTTCCGAATGATTAGAGGAGAAACTCAGCCAGCCGTTCTTGATTACGCCCCTTTTTGCGCCACCAATTTATGATATTTCTCAAGTAACTGTGCGCGCGTTTCAGTATATTCAGGGTTCAGTGGAATACATTCCACCGGGCATACTTGTTGACACTGCGGTTCGTCAAAGTGTCCGACGCATTCAGTGCATTTGTTCGGGTCGATCACGTAGATCTCGGTTCCCATTGAAATCGCATTATTTGGACATTCTGGCTCGCAAACATCGCAATTAATACATTCTTCAGTAATCTTTAACGCCATAAACTTATCCACGCGCCAGTTGCTACTGGCTATTGCAATCCACCTCGGTCGCCAGCCTAGCCACCTTGTCTTTGATCCATTTTTCAACAGATGGAAAAACAAATTTGCTAATATCACCACCCAATTGCGCTATTTCACGCACAATCGTGCCGGAAATAAACTGATATTGATCGGCTGGCGTCATAAACATCATCTCAATATCAGGCATTAAGTATCGATTCATGCCCGCCATTTGAAACTCATACTCAAAATCTGACACCGCCCGCAAGCCGCGCACAATCACACGCGCTCCGTGACTGCGCACAAAATCTTTGAGTAAGCCCTTAAAGCTTTTGACCTGCACATTAGAGTAATGCCCCAACACTTCATGCGCAATCGCTAAGCGCTCTTCTAGCGTGAAAAAAGGCTGTTTATTGCGGCTATCGGCAACTCCGATAATGAGTTTATCAAAAATACTAGAGGCACGACGCACAATATCCTCGTGGCCGCGCGTGAACGGGTCAAAAGTCCCCGGATAAACTGCAACGATCATGCCGCGCCCCCCTCAAAAGGCAAAATATCCCCGGCCTGGCTAGCCAGATAACGCAATAAATGATAATGCACAGCCCCTGCCCTACCGCGTCGCACAACACTCCACCCGCGCTGCACGGGCTCTGACGCAGGTAGGTTACCTGCCGCTTTAGCTTCCGTTTGCAATATCAATTGTTTACCCTGGGCTAACGGCTTAGAAGATTCAATATAGATTGCGCCCCCTTGCCGCACCAGCGGCAAACACACATTTAATGCGGGCTCAAGTAAATTCGTGGCGAACGGAGGATCAAGGAAAATTAGATCAAAACTACCTGCAGCAAGTCCGCGCGCAAATTTAAGCGCGTCAGCATGTACAATTTCCACGGTATGAGCCGCCAGTTTCTCTTGATTGCGCCGTAGTTGCTGCACAATCCGCCGTTGCCGCTCGATCATCAGCACGCGCGCTGCGCCGCGCGAAGCCGCCTCAAAACCTAATGCGCCGCTACCCGCGAATAAATCCAAACACACCAACCCATCCAACGCCTGGCCCAGCCAATTGAATAACGTTTCCCGCACCCGGTCGGGGGTTGGCCGTAATTCGTTCAGATCCAGCACCGGCAAATGCGTGCGCTTCCAAGCCCCGCCAATGATGCGCACCGAATGCGCTGCGGGGCGCGCAGCCCCACTAGAAAATTCAGATGAAATAACCATGCTAGCTCAATTTTAGCGCACTACTCTGGTGCGCCTACTAATACTGTCACCATCTTGTCTAAATTGACATGTTTGGCGAATACGGCTTGTGCTTCCTCACGCGTCACCGCGTTCACACGCGCGGTCCAGGTGTTCAAATAATCCAGCGGCAACCCATAAAAACCTATGGTCGCCACAATTCCCAAGCGTTTTCCATTACTGTCAAGTTGCAGTGGGAAGCTGTTGACCAAGTAATTTTTGGCGGCCTCTAATTCTGCTTGCGTAGGCCCTTGGGCAATAAATTTTGCGAGTGTTGCACGCACCACTGCCAGCGCCTCAGGCACCTGATCTTTCTGCGTTTGCAAGCTAATCTGGAAGCGGCCAGGCTGCGCTGCTGGCACAAAAGTACTATATACGCCATAGGATAAACCACGCTGCTCGCGCACTTCATGCCCAAGTCGAGAGATTAAGGTACCGCCACCCAACACTTGGTTCGCCACGAGCAGCGCAAAATAATCTGGGTCGCCCCGCGCTATAGCTGGCGCTCCAAGCAAAATATGCGCTTGCAAGGCTGAATTCGGCACTTTAATTTCGCGCGGGCTCGCCAACGGAACCACTGGGGGCAGCACTGCTCTTGGCGCGCCAGGCGGTAACGCGCGCATCAGTTGCTCCGCGATGCGCTCAGCTTGTAACCGGTCACAGTCGCCCACAATGCTTAAGACTGCATGCTGAGCGTCATAATGCGTTCGATAAAACGCGGACAAAGCTGCCGGCGTTAGGGTTGAGATACCTTTGGGATCAGGCGATGCGCCATATGGGTGCGCCCCAAATACTGCTGCGCTGAAGGTTTTTTCAGCTTGCACTTGCGGGCGACTTGACCGTTCCTTAAGAACCGTAATAATCCGCTGCTTTTCACGCGCCAGTTTTTTTTCCGGAAAAGACGGACATTGCAAGAGTGCCGCAAAAGTCGCTAGCGCAGCATCGCGCTTGGGTGCAATCGATAACGTGCGCAGACGCAAAGCCGCGCTATCTTCATCTACTGTATCCGAGACCACGCCACCTAGATCGGCAAAATGATTTTCAATCTGAGCTTCCGTTAAGCCTAAGCACCCTTGCGTCGCGCGCGTACCCGTACGCAAGATGCGCGCCGTCATTGCAGCTAGACCGCTACGACTAGGCGGATCATAACGGCTGCCCGCATCAAAATTGACTTGAATATCCAGCATTGGGATCGCATGATCTTCAACCAGCAGCACTTTCGCTCCTGACGTGGTGCGCCATTGTTGAATCAATGGCTCAGCCAACACCGCGGAAGGTCGCCCCAGCATAATGGCGGCCAAAAAGGTCGCAAAAGCTAAATATAAGAATTGAGTTCTGATCCGCATCCTGATTCACTCCATTAGTTTTTCTGCGTCAGGTTTTTCAGGTGCGTGACAGAGCGCACTGGTTGCGGCACAAGCGTCGCCACCGTCAACTGGTCATCTGTGAAATAGCGCGCCGCGACGGCTTGCACCTCCTGCGCCGTCACCGCATTTAAGGCTTCGTCCATGTGCTCGATGGTGCGCCATGAATGCCCGGCCATTTCCGTTAAACCCATCTCCATGACTTGGCTAAATACGGAATCTCGCTCGTATACACGCGCCGCATACAATTGCGTTTTGACACGTTGCAATTCCTCCGCACCAACGCCATTTTGGGCAATCTTCTTTAACTCACTACGCAAAGCCGCCTCTAATTCTTTGACCGATTTACCCTGCGCTGGCAGCGCGCTGAGGGTAAATAATTGTGGCCCACGCGCTACCATGCTGTAAGAGGCATCGACCCCATCAGCCAGACGTTGTTCGCGCACCAGATGTTTTTCAAGCCGCGCATTCGGATAGCCGTCAAGCACTGCGGCTAACACACTAAGAGCGTAAGCATCGTGCTTGGCCGTAGGATTTTCTTCTAATGGGACGGTCTTAAATGCCAAGGTGACACGCGGCACACTGACTGAAGCCTTAAGCACGATCCGCTTTAAGCCATGCTGTGGCGGTTCATTCTGCGGTTTGCGCAGAGGTAATGGCCGCGCCGGAATCGCCCCAAACCAACGCTCAGCTTGCGCGCGAACGGAAGCCGGATCGACATCTCCTGCCACCACCAACAAGGCATTGTTCGGCGCGTACCAGCGCTCATACCAGGCACGAGCATCCAGCCAGGTCATATGATGTAAATCATCCTGCCAGCCAATCACTGGCCAACGCGCCGGCGACGCACTATATGCGGTTGCCCGCAAGGCTTCAGCCAGCAACGCTTCGGGTTTATCCTCCACGGATAAACGCCGCTCTTCCATCACTACCCGAATTTCGCGATCAAAGGTTTCTCTGGTAAGAGCGAGATTGTGCATTCGATCTGCTTCGAGCTCCATAATGTCAGGCAGGTGCGATTTTTCTATGCGCGTGAAATACGCGGTACAGTCTTGCATTGTAAACGCATTCTCACTACCACCAAGAGCCGCTACGCGCCGCGAAAATTCACCTGGCCCAACCTGCTGGGTCCCACGAAACATCATATGCTCAAGGACATGCGCAACCCCAGTGGTGCCACTCAGCTCATCGAGCGAACCGGCTTTATAAAAAAGCATCTGCATTACCGTTGGGGCGCGGTGATCTTCCCGCACAATAACTCTTAACCCGTTAGCTAAAGCAAATTCCGTCGTAGGCAACGTGTATCGGACCTCGGCTGCAGCTTCAGCTTTCAAGTCAGCAGCAGATACGCTAGCGACGCATACTAACGTCGCAATACCGATGCCGCTCGGTAAGCCATAAGCGCGCATAGAAGAGAGCGCCCTCAAGCATAATGGCCTAACGATTTTCAATACGCTTTTCAAGGTATTCTTTTTCAGAGACATAGATTCATTTAATTCAACGTTGATTCAGCAACAGTGCAGCAACGGACGGCCCGACACATTGTGCGAATGCCCCAAACAGTGGTTAATACCGGCCCCAGACGGAGGGCGCTTTCCCTTCCATCTGCTAAAATACCCCCTTTCGTTTACATCCACTCTCAGCTTTTTCCAAGTCACATCCTTCAAACTATAAACCATGTTTAGCTTCTTCAAAAAGCTTCATAAGAGCTCAACATCAGCCCCCGAACCTGCTGAGGCAGAGCATAAAACAAAAAACGACACTCAGGATAAAAATCCTTCCGCTCCAGCGCTGACTCCAGATCGTCCAACCTCCTGGGTCAACCGGCTAAAATCTGGTTTGGCGAAAACCCGCAACAACTTTACAAACCTTTTTACCAACGTCAAGATCGATGAGGACTTTTTTGAAGAACTGGAAGCTGCGCTTTTAATGGCCGACACGGGGCTTGAGGCAAGCCAATTCTTGCTGAATGCTCTGCGCCAAAAAGTCCTTGCGGAACGGCTTAATGACGGTGAAGCCGTTAAAGCAGCACTGCGCTCCTTATTAGCGGATTTATTAAAACCTCTTGAACACACATTAGTGCTTGACCGTGCGCAACCCTTAGTGATGATGATCACCGGCGTGAACGGCGCCGGCAAAACCACTAGCATTGGCAAACTCGCCCAACATTTACAACGGCATGGACAATCTGTATTGCTTGCCGCGGGCGACACTTTTCGCGCCGCCGCGCACGAACAGCTTGCGCTATGGGGGGAACGTAATCAGATTAATGTCATCTCACAGCAAAGCGGAGACCCCGCCGCAGTCATTTTCGACGCCCTCAACGCGGCACGCGCACGTAAGCTAGACATCCTGATGGCGGACACCGCCGGGCGCCTGCCAACGCAATTGCATTTGATGGAGGAGTTGAAAAAAATCAAACGCGTGATTGCTAAAGCCATGGCTGATGCTCCGCATGAGGTACTGCTAGTGATTGACGCAAACACTGGGCAGAATGCCTTGGCGCAAGTCAAGGCTTTTGATGATGCGCTTGGCCTAACCGGATTGATTGTAACCAAGCTCGATGGCACTGCGAAAGGCGGCATCCTTGCCGCCATTGCGCGACAGCGGCCGATCCCCGTGTACTTCATCGGCGTAGGGGAACACATTGATGATTTACAGCCATTTTGCGCCGAAGAGTTTGCCAACGCGCTGCTGAACTAAGGTCCAACTGATTCATTATAGGAAGCTTCCCCATAACGGTTTCATTACTCTCCAGAGGCCAGAACCCGGTGGACGCTTGTGTCAAGCTAGAGTTCCTCTGTGCTTAAAAAAGCACGTACACGTTCTAAATCAGCAGCAGTATCTACGCCTGCGATAGGCGCTTTGTCCGTTACATACATAGCAATAGATTCGCCATGCCACAGAGCGCGCAATTGCTCGAGTGCTTCCACGCCTTCCAAAGGGGACGGCGTTAAAGTGGCGAAGCGGCGCAAAAAAGAAGCTCGATACGCATATATGCCAATGTGGCGGTACACCGGCTGCTTGCTTTGGTCAAGTGTGCTATTAGTACTAGCTGCTTGGCTAATAGAAAAACCATTTTCTCCCATCACACCCTGCCACACATCACGCGCCCAAGGAATAGGTGCGCGGGAGAAGTACAATGCATATCCTCGGGCGTCGAGTACCACTTTAACCACATTGGGATTAAAAATTTCTTCGATGCTCTTAATGGGGTGCGCAGCGCTCGCTAATGCGCAGCTAGGGTGTGTCGCCAAATGGGCTGCCATTGCTTGAATCAATGTAGGATCGATTAACGGTTCATCGCCTTGCACATTTACTATGATCTGGTCATCTGCCCAGTCCAGCTGGGTCGCAAGCTCGGCCAGCCGGTCGGTCCCACAGGCATGACTCTCTGCCGTCAACATAACCTCTATATTATATTGACCGGCGCACTCGACAATACGTGGAGAATCCGTCGCAATTATTGTACGTTGCGCGCCAGATTTCTGAGCGCGCAACGCCACATGTATAACCATGGGCTTATCGTCAATTTGGGCTAACGCTTTTTCAGGCAGTCGAGTAGACTGAAGACGAGCGGGGATTGCTACATCAAAATTTATAGTATTCATATAATAATTCCTGCACCAGAAGAGCTTGATAATAGTAGATTAAACATGATCCCATGCAACTTTTGCCTATTCAGGGTACCGAATTGTTGCGCTTTAAGGACTAATTTCATTTCACATCTTTTATAAGACCCTTACCATCGGCAGGCCAATTCGATAAATTGCCTCTCCATGCTTCCCTCTCCGCCCTCGACTCTCCAACGGTTAAATATCATGTCCCCAGCTGTCAAACAGCGCTCCAACGTCAGCGAAGATAAAATAGTGTTTAGTAGAGCACTGCGCTCCTTGCAGATTGCCCTGAAGGACGGCAGCAGCATAGGAAGTAAATCAGGGTATGAATTCGATAAAAACCCAACCAGCACGCGGCTGCCGCCTCCCCAAAACTAGTTTACTTCCCATCTTTATATTCTTTCCATAAAAGCATCTAAGTCACCTTAACCGCCAATTCGCCTAAACCGTCAATACCTGCCGTCATCAGGTCCCCCCTCACGATCGACCCTACGCCGCCGGGCGTCCCGGTATAAACCAAGTCTCCTGGCGCGAGCTCAGATAAGGTTGACAGATAAGATATAACATATGCAATCGACCAAATAAGCTGCGCCACATCAGCACGTTGCCGCTCAACCCCATTCACTTTGAGCCAAATTGCGCCCTGCTGACAATGGCCAACCTCCTCTACGCGATGGATCGGGCCCAGCGGCGCTGAAGCATCAAAAGCTTTGGCGCTTTCCCATGGATAGCCTTGCCGTTTCATTTCTGCTTGCAGATCGCGGCGCGTCATATCCAGACCCACTGCATAGCCAAACACATAATCAAGCGCGCGCTCAACCGGAATATCGCGGCCACGCTTACCCAGCGCGACCACCAGCTCCACTTCATGATGCACGTTATTTGAACCCGGCGGATAAGGAAATTGCCCGACTTTGCCTGGCGCCACATACAAGATAGCGTCAGCCGGTTTATGAAAAAATACTAAAGATGAAGACGGCGACACATGCCCCATCTCACGCGCGTGCTCTAGATAATTGCGGCCAATGCAGTAAATGCGGCGCACCGCGAAAGAGTCATTTGAATGCGCAATCGGCACAGTGATTAGCGGTGCTGCTGCAAATATTTCACTCATTATAATTTCTCAGCCTTATACGGATTGGTTGGCTCGACCTCGGCATATTATAGGTCTCTCGGCATTATAATTCACCCCCCTATCTCAATAGACTTAGGCCTTGCCTGAATCACTCAGGCAGCATAAAACTTCTGGCTAGATCTAGCGCCCCTAAAAATCCAAACCCGACCTTGCAGAAAAAAATTTCGCGAATAAAAACGCCCGCTCATAGAAAGACTTCTCTGGGGCAAATTAGCACTCTATGCAGAAGAGTGCTAATATTATAAAAAATACCTCTCTTAAGGAGCGTAAATGAATACAAAATCTGAATTAAAAAGATCCGAAGTAGGCGGGGCGCTGACTCTTGCTCCGACGATGCCAGTACTTGGCCAGCTAGGTGATCTTAATGCCTATATCCAAGCGGTTAGCCGTATTCCAATGCTGCACGTGGAGGAAGAGCAACAGCTCGCTACCGATTATCGTGAGCATGGTACGCTTGAATCAGCTCGCAAGCTGGTTTTATCCCATCTGCGCTTGGTTGTCTCAATCGCCCGCGGCTACTTAGGCTATGGATTGCCACATGCCGACCTGATTCAAGAAGGCAATATTGGTCTAATGAAAGCCGTAAAACGCTTTGATCCGCAGCAAAATGTACGGCTCGTCTCCTATGCCATTCACTGGATTAAAGCCGAGATTCATGAATATATCCTGCGCAACTGGCGGATTGTAAAAGTTGCCACCACCAAAGCTCAGCGCAAACTTTTTTTCAATTTACGCAGCCGTAAACGAAGCGCGCAAACGCTGACCTCGAGTGAAATTGACGCTTTAGCTAAAGCGCTGAACGTCAAGCACACTGACGTAGCGGAGATGGAAACCCGTATGACGGGCGGAGATGTCGCGCTAGAAGGACAAATTGAAGATGGCGAAGAATCCTTTGCGCCGATTGCCTATCTCACCGACACTCAACATGAGCCAACCGAGGTGCTGGCGAATCGCCAGTTTGACCGTTTACAAAGCGATGGCTTAGCCAGTGCGCTGGATACGCTTGATGCACGTAGCCGCCGGATTGTTGAGGCGCGCTGGTTAGATGTTGACGAAAATGGTTCTGGCGGTGCAACGCTGCATCATCTGGCAGCGGAATTCGGTGTCTCGGCCGAGCGTATTCGCCAAATTGAAGTCAGTGCTATGAAAAAGATGCGCAGTGCATTAACTGCTTATGCAGCTTGACGTCCTTGGCCTAAAAAGGGCCTTGGCCGCTTGATCAAAATCGCTCTAAATTATATTAATCTATTCTAATCTATCTGATATGAGCAGATTGGGCAGCACAGAGAGACGAGACAGGCTCTCTGTGCTGCTTCATAACGCACAGCCATCAACGACTCCCAATCGGATGCCTGATCGTTGAGGCTGTCCCTATTTTAAACGCCTAAATGCCAGCCCCCTCCCTCTTTGAGAATTATGAAAGCCGTTAAGCCACAGCTTCCAATGCATGCGAATCCCCCCCTTAAACCATCAGTCAATCTCCGCCGTTTCAGGGTTCGTATTATGTGACTCGCCATTTTCATCAAAAATAAGTTGCACTTTGTTCTGCTCGTCCACATCAACCTTAACGCGCCCCCCATTTGACAACTTACCAAATAGCAACTCATCCGCCAAGGCACGCCGGATAGCGTTTTGAATCAAGCGTTGCATCGGCCGCGCGCCCATGAGTGGATCGAAACCGCTGCTCGCAAGGTATTTGCGCAGCTTATCCGTAAAGATAACCTCCACCTTCTTTTCGTGGAGTTGATCTTCCAGCTGGATTAAGAACTTATCAACCACACGCAGAATAATTTCTGCGTTGAGTGAGTGGAAGTTAATGGTTGCGTCTAACCGATTACGAAACTCAGGGGTGAAGGTCTTTTTAATTTCGGCCATTTCATCCCCCGCTTCGTTACGTGTAGTAAAGCCAATCTTGGTTTTTTGCAGTGCTTCAGCGCCCGCGTTGGTGGTCATAATGAGAATCACATTACGAAAATCGGCTTTACGGCCATTGTTATCCGTCAATGTGCCATGATCCATGACTTGCAGCAAAATATTATAAATATCTGGATGCGCTTTTTCGATTTCATCCAGTAGCAACACGCAATGCGGCTTTTTCGTGATCGCCTCGGTCAAGAGGCCACCTTGATCAAAACCAACATAACCCGGCGGCGCACCGATTAAACGGCTGACCGCATGACGCTCCATATATTCAGACATATCAAAACGCGTCAGCTCGATGCCCAAGGTGAAAGCAAGTTGACGGGCGACTTCAGTTTTACCAACGCCGGTTGGGCCTGAGAATAGAAACGCGCCAATGGGTTTACCAATTTGACCCAATCCGGCACGCGCCATTTTGATTGCAGAGGCCAAGGCTTCAATCGCGGGGTCTTGTCCAAAGACCACGCTTTTGAGGTCGCGCTCAAGGGTCTGCAATTTGCTGCGATCGTCGAGTGAAACGCTTTGTGCTGGCACACGAGCGATTTTTGCAATAATTTCCTCGATCTCTGCTTTACCGACGATCTTTTTTTGTTTCGATTTAGGTAATACGCGTTGCGCTGCACCCGCTTCATCCAGCACATCAATCGCTTTATCCGGCAAATGCCGATCCGTAATAAAACGAGCCGATAATTCAGCTGCCGCAGATAACGCGGCACCAGAATATTTAAGACTGTGGTGTTCCTCAAGGCGCGACTTCAGCCCACGCAAAATCGCAATGGTTTGGGCTACCGTTGGCTCAGAAACATCGATTTTTTGGAAGCGCCGCGACAGCGCGGCATCTTTATCAAAAATCCCACGATATTCGGTAAAAGTAGTCGCTCCAATGCATTTTATTTGTCCAGACGAAAGCGCTGGTTTTAATAAGTTTGAGGCGTCCAGCGTCCCGCCTGAGGCAGCGCCTGCACCAATCAAGGTATGAATTTCATCGATAAAAAGTATCGCATGAGGGCGCTCTTTTAATTCTTTAAGCACGATTTTTAAACGTTGTTCAAAATCGCCACGGTATTTAGTACCGGCCAGCAAAGCGCCCATATCCAGCGAATAAACCACTGAATTCGCCAATATATCCGGCACTTCGCCACGCGTGAGCCGCCAGGCAAGCCCTTCCGCGATAGCCGTTTTACCGACGCCCGCTTCCCCGACTAAGAGCGGATTGTTTTTCCGGCGCCGACACAAAATTTGCACCACGCGTTCAACTTCGAGCTCCCGCCCAATCAATGGATCAATCCGCCCTTCTTTAGCGAGTTGATTCAAGTTCTGCGTAAATTGCGCCAGCGGCGTTTCTTTTTGCCCTGCCGCTCCGTCCTGATCTGCGCTTGCATCAGCCGATTTGGTGGATTCACTCTCGCCGGTTTTAGCGATTCCGTGCGCAATAAAATTGACCACATCTAAACGCGCAATCCCTTGTTGCTGCAAGCAATAAACCGCGTGCGACTCTTTTTCTCCAAAAATCGCCACCAGTACATTTGCACCGGTCACTTCTTTCTTGCCATTTGAAGCCGATTGGACATGCATAATCGCACGCTGAATCACCCGCTGAAAGCCTAATGTAGGCTGCGTATCAGCGTCTATCGAACCCGGTACGACCGGGGTGTTATCGTGAATAAAATGGTGCAGATTATGTCGCAAGTCATCAATGTTGGCCGCGCAAGCACGCAACACCTCAACCGCCGTCGGATTATCTAACAACGCTAGCAGCAGATGCTCTACCGTAATAAATTCATGCCGGGCTTGGCGCGCTTCCATAAACGCCATATGCAAGCTAACCTCTAGTTCTTGAGCGATCATGTTCTCTCCATAACGCACTGCAGCGGATGACCGGCTTGCTTTGCATGGGTGGTTACCTGCTTCACTTTGGTCATTGCCACATCACGCGTATAAACCCCACAAATTGCTCTACCTTCGCAATGTACCTTCAGCATAATCTCAATTGAGGCCTTTTGGTCTTTTCTAAAGTATTTTTGAAGAATCATGACGACAAACCCCATCGGCGTAAAGTCATCATTGAGCAACACGACTTGATACATGGGTGGCGGTTTTATTGTTTGCTTTTGCCGCTCAACCACAACGTTATCTTCGAGACTCAAGGAAATAGCCATACTCTTTATTTTAAACAAGTTGCCTGCACTTGCATTGCGGTTGGGCGGATTAGAAGCAAGACCCTCACCTCGTGAAGCTTGCTTGGCGAGAGCGCCATGGAACGACCATCAGCTTGATCGAACCTCAATTTTTTCGCCTTCGACATAGGTTGTCTGCACCCTCAGTTGGCGATCCAGCACCACTAAATCTGCCCAAGCACCCACTACAAGTCGACCCCGTTGTACTAAACCCAGATAATCCGCCGCATAGCGTGACAAGCGATGGGAAACTTCAGCTAACGGCAAACCTAGCGCAACTAAATTACGCAGCGCTTGATCCATCGTCAAGGTGCTCCCGGCCAACGTGCCATCCGCCAAGCGCACGCCATTCACGCATTTAATCACCGTCTGACTCCCCAACGGATAAGCGCCATCTGGCATCCCCGCTGCCGCCGTGCTATCAGTCACGCAGTAGAGCCTAGGAATCGCGCGCAGTGCCGTATAAATCGCCCCTGGATGCACGTGCAATAAATCTGGGATGAGTTCCGCATACTCAGCATGTGCAAGCGCCGCGCCCACCATGCCTGGCGCACGATGGTGCAAGCCCGTCATAGCGTTAAATAGATGGGTAAAACCTGTGGCCCCCTGCTTAAGCGCGTCCACCCCCTCCTCATAACTGCCTAACGTATGGCCAAGCTGTACGCGTATCCCGCGCGCAGCGAGATCGGCTATGACCGTTAAATGGCCAGCCAGCTCCGGCGCCAGCGTCACCACCCGCAGCGGAGCAAGCTCCGAATAATAGAGCACTTCATCCAGTGCCACGAGCGCGGTTGCAGAAGGTTGCGCACCCAGTTTGCCAGGATTAATATACGGCCCTTCAAGGTGCACGCCGAGGATGCGGGCGCAACCCGGTGCGCGCTGCCGCACCTCAGGCGCAAGCGCCATTAGCACTGCGGCCAGCTCATCACGCGGCGCCGTCATGGTGGTGGCCAATAGGCTTGTGGTGCCATAACGCGCATGCATACGGGCCATGGTTTGAGCCGCAGCACCGCCTTCCATCACATCCGCCCCGCCGCCGCCATGCACATGCAGGTCAATAAAACCGGGCAAGAGGTAAGGTTCGTGGTTTGTCGCCGGTTCGCTGGGTGCGCCATTGAGCGCCACAATCCGCCCCCCCTCAAACGTTATATGACCCAGTCGCCAGCCTTCGGGGGTTAAAATATTTCCGCACAACTTTAGGCTCTTCATGGGCTACTCTTGAGCGCTTAATTCAGCAATATCTTTAAATCATGCACCCACGGCTCAGGCCCTTGCCCATCACGCGCAAAAAGGCGCAGTGTGCCGCTGGCATCAAATACATAGCCCGCCGCTGTATGATCCATAGTATAGGCGTCGGCGGTGGGAGTTTTGGCCATTTCGTCTACGCTTGCGGACTCTCGCGCAAAAAACACTCGAAAATCTTGCGTCACCTTTTTAAGCTGCGCTTCATTCGCTGGCCGCAAACCGATAAAGCTGGGATCAAAAGCCGGGACATAGCGCGCCAGCGAAGACAGCGTATCCCGCGCTGGATCGACAGTAACAAATAATACCTGCACCCGCTTTGCCTTGTTCCCCAATTGTTTTAGGGCTTGCGCAAGCGTTGCAAGCGTCATGGGACAAATGTCAGGACAATGCGTATAGCCGAACAACAGCACCACCACTTTGCCTTTAAAGTCAGCCAAAGTACGCATCTGACCCGCGGTGTCCGGCAGTGTAAAATCCGTGCCAAAACTTGGATTGCCAGTCAAATCGGTATTTTTGAACGCCGGCGTGCGCGTGCAACCTGCCACCCCTATCAGTAGGCACAATAAGCAGGCTGTAAATTTAGACGCTGCTGCGGTAAATTTGTACATAATGGTCAGCCAGTAATGCTGCAAACAGCAACGACAGATAAATAATTGAATATCGAAACAGCCCGCGCGCTAGCGTATCCGAATAAGCGCGCCAGATACGCCAAGCATAAGCCAGAAAAATGATGCCCAGCACAATCGCCGCGGCTAGATAGACTATCCCACTCATGCGCGAAGCAAATGGCAACAACGATACGCCAAATAGAACGATGGTATAAAGCAAAATCTGTAAGCGTGTAAATTGCTCACCATGTGTAATTGGCAACATCGGCAAACCCGCTTGCGCATAATCTTGTCGACGGTATAGCGCAAGCGCCCAAAAATGCGGCGGCGTCCATACAAAAATAATCAAGACAAGCAGCCACGCATCAGCCGGCACCGCTCCAGTTGCCGCGGCCCACCCAAGCGCCGGCGGCATCGCCCCAGCGGCACCGCCAATCACGATATTTTGCGGCGTCCGCGGCTTTAAGATCAGCGTATAAATAATTGCATAGCCAATGAAAGTGGCCAGCGTGAGCCACATTGCTAATGCATTGGTGAAGGCGCAGAGCATCCACATCCCAAGCCCACCTAGTAGCGCTGAAAATAAAAGAATCTGGAGGGAGGTTAAATCACCGCGAGCGGATGGCCGCCATGCCGTGCGACGCATTAATGTATCTATTTTGCGCTCAAACAAACAATTGATCGCAAAAGCGGCGCTGGCTAATAACCAGATTCCTGCTGCGCCACCCAGCACAATCGACCAGGGGACACTGCCAGGAGTTGACAAGAGCATGCCGATCATCGCGCAAAACACTGCGAGCTGCGTAACACGAGGTTTAGTCAGTGCCCAGTATTGGGAGATGCGGCTGCTAATAGAGGGGCAAAAAGCGGTGCTTTCCATGAATTCAGACCTTAGTTGCGGTGCGCCGCACACTTTGTCTGTTAATTGCGATACGGTAGTTTAGCATGATGAGCAACAACAAGAGTAATGCCGCGCCGCCATTGTGCACTAGCGCAATCAGCAAAGGCCACTGCAATAGAATATTGGCTATGCCAGTTAAACCCTGCAATGCGACCAACGCCATTAAGCCATTCGCTAAAGGGCGCAACGCGTTAAATTGGCGCAAGCGTAAGCCCAGCCCAAGCAACCAGACACTAACAAGCCAGGCAAAATTGCGATGCGTCCAATGGATTGCCACCAGCGCATCTTGGGTAATAAAGTCTCCGGCTTTAGTTTGACCTAGCGCACGCCACAGTTGAAAGCCTTGCGCAAAATCCATCGGCGGCAACCAAGCACCATGGCATGTCGGAAAATCGGTACAGGCTAACACCGCGTAATTCGCGCTCACCCACCCCCCTAGGGCGATTTGTACGACAAGTAGCGCCAGCCCAATCCATACTGCCCACCGCCAACGAGTCGCCGCAGGCTCAGGGGCAACCGAAGGCGTGCAACGCATCGCCAACCAAGCCAATGCACCCAGTAACGTCAACCCCAGCAGTAAGTGGATCGTAACGATGATCGGCTGTAATTTTAGAGTGACGGTCCAAGCGCCAAACGCGCCCTGCACGCAAATTAATATAAGTAATGCAACCGGCCACCAGGGCGACACTGGTAACACTTTACGGCTACGCCACGCCACCACCACCTGCGCAATCATCAACACGCCCAGCGCCAAGGCCAGATAGCGATGCATCATTTCAATCCAAGCCTTGACCATAGTGACAGGGCCACTGGGTAATGCAGCTTGTGCCGCTTGAATCGCTTCATGTGCAATAAAGGGCGAGGCGGCACCATAACAGCCGGGCCAATCAGGGCAGCCTAGGCCCGAATCTGTGAGACGCGTAAAGCTGCCAAATAACACTAGATCAAAGGTGAGTATCGTCGTGACCCAGACCAATTGACCAAATCGATCCGCACCACTGCGCAGCCACACCCAACCCAGCGGGATGAGCGCGATGCAAATGCCAATCAAGCTAAGCTGCAAAATAAACACTGAGATGCCCTAAAAGAGTTTAGCCAATGCTCGACCATTTCAACAATTTGCTGAGGTCCTTTTTGATTTTGCCAGGGTCCGGAGCAGGGGGGAAACGCATGATGAGATTACCGCTTGGATCCACTAAATAAATATAGTCTGCGAGCTGCATCCCACCCTCAACCGGCAACCATTTGGCAAGAGCCGTAGCATTGGCACTTAAGAAACGCATCTCGGGATACGCTTGCTGCACTACAGGCGACACTGGAGCGTTATCCGTGCGCAGCCAGACGGTTGCCACACGCTCCCGCTCAATGCCCTGCGCCACCCGTACTTGCCTCATAAAATAGAGCTTCTTTACACAGTTCTCAGAGCATGTGCTCGCATCGACTGCAAGCAATAACCATTTGCCTTTTAAAGTTTGGAAGGGGATTACCTCCCCATTTTCTGCTTGCACCCCTAAACTAGGCGGAATAGGCTGCGCTGGCTCGATTAATTTACCGTAATTCACCACCCCACCAGCCGGTTTGAAAACATAATAGGAGAGGTAAGATGCAATGACGGGCGCCAAACACACCAGCACCACTAACAACAACGTTTTCCGATTCGAATTTTTGTGACTTGCATGCATATTAAATACGGCTCGCGCCTTTGTTCCTAATTTGATGGCTTTTAATTGCGGCTCTAAAATAAATGCTATTTAACCGCATTTAGCGCAGCGCGGCGGGCCGCATATAAGCCTGATAGTAATATAGCGGCAGCGATCCCCCACCATTGCAGCATGTAACCATAGTTACGCTCTACCCCAGTTAAAATGTTCGGCCAGGCACGCACCAGTTGGTCATTGATCTGGTTTGTCTGCCAGATAACGAATGGCTGCAAAGGCAACCCTGTCTCTAACTGGTACGCCGCCAGATCCAAATTCTGCCGCACCCGCAAATGCGCGGCTGAACCGCCTGCACCCAGTTCAAATGCCTGCCCCGGATCAGCGCGGGCAATGCCCTCTATGACAACGCTATCCGTCGGTGTGGAATAAGGCGCAAGCACCGTGCGATCTTGCATATTACAGGGTATCCAACCCCGATTGATTAGGACATACGTCCCCTCTTCCAGCGCTAACGGCATGAGCACATGAAAGCCAGGTCGGGCGTCGTAAGGGCGGTTATCAAGATACACCACACGCTCTGGCATAAAACGCCCACGCGCCTGTACTCGATGATACTCGGCCTCTTTGAGCGGCAACCATGACGAACCGAGCGGGATTGGCGTACTATTCTGATAGCGTATCAGTTGGGCAGCAAGCGCTTCTTTTTGGTGTGCGCGGTCGCGCTGCCAAAAACCTAAGCGTACCGCTAACGCGGCCGCAATGAGTATCGCTAATAACGGCCAGAAACGAATTTTGAGCATCGCTATTTGACCGCGCAGGAGAGAATTGTTAATGCGATAATAGCCGGGCTTACGCCGCTTTTTTGAAATTTTGCTGATTTATTTCTACCCATATGTCTGTTTTTATTGCCTTTGCTTTTCTCCTAATTGGCGCAAGCCTAGTCTGTGCCTTGTATTTTATGATGCACGACCGAGGCACAACGAAGCGAATGGTCTATTCACTCATGGCCCGCGTTGGGCTTTCAATCGGGCTTTTCTTGTTTATCTTATTTGCCTATTGGATGGGATGGATTCAAAGTACCGGCATTCCTTATAGCAATTAAAGAAAATCACGCAGCGCCTAGAATTCTCTCAGTCTTCTAAGCGCTGCGAAACCACCCAAACGACTAAAGCCAATACACCACAACGTATAAACCAAGCCAGACCACATCCACAAAATGCCAATACCAAGCTGCCCCTTCAAAAGCAAAATGATGATCTGCGCTAAAATGCCCACGCATTAGGCGCGCCAGCACGACACTCAGCATGAGTGTTCCCATCATCACATGGAAGCCATGAAAACCTGTGAGCAGGAAAAAGGTCGAGCCGTACATGCCGGAAGTCAGCTTAAGGTTAAGCTCACGGTAAGCGTGGATATACTCATAGCCTTGCATAAATAGAAACACTGCGCCAAGCAACACGGTTGCAGCCAGCCAAATCATCGCTGGTTTGCGGTGATTATCCCGTAAAGCATGGTGCGCAACAGTTAACGTAGCGCCTGAAGTCAACAGCAAAGCCGTGTTGATGGTAGGGATTGGCCACGCCGTCATGGCTTTAAAATGTGGCACTAAGTCGGCCGGCCCAACATTCGGCCAAGCCGCCATGAAATCCGGCCACAACACCCTATGATTGAGATCGCCAAGCAGCGGGCTAGCAAATGAGCGAGCATAAAATAGCGCCCCGAAGAACGCGGCAAAAAACATGACTTCGGAAAAAATGAACCAACTCATGCTCCAGCGATACGATGTATCGACGCGCTTACCGTACTTTCCCCCTTCAGATTCAGCAATTGACTCGCCAAACCAACGCCACAATACAAATAACAACCAGGCTAAACTGACAGCAAAGGCCAAAGGCCCCCAGCTTTGATCATTCAGCCAGGCCGTGAGCGAAAGCATTATGCCGAGCAAACCTAATGCCGCCAAAATGGGGTGCTGCGATGGACTCGGCACAAAATAATAAGGTTTTTGATCTTGACTACTCATCGTTGTAGTTCCATTTCAAACGTCTATTTCGCTATTTCCGTGGTTTTTGTTATAGGACAAAACGCATCCATTTAATGGATGAGTCATGCCATTATTCAACCACAGGAGGGGTTTCAAAAGTATGAAAAGGAGCTGGGCTAGGAATCGTCCATTCAAGCCCTTGAGCGCCTTCCCAAGGTTTAGCCGGAGCGGGTGCGCAGCGTTTGCCAAAATACGTCGGCAAAGCAACCCAAAACAAAAAGTACACCTGCATTAAACCAAAACCAAATGCACCAATCGTCGCGAGCTGGTTATAGTCAGTAAATTGCGCTGAGTAATCCACCACGCGCCGCGGCATTCCAGATAAGCCCAGAAAGTGCATTGGGAAGAAAGTGATATTAAACGAGATCAAAGACCCCCAAAAATGAATCCGGCCCCGGGCCTCGTTATACATATAGCCGGTCCATTTGGGCGCCCAATAATACCAACCTGCATACAGCGAAAATAGCGAGCCCGCAACCAACACATAATGGAAATGCGCAACCACATAATACGTTCCGTGTGCCGCCACATTCAGCGGCGCCATCGCCAAGATCAAGCCGGAAAAGCCGCCGATTGTAAAGACCAGCAAAAAGCCTATGGCGAATAACATTGGCGTCTCGAACGTGAGCGCGCCGCGCCACATCGTCGCAACCCAATTGAATACTTTAACCCCGGTTGGCACAGCAATCAGCATCGTTGCATACATGAAAAAAAGCTGGCCGCTCACCACCATGCCCGTGACAAACATATGATGCGCCCATACCATGAAAGACAAGATAGCAATGGATGCCGTGGCATAAACCATCGAATGATAACCAAACAAGGGCTTGCGCGAGAAAGCCGGAATCACCTGCGAGATCATGCCAAAAGCCGGCAAAATCATGATGTAAACTTCTGGATGGCCGAAGAACCAAAAAATATGTTGATATAGAACGGGGTCTCCGCCGCCCGCTGCATTAAAAAACGAGGTACCAAAATGGCGATCGAAAAGCAGCATCGTCACAGCACCGGCCAACACCGGCATGACGGCAATCAGCAAATAAGCCGTGATCAGCCAAGTCCACGCAAACATTGGCATTTTCATCAGCGTCATGCCAGGAGCGCGCATATTCAAAATGGTAACCACAATATTAATAGCGCCCATAATTGAAGAGGCGCCCATAATATGCACCGCAAAAATAGCCAAATCCATGCCAGGCCCCATTTGCACTGACAGCGGTGCATAGAGTGTCCAGCCTGCGGCCGTAGCGCCCCCTGGCACAAAAAATGATGCGGTCAAGAGCAACGCAGCTGGGGGCAACAACCAGAAACTAAAGTTATTCATGCGCGCGAATGCCATATCCGATGCCCCAATTTGCAAAGGCAACATCCAATTAGCAAACCCCACAAACGCCGGCATGATTGCGCCAAACACCATGACGATGCCGTGCATCGTAGTGAGCTGATTGAAAAATTCAGGGCGCATAATTTGCAAGCCAGGCTCAAATAGCTCCGCCCGGATCAACAGCGCCAGCACACCACCAGACAAAAACATAATGAACGAAAACAGCAAATACAAAGTACCAATATCTTTATGGTTTGTCGCGAGTAACCAGCGCCGCCATCCAGATGGACGTTCATGCGTATGATCGTGCTGCGCTACCTGGCCGTGTCCGATCGTGGTCATAAAAACTTTCCTTATTTGTTTGGTTTGACGGGACAGATTATGCGGCTGAATCTGCGGTGAGCATTTGACTCAATTTTGGCGTTTTATCTACTGCCGCGGCAGCTTTGCGAGCTGCCTGAGATTTTTCAACAGGCGCGACTTGCGCTTGGTGAGCGGCGTTGCGTAACGCTTGATCGGCGCGCGCAACGGCCACTTGGCGCGGTTGGACTAAGTCCCCCGTGCGGTTGCCCCACGCATTACGTTGGTAAGTCACAACCGCGGCAAGATCAATGTCATTTAGCGTGGTCGCCCACGGCGGCATTTGTGCTTTGCCGTGCAGCACAAGATTCAGATGACTGGCTAATGGACCATTGGTCACCGGACCGCCATCCAGTGCGGGAAATGGGCCAATGCCTTTGCCGTTGGTATTATGGCAAACAGCGCAATGGGCGGCATAAATTTGCTCCCCATGCACTTTAAGTTCGCTCATGGTCCAAGTTTTATCCAGCGCAGCGCCCATTGGCGTGTTTTTTACCCGCTCGGCCACCCATTGCGCGTAATCCGGCTCGGACAGAACTTTAACCACCACTGGCATATAGGCATGATCTTTGCCGCATAACTCAGTGCAAAAACCACGATAAGTCCCTACTTTTTCGGCTTTGAACCAAGTATCACGCACAAAACCAGGAATCGCATCCTGTTTTACGCCAAAAGCGGGCACGGACCATGAGTGCACCACATCATTTGCAGTAGTAATAATGCGAATCTTTTTATTCACCGGCACCACCAGCGGGTGGTCAACTTCCTGCAAATACGTATCGGAAATCGGCTCGCGCCCATTGATTTGATCGCGCGGCGTGGTAATCGTGGATAAGAAACCAATTCCCGCGCCTGGGCCATTAATATAGTCGTAACCCCACTTCCATTGATAGCCCGTAACTTTTACCGTGACATCGGCATTGCTGGTGTCTTTCATCGCAATCACCATCTTGGTCGCAGGCCAAGCCATTAAGATTACGATCAAAAATGGCACGACGGTCCAAATCACTTCCACCGTGGTGCTTTCATGAAAATGCGCCGGCTGATGCCCTTTAGACTTACGGTGGGCAAAGATCGAATAAAACATCACCCCAAAGACACCGACTAGGATCACTAGACAGATAATCAGCATCATCGTATGCAACCCATATAGCCCCTCAGCTATCTTGGTCACCGGCGTTTGAAAGTTATGCCCATTGACGATTGGGCCGCCAGGCATGTCATTCACCGCATGGGCCACGTCCGCTAGCAATAATCCCCTACCTGCTAGCGCCCCTATTAGGATTCGCTTAATCGTTTTCATCGGCGTTTTTATCTGAGTGCTATCTACGAATCAGGCGCAATACGCCTTTTTCATTTTAAAATCGAATCAAACGGAGCATTATAATTCCGTTTTCCTACTTTTGCTTTGCCGCTTTAGTAATTTCATCAGGACGCACAATCGCATAGCCTTCTGCAGTGGTTCTCTCAGCCGCTTTCCAGGCATGGCCATAAATAATTTCAAAGGTGAGGGGAATTGCGCCATCAGCGCGCCGCTGCGCCTCTAGCCCCCTTATCAGCGCTTGTTGCAAGCGACGGCTCGTCAGTCCTGGCGGACGTCGCCCCTCAGTGAACGGATAAGCCCCCCAGCGCCGCACATCATTTAATAAAGCTGCCGGCGAAGGATAAGTAATCGTGAGTTTTTCCATCTCCATCACAGGTATCTCAAAACCGCTCGCCGCCAGCATATCGCCAAAGTCATGCATATCCGTAAAGTCCAGCACGCGCGCATGCGGCGTTTGCGCATCTGCATGGCGCCAAGCGGCGCGCAACTCACATAATGAATCAGGCCCGAGCAAACTAAACATTAAAAGACCACCGGTTTTTAAGACACGCCGCCATTCCGGTAAAACTTGATCGGGCCGAGTATGCCAATGCAATGCCAGATTTGACCAAAATAAATCAAAAGTACTTGCGGCAAAAGGAAGGCTTGCAAAATCGGCTTGCACAGTCTGCCGCGGGCGGGGCTGAAAAAGCTTTCTTAATTTGCTGACAAAAGGAAGGTTAAAACGCCGTTTCCGATATAAAGCATCCGTTACATACCCACGCCAACCGAGCCGTGGCACGCCAGTGGCGGCCAAGGCCCGCACCAACATCTGATGAGAAACGTCCAGTCCATATATTTGCGCAGACTCAAACCGCGCTTGCAGCGCCAGCAAATCATCGCCCCCCCCGCAGCCCGCGTCTAAGATGCGCTGCGGCGTCAGTTTCACGCACTTGAGGCGCTCATGCATACGTTGCGCAACCTCGCGTGGCAAGAAATTCACCGCAGCAAAAGCATCTGCGCGCCGATCGAAAATTTGTTGTAATCGCTGAAGATTGACGGTAGGCTGAGAAGAGTCCACGGATGCAGCAAATATGACTGTGAGTAAAGTAGGAATTATCCTACATTCCGCTCCCTATACTGATTTTTTAGAGGATAAAATAATCCTTATATATCAATGAGTTGGATTTCTCGCTGAAAAATAGCAAGGAACAACAAGCCTGAAAATCAAACTTTTGGGAGTGAATAAGTGGCTCGCTAGCTGTATAACCCTCAAAGAACACAATAAATAAGTCCTTTATCGATAACTTACAATTCTGTTTTTGAAGCGGGGGGAGGAGCGAAATATAGGAGCTAATGTGTGTTTCTGCCCAAATTCTGCGGCCCCCCTATTTAAAAATGAAGCTGATCTCCTTGAACATATTATAGCGGCGCGATGTGTTCACAACTGTAATTAAACAAACATCTCTTTTTTTACAAGATTGAGGACGTGAGTAGCAACATATAGAAATTATGAGTACACTTGCCTACTGAAGGAACAAGGCTTAAAGATTCAAAAAATTAAGGTAAATTTTCCTTACATCTTGCCTATGGCGCATTCATTTTTGACGGTTACCGCATTTGCCCAGCATACATTCAAACGATGCAAGGCCTTGATGCAGCTCGCGCTACCGTGCCGTTGCGCAATCTGCGGCAGTTTGTCGCCGCACGCTATCTGCAACGGCTGTGACAGCGCTTATTGGCAAACCCATGATGACCGCTGCCCGCGTTGTGCATTGCCGTTAAACCCTCACCACACGGACCCCAATCATCCACCCTCTCGGCTCTGCGACCACTGTATTGCCACGCCGCCGGCCTTTGATGCAACGCTCACACTGGCTCACTACGCCGCCCCTATTGATCAGCTTGCACTTGCATTAAAATTTAATGCGCAACTCACCGTCGCCGCAACCTTTGCTGAACGTCTCGCGCACTTAGTAGAGCAAACCTATGCTCATGACAAACTGAGTTGGCCCAGTCTGATTATGCCCGTACCGCTTTCTGCAGCTCGGCTTGCAACGCGTGGCTATAATCAAGCCTGGGAAATTGCCCGCCCCTTGGCTCGGATGCTCCAGATTCCGGCGCAAGCTAGATGGGTTAAGCGAGTGCTTGATACGCCACCACAAACCCAGCTCAGCCAACTCCAGGAAAGACGACGCAATATGCGTGGCGCATTCATAGCCACACCACAATTAGCCAGCGTGCGCGGCCAACATATTGCATTGGTGGATGATGTCATGACTTCTGGCGCAACGCTTGCAGCCGTCGCTCGTGTCTTAAAAAACGCTGGCGCAGCACGCATTACCAATTGGGTTGCACTCCGCACGCCATAAATTTGCCACTGAGTGGGGTTAATGCGCTCGGTCAGGCTATAATCTGCGCGCTATACACCGCTGAGCCGTCTTTTTTATGTTTAACGTTGTTCTGGTCGAACCCGAAATCCCATCTAATACAGGCAATATCATTCGCTTATGCGCGAATGCTGGCGCTCAACTGCATCTGATTGAGCCGCTTGGCTTTAAGCTCAATGATGCCAAAATGCGCCGCGCTGGGCTTGATTATCATGAATTTGTTTCGCTGCGGGTGCATCGCAGTTGGGACGATTTTATCGCCCATGAGACCCCTCCCGCCACGCGCATGTTCGCCTTCACTACGCGGGGCGCAAGCCACTTACACCACCACGCTTTCGCCCAAGATGACTGGTTTATCTTCGGTCCGGAAACGCGGGGACTCAGCGC
Organism: Mycoavidus sp. B2-EB; assembly: GCF_014218255.1. NCBI lineage: Bacteria > Pseudomonadati > Pseudomonadota > Betaproteobacteria > Burkholderiales > Burkholderiaceae > Mycoavidus > Mycoavidus sp. B2-EB. Next base: position 1,717,693 of record NZ_AP021872.1, read on the forward strand.
CGAGCTCCTCGCGCAATTCCAACCGGAGCAACGCGTACGGCTACCGATGAGACCTGGCAATCGAAGCCTTAATTTGTCAAATGCAGTGGCGATTACGGTCTTCGAAGGCTGGCGGCAACAAGACTTCGCAGGTGGCTTGTAAGGCATCCATACCCGCGCCAAGAAAGTTCAATCAAAGGTAGATGTGAGAATTACGCGCTAGCCAAGCTCGCTTCTACTTTGGCGGCCCTCTGTAACAGCGCCTCAGCCGCCTCGCGCGGCGCGCAGCCGGCAAATAACACCGAGCATACCGCTTGCGTTACCGGCATTTCAACCGCCTGCGCTTGTGCCAATGCCAATACCTCTGGCGCGCAACGCACGCCTTCTGCAACATGGCCCAGCGACGCTAGAATTTGAGCCAATGAGCGCCCTTGCGCCAACTGTAAGCCCACTGTGCGGTTACGAGATAAATCACCGGTTGCCGTTAGAATTAAATCGCCAAGGCCCGTCAGCCCCATAAAGGTCTCCGCCCGAGCACCTAGAGCCACGCCTAACCGCGTCATTTCAGCCAGACCACGCGTGATTAATGCAGCCCGTGCATTGAAGCCAAACGCAAGCCCATCAGCAATGCCAGCCGCAATCGCCAAGACATTTTTAACTGCTCCGCCAATTTCGACACCGGTCACATCATCCGCCGTATAGATCCGCATTGCGGCATGGTGGAACGCGCGCACTGCCGCATCACGACAAGCCGCAGATTGGCTAGCAATCGTTAATGCCACCGGCAATCCTTGCGCCACCTCACGCGCAAAGCTCGGGCCAGATAAAGCTCCGCAGCTGCGATGCTCGCCTAACTCAGCTGCCACCACTTGATGCGGCAGACAGCGTGTAGCCGCCTCAAATCCTTTACATAACCAGATGAGGCGAGCAGGAATGCAGTTAAGCTCGCGCATGGTTTTACATACCGCGCGCAGGCCAGCAACGGGGGTCGCAATAATGCATAATGCATCGTCCGCAACCGCATGCTTTAAGCCCGCCGCCAGATCCGCTTCATAACGTAAATCACTCGCCAGGCGCACGCCCGGCAAATAAACCTTATTGTGCTGTTCACGCGTTAATTGCTCAACGAGTGCCGGAGCACGCGCCCAGAGCAAAGTAGAGTGGCGGCTGGCCAGATGATGGGCCAGCGCAGTCCCCCAAGCCCCCGCGCCTAGAACCGTAATATTCATCAGATCAAGGGCCGAGAGAGGGCCTTGATCTCTTCAAAACGGCCAATATGCGTCAGTCTGAAGAGAATTTTTGCGTCATGCAATACTAAGTCGATCATGCGCGAGGTAGGGGTGGCCGCTTCAGATTATTCACGAAAGCGGAACTCGCGCCATTGCCTTCCATGGCTTTGGGGTTTTGCACTGGCGCTTCCTTTTTAGCTTGCGCCTGCTGCGCCAAGCGGTGCTCATAGAGCGACTGAAAATTAATTTCAGCGAGATGAATCGGCGGAAAACCCGCGCGCGTGACCGCATCGGCCAAATTTGCCCGCAAATAAGGGAAAACGATTGAAGGACAGGCAATATTGAGCAACGGCTCCATCTGTTCTTCTTTGATATTGCGTACCTCGAATAGACCCGCCTGTTTCGCTTCGATTAAAAGGACAACTTTATCTTTAAGTTTAGCCGTCACCACGGTCGAAACAACGCTCTCATAGATCTCCCCTGAAACTTTGTCCGCTTTGAGACTCACTTCTATCTCAATCGTCGGTGCTTGTTTTTCAAGTTCAGCTAGGATAGCGGGCGAATTAGGCTGCTCAAGCGACAAATCTTTGAGATAGAGGCGCTGAATATTAAAAACAGGCTGCGCATTTTGCTGAGTAGTTTCGTTTGCCATCATATTCCTTACAATTTTTAGTTTAACTTCAAGCGTTCTTCGACCTACACATTTCCCGCAAGTAAAGCCGTTAGTTCGCCATTACGATCAAGCGCAGCTAATTTATCATAACCACCAATATGGGTTTCGCCGATAAAAATCTGCGGCACCGTGCGTAAACCGGTACGCTGAATCATTTCATCCCGCTTAGCTGGGTCACTATCGATCGTGATTTTTTCTATATGTTCGATGCCGCGCGCCTTTAGCAAACGCTCAGCCATGTCGCAATACGGACATATCTGTTTACTATACATGAGCACTTTTTTCATGACGACCTTTATTGTGTGACGGGCATCCCAGCCTGTTGCCACGCGGTTAAACCACCTTGTAAAACAAACACTTCGGTATAGCCTGCTTGACGCAAAATAACTTGCGCTTTATGCGCGCGCCGACCCGTCTGGCAAATTAACAGGATGGGATGCGCTTTGTTTTTCGCCACCTGCATGACTTTTGCGGGCAGCGCATCGAAGGCCAAATGACGCGCTTGCGGCAAACGACCTCGACCATACTCCTCGGCGCTTCTGAGGTCGATCACCGTAGCATTACGGTGGTTAATCAATTGTGTCGCCTGTTGCGTGGATAAGTCGCGGCCGCGCCGCATCAAATTCGGCCAGAGCAACAACCCGCTCGAAATCAGAGCGGCCAACATGAACCCAAGATTGGTGTAATCAGCAAAAAATTTCACGAGAATTTCTTCAATTTTAAAAAAATGACCTTCACATTATATAAAATAAACGCTTGACGGTTACTGAATCTGGCTCGATTATTCAAAACCTTGATGTAAGCTGTCTGTTTGCGTTGGTTTCTGTACTTTCTTACGGCCCTTATTTTACATGTATAAACTTGCCCTCATCCGCCACGGCGAATCGACGTGGAATAAAGAGAATCGTTTCACAGGTTGGATGGATGTCGACCTCACTGAGCAGGGAATAAACGAAGCGCGTCAAGCTGGACAGCAGCTACGAGATGCAGGCTACACCTTCGATATTGCTTACACTTCAGTTTTAAAGCGCGCAATCCGCACGCTGTGGCATATTCAAGACGAAATGGATCTGCTCTATCTACCCGTGACTCACTCATGGCGTCTTAATGAGCGTCACTACGGCGCACTCACGGGTTTAAACAAAGCCGAGACGATCGCGCAATATGGCGCAGAACAAGTCTTGCAATGGCGGCGTAGCTATGAGACACCGCCACCGGCGCTGGCCCCTGCGGATCCACGCGCCCCCCATCATGATCCGCGTTACGCACAGGTCCCGCCGAGTGAGTTACCGCTTGCCGAATGCTTGAAAGACACGGTGGCACGGGTTTTGCCTTTGTGGAACGAATCGATTGCACCCGCCATCAAAACCGGGCAACGCATTATTCTTGCCGCGCATGGCAACTCTTTGCGAGCCCTTATCAAATATCTTGAAGGTATTTCTGATCAAGATATTGTTGGCGTCAACATTCCAAATGGCGTGCCGCTGATTTATGAACTGGATGCACAGCTCAAGCCAATCGCGCGTGGTTATCTAGGCACAGACCTGCAACCAGCAGGCCAAGCCACAGTCAGTCATGGGACGCGCAGTGTAAGCTAATTAATCCTGGCCAATTGGCATTTGGATTAAAAAATGTGCCACAATTAAACCCATTTTGATAGATCTTAGCCCTATTTTTCATGCGTAAACATTTCAAATATATCAGTCTCATTGCCCTTGGTTTGATCACGGGAGTACTGGCTACACTGCAGTTTTCCGCGGCAGCGCAAAATAATCCAATTGGACCACTGCCATTAGATCAGTTACGGCTTTTAGCTGAAGTGTTTGGGCAAGTCAAACATGACTATGTCGAGACCGTTGAGGACAAAAAGCTAATCACCGCTGCAATTAAAGGCATGGTCTCAAGCTTGGATCCGCATTCATCCTATCTTGATCAAAAAGAATATAAAGAGCTCCAAGAACAAACGCGGGGACGCTTCGCCGGCCTAGGCATCGAGATTTCTCAAGAAGACGGGCTAATCAAGATTATTTCGCCGATTGAAGATACCCCCGCATTTCGGGCTGGCATCCAACCTGGCGACCTCATCACGCGCATTGATGACAAACCCGTGCGCGGCATGACGCTTGATCAAGCAGTTAAGCTGATGCGAGGTAAAGCCGGCACCTCTGTGACGCTGACGATTTATCGCAAAAGCACCAATCGGATGTATCCGATGACCATCACCCGCGCCGAAATCCATGTCCAAAGCGTCAAGACAAAGATCGTCGAGCCCGGCTATGCGTGGGTCCGCATCACCAGTTTTCAGGAACGCACGGTCGCTGATCTTGCAACCAAACTTGAAGAACTTGTCAAAAAACAGCCCTCCAAGCAACCCCTAAAAGGTCTAGTTTTGGATTTGCGTAATAATGGCGGCGGCTTATTGCAAAGCGCGGTAGGCATCTCCAGCGCTTTCTTGCCGCCCAACGCTACGATCGTTTCAACCAATGGCCAAGAAGTTCATACCAAAGAAACTTACCGCGGCGCGTTTGAGAACTATCGTCTGCCTTCATTCAACTCCGACCCATTAAAGAATTTGCCGCCCATTTTCAAAACGCTGCCAATGGTCGTCTTAACCAATGCTTATTCGGCCTCAGCCTCTGAAATTGTCGCGGGCGCGTTACAAAGCCATCAACGCGCATTGATTATGGGCCAAGCAACATTTGGCAAAGGCTCGGTGCAAACCGTGCGCCCCCTCACGACGGATACCGCCTTACGCTTAACCACGGCCTACTATTACACGCCAAACGGCCGGTCCATTCAAAACAAAGGCATTGTGCCTGACATCCCGCTTGACCAATACGCCGAAGGCGATCCCAACGATGTCTTCGTCACACGTGAAGTGGATTATTCAAACCACCTCGCCAACGTACAGGACCCGAACGAGAAAAAAGAGCAAGAGCTCCGCGAGCAGCAACGTATCGAACAATTACGAGAGCTTGAAAAAGACAATGCGAAAAAAACGCCTGAGCAACGTGAAAAAGATCGAGAGCGCATACCGCCTACTTTTGGCAGCGCAGAAGACTTTATGTTGCAACAAGCTTTGCATCAACTAAAAGGCGAGCCGGTACAGCGATCTAAATCTAAACTCGAGCGCACCATGGCGGTCAACCAGCCTGCTCGCCCAGCAGCGACGCCAGCCAACTAATCCAGCAGCCCGCCGGGAGCGGCAATGAACGACAAGCAACTATTACGCTACTCCCGGCATATTTTTCTAGATGAGCTGGGGATTGAAGCGCAGCAGCTTTTCCTGGATGCTCACATCTTAATGATTGGCGCTGGCGGGCTTGGCGCGCCAGCAGCGCTTTACCTTGCCGCCGCAGGCATTGGTACGTTGACACTGGTTGATGCCGATACGGTTGATCTTACCAACTTACAACGGCAAATTATTTACGCCACGGAAACCGTAGGCCAAGCCAAAGTATCTGCTGCGCGCGCCGCACTATTGCGCCTTAATCCAGAAATCCGCGTCAATGCGCTAGCCGTACACGCCGATGCAGCCCTGCTTGACGAATGGGTTGCCCGCGCCAGCGTTGTGCTTGATTGCACGGATGATTTCGCGACTCGACATAGTATTAATCAAGCCTGCATTACGCATCGTAAACCGCTCGTATCGGGTGCCGCATTGCGCTTTGATGGACAAATTAGTACCTTTAATCTACGTACAGCAGATTCCCCTTGTTATGCATGCTTGTTCCCAGCAGAACCGATGCCAGAAGAAATGGGCTGCTCTAGAGCTGGGGTATTTGCACCGCTGGTCGGCATGATTGGCTCTATGCAAGCCGCGGAGGCTCTACGGCTTATCGCACACGCAGGCGCTCCTCTGAGCGGCCGGCTGTTATTGCTAGATGCGTTACACATGAATTGGCGTCTATTACACATCACTCGGCAGCCTGATTGCGCCGCATGCGGCACCGTTATTTAGGATTAAAACTGTGCCGCCCTCAAAATAAAGCTTGACATATGCAGCAAGAGCGCCAACAATCAGGGTGGCGCGTTTTTTATAAAAGAAGCGCCGAGGTGAGCTTAAGTGAGGAGGGAGCGGCGTAAGCCGTCTAGCTTTTCGAACCGCGCTCGTGGTTGAAGTAACAAGAGTAGAAGGAAAGTTGTATATGTCAATTGATCAGAACGCAGATCGCTGCCTAGGCACCGTCAAGTGGTTTAACGACGGTAAAGGCTTCGGCTTTATCACGTCTGACACAGGTGGGGAAGATCTTTTCGCCCATTTTTCAGCAATTCAATCTAATGGTTTTAAATCATTAGCTGAAGGTGATAGAGTTAGCTTTAACATCGTAGACGGACCTAAGGGAAAACAGGCTTCAAATATCCAAAAAGTATAAAGCCTGTTTAAGTAGATCCTTGCATTAAAGAGCGGCCGCATTTTAAATGCGGCCGTTTCTTTTGCACCTGACCTACTGTCCCATATTCTCAATTAAAACTCGACCAAAACCTGAGCAAGAAACTTGCGTCGCCCCTTCAAGCAAGCGCGCAAAATCATACGTGACACGCTTTTGCAGAATCGACTTTTCCATTGCTGAAATAATAATATCAGCGGCCTCAAACCAGCCAAGGTGGCGCAGCATCATCTCAGCGGAAAGAATCTCTGAGCCTGGATTCACATAGTCTTTACCCGCATATTTAGGTGCGGTGCCATGCGTAGCCTCAAACATAGCCACCGAATCGGATAAGTTCGCGCCAGGCGCAATGCCAATTCCGCCCACTTGGGCAGCCAGTGCATCCGAAACATAATCTCCATTCAGATTCAGCGTCGCAATCACATCATATTCAGCCGGGCGCAACAAAATTTGTTGTAAAAATGCATCCGCAATCACATCTTTAAGAAGGATGTCACGACCTGTTTTAGGATTTTTTAAGCTGGCCCAGGGACCACCATCAATCAACTGCGCGCCAAATTCTTTCTGCGCCAACGCATAACCCCAGTCACGAAATGCCCCTTCGGTATATTTCATGATATTGCCTTTATGCACCAATGTTACTGATTGACGATCGTTATCGATTGCATATTGGATCGCTTTACGCACCAGCCGCTCAGTCCCCTCGCGGGACACTGGCTTGATGCCAATTCCGGAGGTATGTGGAAAGCGAATTTTCGTTACACCCATTTCCTCTTGTAAAAACCGAATGACCTTTTTCGCTTGCTCAGAATCCGCAGCCCATTCAATGCCCGCATAAATATCTTCTGAATTTTCTCGAAAAATCACCATATTGGTCTTTTCTGGTTCGCGCAACGGTGAAGGCACTCCGTTAAAATAGCGCACCGGACGCAAACAAACGTACAAATCAAGCTCCTGACGTAGCGCCACATTCAGAGAACGGATACCGCCTCCGATCGGCGTCGTCAACGGCCCTTTGATCGAAACACTATATTCTTTTATGGCGGCCAATGTCTCTGTCGGCAGCCAAACATCCGCCCCATAGATTTTGGTTGATTTTTCACCTGCAAAGACTTCCATCCAATTAATCTTTCTTTTACTGCCATAAGCTTTACGAACTGCTGCATCAACCACTTCGATCATAACCGGCGTAATGTCGGCGCCAATCCCATCCCCTTCAATGTAAGGAATGATCGGTTGATCAGGAACATGAATTGAGAAATCCGCATTGACGATAATTTTGTCGCCAGATGGAACGTTGATATGTTGGTATGGCATAACTGACTCCAATAGAAGGCTCGGCTGGATAGCCGTAAGAGACCCAAGAAACTTCGTCAACTCTTATATAAGACATAAGAATTATACTCGATTATTTTCCAGTATGGGCTTGTAAGCTCAAACATGCGGAATTTTCCTGCTGCTGTCAAAAAAAGAGCGCTAAGCTCAAAGTACCCAAGAAACAGAAAAACGGCTTAATTTTCCTGTTTTGCATGCAGGCGCACTAAAGCCTACTACTTATGCGAAATTATCAAGCGGGGCCCTGACGACATCGAGGCGGGATATTTATCTGCCACTGACCGGCACAACTCGCTCCGGTTTGGGCTTGGAACCCCAATATTTAATTTTCCCTAAATTTGGGACGAATTGCTGTCAACCGAATACTTCATCACTCGTTTATATACATGACTCAAGATCGAGTCTTTGACGAGTACCCAACCTTACGAGGATAAAAATGAGCAAACTGATCACTGTTTTGGCTGCCGGCTTCTTGATGAGCTCAACTGCTTTCGCCGCTGGCGAATATTCAGCTACCGCCCCAGCAGCGGATGCTGCTACCCCGACAGCATCAACTGCTGTCGTTGCTCCTGCTACACCAACAACCAGCAAAAAAGTAACCCATGCTGGCAAACATGCTGGCAAAAAAGTAAAAAGCGAGGCAAGCACTAGCGGCACCAAGACCGAGTAAGAGAACGCTCAAATTTGGCAAACATACCATAGAGCCTCGTCCGGCGGGACCTTTGGGCGGCTCCCAAAAAGCTAAACCACTCCTAATTAACCGCCTTTAAGGCAGATCATCATTGTATGATCTGCCTTTTATTTATGCTGCTCGGTTTTTTCTTTATACTGATGCGACCATGGTTTTGTCTAAGGAGTTCTCTCGTGCACTTTTTGTCACGCCCTTTATTTCTGGCTGCGCTCACTACACTGGCGCTCGCTCTCGTAAGTATCAGCGGCCTGGCGCTGTTTCCTAGGCTCGCGCACGCTCAGCTCAGCGCACTCAAACAGCACGGTAAACTCCCCATCACAACACTCACAATCGGCTTATATTCGGTGCAGGCTGAGGTTGCGAGTCGAGAGGCTGACCGCCAACAAGGTTTAATGCATCGCACAAGCCTTGGGCCTAATGATGGGATGCTCTTTATCTTTGATGAAAACGCGCAGCATTGCTTCTGGATGAAAAATACCCCGCTCGCTCTCTCGATTGCCTTTATTAATGAGTCTGGCATCATCACGGATATTACTGAAATGAAGCCAGAAACCACACAAAACCACTGCCCGCAACACGCTGGCCGCTATGCCCTTGAGATGAATCAGGGATGGTTTGCCGCAAAAGGAATCAAGCCTGGCATGGCTATGGGTGGCTTGCCATTATGGCAAGAAACTTCTCGCTAAGGCTTAACGCCCGCATCCGCTTCTTGCCAGTCAGATAGAGCCCAATTAAGCCGCGAAGTTGTTCGCCGCAAAATTCCAATTCACGATTTGCCAAAATGCATCTATAAATTTTGGCCGCGCATTGCGATAGTCGATGTAATAGGCATGCTCCCAAACATCCAGTGTCAACAGCGGCTTTGCGCCTGTTGTCAACGGTGTCACGGCATTACTCGTGGAGACGATATCGAGCGCACCATCCGCCTTTTTAACCAGCCAGGCCCAACCAGAACCAAAAGTGCCGATTGCAACCTTGGTGAAAGCTTCTTTAAATTGCGCATAGCTACCCCATTGGCGATCAATCGCTTCAGCCAGCGCCCCTGCTGGCTGCCCGCCTCCTTGTGGCGATAAACTGTGCCAGAAAAACGTATGATTCCAGATTTGCGCAGCATTATTAAAAATCGGGCCAGAAGACTTTTTGATAATCTCTTCAAGCGACAGGTTTTCAAATTCTGTGCCCTTAATCAAGTTATTGAGGTTCGTAACATAAGTTTGATGGTGCTTGCCATAGTGAAATTCAAGCGTTTCTTCTGACATATGCGGTACCAGGGCATTTCTTGCATAGGGCAGAGCAGGAAGAGTGTGTTCCATGTGTAAATTCCTTTTTTTGTATCAAGTACTGACTCAGCAGGATTAAGTCAATTTGAAGGCTGAGCCATTCATTTTAGGCGACTTGGCATACGCTAGCAATGGCCGCCATCGAGCCATGCGGATTATCAGAACTCCGTCTGTGAGCGCACCTGCACCTGAGCCAGCTCGACCTCCGCGCTCCCCTGCGCCAAATGAACCACAATTCGAGGCGTTACCGCTAACACAGCCGGTGAGCGTAGCGCTTGCTGATTGACGGGGTTCAATACCGCCGCATAACCCCGCTCAAGCGTGCGCTGCGGGCTTAACAGATCAAGCTTGGCTGCCGCTTCACGTAGCGTTGCACCGCGGCGTTCATATAACCGTGTAAATACCGTAGTTAGGCTTGTAGCGTGTTGCTGTAATTGAATTTTCTGTCGCATTAAGCGCTCGGCGGGGCTTAATAAGCCGCGTGCCAACCCGTCTAGCTGCTGTGCATGACGCTCCATTAAACGCGTACACGCTCGTCTAAGTTGTTGCTGAGATTGCTCAAGCGCGCGCACCAACATTTCATAAGCCGGACTCACTAACTCAGCCGCCCCAGTTGGCGTCGGCGCGCGTAAATCCGCTACAAAATCGACCATCGTGAAATCCGTTTCATGCCCCACTCCGCTGACCACCGGCAAGTGGCTAGCCGCTACCGCGCGCGCTAATTTTTCTTCATTAAAGGCCCACAGATCTTCCAACGAACCGCCACCGCGGCAAATGATCAGAAGCTCAACCTCAGCGCGCCGATTCGCGCATTCGATCATTTCCGCCAGCTTGCCCGCTGCCTCGACACCCTGCACGGGTGCTGGATATACAACCACGGAGAGATGGGGTGCGCGGCGCCTGAGCGTGGTTAAAACATCTTGCAACGCCACCGCTTGCAGCGAGGTCACGATACCGACAACACGCGGGTAAGCCGGCAATGCACGTTTTCTTGCTGGCGCAAATAACCCTTCGCTTTCGAGCTTTTGCTTAAGCCGCAAAAAAGCTTCATACAGCTGCCCTTGTCCCGTACGGCGAATATATTCAAGCTTTAATTGAACTTCACCTCTTGGCTCATAGATTGTGACCACCGCGCGCACGTCAATTCGATCGCCATTCGCCGGCACAAACTGCATGGCCTGCGCGCGCGTGCGAAACATCACACAACGTATCTGGGCAGTGCTATCTTTCAAAGAGAAATACCAATGACCGCTTGCGGCGCAAGTAAAGTTCGATACCTCACCGGCAACCCAGATGAGCGGGAAAGTCCGCTCAAGGGTTGTACTGATCGCGTAATTTAAAGCTGACACTGAAACAACCGTCTCGCTGTTACTCGCTATGGGCCAATTAGCTTTTATTTCCATTTACCTTACATTCGCTTAAAACTATTTTGTTGCAAATTTTATCTAATTGCCCGTAAAAAATGTTCTTTTAGGACATAATCAAGCGCTATCTTAATCCGCCCACAGCAATTAAAGTACTTCAGTCTCAAATATGTTCAAACCCTGGAAGTTGCATCTCGAACATTTTTTATCGCGTGAATGGCAACGTCGGGGCGTATTTGCGTGGGGCCTGCTACCTTTCTCTCTGGTGTTCGGCCTAGTCACAGCATTGCGCTATGCCAGTTTTGCTTTTGGCTTGCGCCGAGTTGAGTCTGTTTCAGTGCCCGTTATTATCGTTGGCAATGTGACTGTCGGCGGTACCGGCAAAACACCGACTGTCATTGCTTTGATCGAAGGATTGCGCCAGGCAGGATTTTGTCCTGGCGTTATTTCAAGAGGCTATGGCGCGCAGATTAAAGCGCCCCGCGCAGTCACTGCGCAATCCGCCGCCACTGCAGTTGGCGATGAACCCCTTTTAATTGCACAGCGCACCGGTGCGCCGGTTTGGGTTTGCCCCAATAGGGTCGCCGCGGCGCGCGCGCTCTGCGCACAGCACCCAGACGTAGATCTTATTATCAGTGATGATGGTTTACAACACTATCGGCTAGCGCGCGCAGTCGAATTGGTGGTTTTCGATGATCGGCTTGGCGGGAATGGGTTACTCCTGCCCGCGGGTCCATTGCGTGAACCGCTCTGGCGTCGACGCGACGCAACTTTGATTAACTGCCCGGCCCCTTATACGCTACCAAATTGGCCAAATACTTTTGCCTTAAAGCTAACCGCCAGCACCGCTTGGCATTTAGAGCATCCTGCGGTGCGCCGTCCATTAAGCCAATTTATTGGCAAACGCATCCTGGCTGCTGCGGGCATCGGCGCGCCTGAACGTTTCTTTTCAACTTTGCGCGCACAAGGTCTAACTTTAATGGCGACACGTGCGCTACCTGATCATTTCGCGTATGCAACCCATCCGTTTATCGATACCTGCGCTGAAATCATTCTAATTACCGAAAAGGATGCAGTAAAATGTCAGGATTGGCGTGATGCTCGACTCTGGGTTGTACCCGCTGAGACTACGCTTGATGCGCACCTACTGACCCTTATTACAGAGAAAGTCCGTGGACACTCGCTTACTTGAAATTTTGGTGTGCCCTTTGTGCAAAGGCGCATTGACTCATGATCGCACTGCAGATGAATTAATTTGCCAGGTCGATAAGCTCGCTTATCCAATTCAAGACGGCATTCCCGTGCTGTTGGTTGAGCGCGCGCGCCAAACCGTCGCAGGCAAATTGCTGGAGCCGGCCGACGGCAAACCAGAATAAATTAACCCACTCTTGCAAATGTGTGATCATCCTGCTTCTAGCGCACTTAATGCGCCCGCCCCTCCGCCTTTTATCGCTGTGATCCCAGCCCGCCTGGCTTCATCTCGCTTGCCAGGCAAAACGTTGTTGGAGATTGATGGACAACCTATGGTGGTGCATGTGGCACAGCGCGCACGCGCAGCCGGGGCGCAGCACGTCATTATCGCAACCGATGCGCAAGCCATTATGGACGCTGCACATCAATATGGCTTTGCGGCCGTACTCACGCGCCAAACGCATCTATCTGGCACGGATCGGCTCGCTGAAGTGGTTGAGCAGTTTGGTTGGAGTGACGATACAATCGTGGTCAATGCGCAAGGCGACGAGCCGCTATTAGAGCCTAAATTGATCCAAAGCGTCGTCGCCCATCTAGCCCAGCAAAAAGCGTGCGCAATCGCCACCGCAGCATATCCAATCACGGCAGCCGCCGAGATCTTTGACCCGAATGTGGTAAAAACGGTACTCGATAAAAATGGCCACGCCCTGTATTTCTCGCGCGCGCCGATTCCATGGGCGCGCGATGCGTACCCGCCCTGGCCTAATCTGCCAACCCTGCCCGCCCCACCCTGCACCGTATATCGACATATCGGTTTATATGCATACCGCGCCGCCTTTTTGCGCCGCTTTCCAGATTTAGCTGCGGCGCCGCTTGAGGAAACCGAGGCCCTGGAACAGTTACGCGCACTTTGGCATGGTGAACGTATCGCGGTACTGATTACCAAACAAATCCCCGTAGCAGGCGTCGATGTGCCGGCCGATCTGGCACGCGTACGCCAGCACTTTGAAGCGCTGGCCCAAGGCCGGCGCTCGGAAAAAACATAAACCAAGCAACCATGGCATAATCAGTCATATTTAAAATGTTGCTTAGTGCGATAAATCACCCTATTCGGAGAATCACATCATGCGTTTGATCCTGCTCGGCCCCCCTGGCGCAGGCAAGGGTACCCAGGCAAACTTTATCCGAGAAAAATTTGGCATCCCGCAAATTTCGACCGGCGATATGCTGCGTTCCGCAATCAATACGGGAGCTCCGCTCGGTCTCAAAGCGCGCACCTTCATGGACGCTGGGGAGCTGGTGCCAGATGAATTAATTATTAGTTTGGTCAAAGAGCGCTTACAGCAGCCCGACTGCGCAAACGGCTATCTGTTTGACGGTTTTCCACGCACCTTGCCCCAAGCGGATGCACTGCGGCAGGCTGGCGTGGCGCTTGACTATGTGATAGAAATTGATGTCCCGTTTGATGAAGTGATCTTGCGCATCAGCGGCCGGCGGGTACATCCCGCTTCAGGCCGGAGCTACCATATCCAATTTCACCCGCCCAAAGTCAAAGACCGAGACGATATGACTGGCGAGGCGCTGATTCAGCGCAAAGATGACGAAGAAGAAACCGTACGCAAACGACTTGCTGTCTATCAAGAGCAAACCAAGCCGTTAGTTGATTACTACGCAAATTGGGCAAACCAAGGCAGCGCAGACGGCAACCGCGATACGACTACGCCCGCCCGCTATCGGCGCATTAGCGGACAGGGGAGCGTCGACGAAATTCGCCAGCGCATCTTTGATGCTCTGCAATAAGTACTAGAACCACCGCTCCCATGCAGACGCGGCATCCATCACCGCGTCTGGCGCTTAAACCAAGCATATTTGAATCCTAACAACCACAATGTCGCAAAATAAACGGCGGCCGCAAGCAACAAACTAGCGGCCAGCAGCAGCATTCTGATGATGGGCGACGCGCCAAGCTCAAGCCAGTCGAAATGCTGGCGGAACGCCCACAGCACCATCGCCAATACGGAGCAGGCAAAAGTAAGCTGCACAAAAAAGCGCCTCCAACCCGGCGATGGCTGATAAATACCTTTTTTATATAAACCGACAAAAAGCAAAAGCGCATTAATGCAAGCGCCAATCCCAATCGACAAAGATAGCCCCATGTGGGCAAAAAACGGCACAAAAATGTAATTACACAGTTGCGTTATGGCTAACACCGCCAAGGCAATTTTGACCGGCGTTTTGATATCCTGTTTTGCATAAAAACCTGGGGCGAGAATTTTAACTAAAATGAGCCCGACCAAACCAATCCCATAGGCACTTAACGCATGGCTCACCATCGCCACATCAAGCGCACTAAAACGACCGTAATGATATAAGGTTGCAATCAGCGGCTCAGCATAAATCAACAGCGCGATGGCGCTAGGTGCTGCGAGCAAAAATGTCAGCCTTAAGCCCCAGTCAAGCAACCCCGAATATTCAGCCGCATTCGCTTCTGCATGGGCTTGCGCCAAACTTGGCAACAAAATAGTACCGAGCGCAACCCCTAACAACGCGCTAGGAAACTCCATTAAACGATCCGCATACGACAACCACGATACGCTGCCAGCCGTGAGTCTTGATGCAATATTGGTATTAATAATCAGGCTCAGTTGCGCCACCGATACCGCGAAAGTAGCCGGCACCATCTTCGCCAAGACTCGCTTAACACCAGGATGGGCAAACGCCTTAAACGGACGAGCACTGATTTTGGGCAACATGCCAAGCTTTGCCAGCGCAGGCAATTGCACGGCAAGCTGCAACACCCCCCCGGCGATTACGGCAAAAGCCAACGCGTAAATCGGGGTGTCTAAATAGGGGGCAACCCACAAGGATGCAATGATAAAGCTCAAATTAAGCAAAACCGGGGCCGCTGCGGGCAGCGCAAAATGACGGTAGGTATTCAATACACCTGAAGCCAACGAGGCGAGCGAGACCAACGCAATATAAGGAAACATAACGCGCGTCATAAACACCGCGGAGGAAAAAGCCTGAGCATCCGCTTGCAACCCCGTGGCGACCCCCCAAATAACCCATGAAGCGCCACTCACCCCTGCGACTGACAACAGCACAAGGATCCATGCCAATACCGTAGCGCTTGCATCGACCAGCGCTTTCGTCGACACCTGGCCATGTTGATTTTTGAATTCGCCTAAGATCGGCACAAAGGCTTGCGAGAATGCCCCTTCGGCCCATAAACGGCGCAGTAAGTTCGGAATTCTGAAAGCAATATTAAAGGCATCGGTATATAGGCTAGTCCCAAATGCGCGGGCGAACAGCATCTCACGAACTAGGCCAGTGATCCTCGATAGCAGAGTAAATCCGCTCACCGTGAAAAGCGTTTTAAGTAGATTCATGCAGCAATATTATACGTAGACTCGCGTGCCGATTTGGGCAAATTTGCTACTTTTATGCGAGCCCTGTTATAATCCCAAGTCGTAAGAATTTCCGTCATTTTCCGATTCCATTTGTTTGCGTCGGAAATCATGACCGTTGAACAGACAAAAAAGGAATTGTCATGGCTAACTCCGCACAAGCTCGCAAGCGTGCTCGCCAAGCCGCTAAGGCGAATGCGCATAACTCGGCGCTACGCTCAAAATTTCGTACAGCGATTAAAGCTGTTCGTAAGGCGATTGCCGCCGGCGACGTAGCACAAGCGAATGAAGTATTTAAACAATCTGCAAAAACTCTTGATGTTATTGCCGACAAAAAACTCGTGCATAAAAACAAAACGGCTCGTCACAAAAGCCGTCTTGCTGCCGCAGTAAAAAGCTTATCCGTACCCGCGGTTGCTGCTGAATAACGAGAAGATAAATCAAGCCGCTCTAAAAAATCGGAGCGCGCTGCAACGAATCAACTTATTTAGTCATTAGGCGAGAACTTAAAATCTCGCCTTGCTCTGCATGGCATTCGCGCCCCGCTTCAGGTGTAGGTTATACGGGAAAATCGGGTAACGAACACGCTTGCGTCACAATAAGTTGATTATCCTTTGCAAAATTCATGACGAAGTCGAATGCTGCCGGTTCAAGCGTGCGTAGCCGTTCATCCACAGCTACGCATTTTAAATCGCCCACCATAACCGGCCGCACATAGAAAGAATATTTAAGCCGCGCGTTCGGCCCGCTTGCGCCTGGCCCAAATGACGACATCACCCCGCATAAACGTTCCGGCCAATCACTCGGCCGAAACCTCTGCCCGCTTTCGGTTACGCCCTGGATAAAATATTCGCTCGGTAAAGCTTTGGTCATGGAAAGAACTGGCAAATTTCAGTGTAAAGCATTTGCAATTATAGCGTAGAAGCAAGCCGCGCCGTTGCCGGTCTTCAACCACGAAGACTCGTCAAACACCCGCGAATCCTTTATGCTTTAGTATGCTTCTCAAAAAAACGGCTCTGTCGATACCGCGCTAACGCGGTAAGCAGGCGGCCATATGTGCTCTATGAACTCGAAAAAAATTCGTCATTACCTGCAATTTAAAGATTTTTCGCACGATGAATACATTTACGTGCTTGAACGCGCCCGCTATTTGAAACAAAAATTCAAAAATTACGAAACCTACCATCCGTTGCATGATTGCACGCTGGCAATGATTTTTGAAAAAAATTCGACTCGTACCCGACTTTCATTTGAAGCCGGCATTCATCAGTTAGGCGGTCATGCGGTCTTTATGAGCACGAAAGACACCCAATTAGGCCGTGGCGAACCCATTGAAGATGCCGCTCAGGTTATTTCGCGGATGGTAGATATCATCATGATCCGCACTTTCGGCCAGGATGTGTTACAACGTTTTGCCGATCACTCGCGGGTACCCGTCATTAACGGATTGACCAACGAATACCATCCATGTCAGGTTTTAGCTGACATTTTTACTTATTATGAACGGCGCACACCGATTTCCGGCAAAACCGTGGCATGGATTGGCGATGCCAATAATATGGCTTATACCTGGGCTGAAGCAGCTCAAATTCTTGGTTTTAAACTCCATATTTCTACCCCACCGGGCTACCCATTTGAGCGCGCGCGCCTGAGCCCCGAGGCACTGCATTGGATTGAAGAATATGAGGATCCACGCGCGGCCTGTGCAGGGGCTGATCTAGTGACTACGGACGTTTGGACCAGCATGGGTTTTGAGGCAGAAAATGAAGCCCGCCAACGTGCATTCGCCAACTGGTGCGTGAATGCAGAGATGATGGCACAGGCTCACCCAGATGCGCTTTTTATGCATTGCCTACCCGCCCATCGCGGTGAGGAAGTCACCGCTGAAGTGATTGACGGCCCGCAAAGTGTGGTTTGGGAAGAAGCGGAAAATCGCCTGCACGTGCAAAAGGCTTTGATGGAATTTCTCTTACTCGGCCGTATTGGCCATTAATCTATCTCTAGATCAATCATGAGCACTCATCCGAAAGTTGTACTCGCCTATTCAGGCGGCCTTGATACTTCCGTCATCCTTAAATGGTTGCAAGACAACTATCAGGCCGAAGTGATTACATTCACCGCCGACATCGGCCAAGGCGAAGAACTGGAGCCTGCGCGTCAAAAAGCCATCCAGCTGGGCATTAAGCCCGAGAATATTTTTATCGACGATCTACGCGAGGAATTCGTCCGCGATTTTGTGTTTCCGATGTTTCGCTGCAATACCCTGTACGAAGGCGAGTACCTATTAGGCACTTCAATTGCGCGGCCCCTTATCGCCAAACGACAAATTGAAATCGCGCGCCAAACCGCAGCACAAGCAGTCTCCCACGGCGCTACCGGCAAAGGCAATGATCAAGTGCGTTTTGAGCTAGGCTATTATGCGCTTGAACCCAATATTAAAGTGATTGCGCCCTGGCGCGAATGGGATCTGCTCTCGCGTGAAAAGCTTCTCGTCTATGCGGAACAAGCCGGCATTCCAATTGAAATGAAGCATAAACAAGGCGGCGCACCGTATTCAATGGACGCCAATCTGCTGCACATCTCTTACGAAGGCCGTCACCTTGAAGACCCTAAAGCACAAGCCGAAGCTGAAATGTGGCGTTGGACTGTGGCTCCTGAGCAGGCCCCTGAGCAACCTTGCTACCTAGAGCTTGAATATGAGCAGGGTGACCCCATTGCGCTGAATGGCCAACGCTTAACCCCCGCCCAAATGCTCACCGCGCTCAACCAGATCGGGGGCGAGCATGGCGTTGGCCGCTTGGATCTAGTCGAAAACCGCTATGTTGGCATGAAGTCCCGCGGTTGCTATGAAACTCCGGGCGGCACAATTCTGTTAAAAGCCCATCGCGGCATTGAATCTATTACCTTAGATCGTGAAGTCGCGCATCTAAAAGATGACCTAATGGCCCGTTATGCCACCCTAATTTACAATGGTTACTGGTGGAGCCCCGAGCGCCGCGCATTGCAAGTATTGATCGACCATACGCAGCAAAACGTGAATGGCTGGGTCCGCCTCAAGCTCTATAAAGGCAATGTTAGCGTGGTGGCGCGCGATTCAAAAAACAGCCTATTCGATCAAACGATTGCAACTTTTGATGATGACGGCGGCGCCTATAATCAGGCCGATGCGGGTGGTTTTATCAAACTCAACGCGTTACGCATGAGAATTGCAGAAAATACGCGGCGGCGGCGCGCGTCATAAAACGCTTATATCACGGCGGGCTCCAATTCAAGCTGCACGCCGAACCGCGCCTGTACATCGCGTTGAATTGCGCCCGCTAACGCAAGGATGTCTGCCCCATTGGCGTGTCCTTGATTGATCAAGACTAACGCATGTTGCGCGTGCACTGCCGCCCGCCCCAAGCGGCCCCCTTTCCAACCACACTGCTCAATCAGCCAGCCTGCGGCGAGCTTTACGCGCCGGTCGGGTTGGCGATAGGCGACTAGATTCGGTTCATGAGCCAGCAGTAAATCAAACTCTTCAGCGCTGATCACGGGATTTTTAAAAAAGCTGCCCACATTGCCAATCTCCGCCGGATCGGGAAGTTTAGCGCGACGGATCGCTACCACCGCCTGAAAAATTTCGTGCGGCGCCGGTTTAGCGCACGGCAGATCCGCCCCCGAGAATTGCCGCGCAAGTTCCGCATAATCACAACGCGGCCGCCACGCTTTGGGCAGACGAAAAGTGACGGAGATAATCACAAAACGCCCACGCCCCTGCTGCTTAAAAAAGCTATCACGATAAGCAAAACCGCAATCACCTTTATCAAACACCCTGGTTGCGCCAGTTGCGATCTCAATTGCAGTCAGACGCACAAAATATTCGGCGACCTCTAAACCATATGCACCAATATTTTGGATTGGCGCGGCGCCCACTACACCTGGAATCAACGCCAGATTTTCTAAACCCGGCCAACCCTGGTCAAGCGTCCAAGCGACAAATTCATGCCAATTTTCACCCGCGCCAGCCTCTACAAACCAAGCATGCTCATCTTCATAGGTTAGATGCCGACCTTTAATGCCAATTAACCAAGCGACTCCAGCAAAATCGCCGGTTAATACGATATTACTGCCGCCCCCTAAGACTAAACGCGGCAAGTGTGCCGTGCGCGGATCAACTAACGCCGCTCTCAGCATAGCCTCGTTTTCAATGCATTGCGCATAGCGCGCACGCGCATTAAAGCCGAACGTGTTATGCGCCTGCAAAGCGTAATCGGTCATCAATTCAGACATTATTTTTTAAATATAGAGCAGCGAAATTTGAGCAAAATGAGCGGTCTCGGTAGAATGATGCTTTATCTAGATTGGTTGCTTGATAAACTACCGCATATTTTGCGAACAGGTGATTATAAAAGCTGATCTACTTGCTGTGGCTAACGCTACAGTTTATACACATTTTCTCGGAGAAAATCATGCCAACATTTGATGTGGTAAGCGAAGCTAATTTGATTGAAGTTAAAAACGCGGTGGATCAAACAAACAAAGAAATTTCCACGCGCTTCGATTTTAAAGGCTCTGATGCACGGATTGAGCAAAAAGAACGCGAACTCACCGCTTATGCGGATGATGATTTTAAACTGAGCCAGCTCAAAGACATTTTAATTTCCAAAATGGCCAAGCGCCAAGTCGATGTGCGCTTTCTAGATTACGGCAAAATCGAAAAAATTGGCGGCGACAAAATCAAACAGCTGATTACGGTTAAAAACGGGGTAACCGGCGAGCTGGCTAAAAAAATTGTCAAACTCGTCAAAGACAGTAAAATCAAAACCCAAGCCAGCATCCAGGGCGACGCCGTACGCATCTCTGGTAATAAACGGGATGAGTTACAGGCGGTCATTGCCCTGTTACGCAATGAAATCAAAGATACGCCACTTGATTTTAATAACTTTCGGGATTAGGCCATTCATTCAGGAATTCAGCTTGGTTAGAGCGATTTGTCTTTAGGCTTCTGACCAATCCGGCTTTCCTTGCCCACAAATAGGTTCTGGATATTTGAGCGATGCCGAAAGATTAAGAGCACACTCATCGCCAGCACAGCAATTGAGTTAGCGTCGAAGCCAAACATAAACACTTCATAAAATGGCGCAAAAATGGCCGCGACTAACGCTGCGAGCGAGGAATAACGAAAAAAGAAAGCCATAATCAACCAGCTAGCAGCCGTTGCCATGCCGAGAATAGGATGCATGGCAAACAACACACCGGCAGCCGTGGCGACCCCTTTCCCCCCTTTAAAATGGAAAAATACTGGCCACAGGTGGCCTACGAACACAGCCATCGCAGCCAACCCAATGGCTTCATTACCCACCTCGTATTGGCTAGCAAAATAGTGGACAAACTTTGCCGTCAGCCAGACTGCCAACCAGCCTTTTAGCGCATCACCGATTAAGGTGAGCACTGCCGCGAGCTGATTGCCACTACGCAGCACATTCGTCGCACCCGGATTTTTTGATCCATAACGGCGCGGATCTTGCAATCCCATCACAGCACTTACAACCACAGCAAACGAGATTGAACCGATACCATAAGCTAAAGCTGCGATAAATAAATAAATCATAAAATCTTCTTGAAAAAAGGCAGCAAAGTTAACGAGAACCTGCTTTAGAGAGACGTAAGCACTATTGTACTGAATTGACGTCCTCATTGTCCTAAAGGAGGCCGTCAATTCCTACTACGCTCAACACGGCATCGAGCCTAATGAAGTCGTTTCAGTGGGTTTCTGCTGTAGGGGGTGAAATTCATACCCATCTTGATCGAATCTAAGATACGCCCACATTGATTTAAAATAGCTCAACCATTCTCTGATCTCGGCTGAATGCCAAATGATGGAAACATGCCTGGCCCCAAAACATATGTACAACACACCTAACCAGACGATAGACGCGGCATCACGCGATTTTGCCGATCTCCAGTCCCTGCCCACTCTGCTGGCGAGCTTACCTAAACGGATTGATGAACTGCCTGCGCGCATTGCGCAACATCAACCCGCTGCTCTTGCGCTGATCGAAAACAACCGCCATCTAAGCTATGCGGATTTGCGTGACGCGATTGATGCCATGGCACAGCAACTGCGCCTAATGGGCGTGCAAGAAAATGATCGGATTATGATCATCAATGAGAATTGCATCGCGCTGATTGTACTGATGCTCGCGCTTACTCGGCTCAATGCATGGCCGCTTCCAGTGAATGCTCGACTCACCCGCGTTGAAATTGATCGAATCCGTGCGCACGCAAACCCACTGCTTTCAATCTACACCCTTGACGCCTCCCCTGCTGCGCAACAGCACGCCAAACATGATCACGCGCACCCTCTTGCCTACGTAGCTTTTAACCTTGGCGCCCTAGCTTTTGCCAAAGCCAGCACCTCTCCCCGCTCGCTAGGCAACCCGTTAATGCGGCATGACGCTCCGTCTGAGGCACAAAACCCCGCTACGGATACCTGCCAACAGTGCGCTGCACTGCTCTATACAACAGGCACGACAGGCGCACCGAAAGGCGTGATGCTATCGCACCGCAATTTACTTTTTATTGCCGCAGTCTCTAGCACATTACGCCGCGTCACGGCCAACGATGTTGTATATGCGGTGCTCCCTATCTCGCATGTGTATGGACTGGCTTCCGTCTGTCTCGGCACATTATTCGCAGGCGCCAGCTTACGGCTGGCGCCTCGTTTTTCGCCTGAGAGCGTGTGCGCTGCGCTAGCGCATGAAAGCATCACGATTTTACAAGGGGTGCCCGCCATGCACGCAAAATTAATCGAGTATGCACAAGCGCATCCCGAGCGTTGGCATGCGCCACAGCTACGCTTTGTATATTCAGGTGGTGCGCCGCTTGATCTCGCGCTGAAAAGACGCGCTGAAGCGTTCTACGGTATGTCGCTGCATAATGGCTATGGCATGACTGAAAGTAGCCCAACCATTGCCCAAACTAGGCTTGACCTCGCACCTACCGATACTTCAGTAGGCCCCCCCATCCCAGGCATTCAAGTCCGCATTGTTGGGCCCGATGGCGCTCATCTCAAACCTGGCAAAGTTGGCGAGTTATGGATACAAGGACCCAATGTCATGCTTGGCTATTACCGCGACTCGCTTGCAACGCAAAGCACGATTGCGAATGGTTGGCTCAAAACGGGCGATCTGGCGCGCCAGGATGAAAACCACGCATTACATATTATGGGCCGCTGCACAGAATTGATCATTCGCGCGGGCTTTAATGTTTATCCAGCCGAAATCGAGCAAGTTTTAAATAGCCATCCAGATGTCATGCATTCCGCAGTGGTTGGGCGCTCTTCGTCCAGCGATGAAGAAATCATCGCCTTTATCGAGCTGAAACCGGGCCTCCATGCAACCCCGCAAACCTTTGCTAGCTGGTGCGTTACACGTCTTGCGCCATACAAACAACCGGCTGAAATCCATCTGCTCAAAGCGTTGCCCACAGCCCCCACCGGAAAGATTTTAAAACGCGCCTTACAGCAACTCGTTACTGACGGTAATTAGCAACCCCTTCGCTAATTTCGCGGTGAGCCGCATCTAAACCTTGCCAACCTTCCACTTTCACCCATTTACCCTTTTCCAACGCTTTATAGTGCTCGAAAAAATGCCGAATTTGATCTTTTAAATAGGCCGGAACATCTTCAATGGTTTTAAGGTGCGCCATCATTGGGCAAACCTTATCAACTGGGACCACAATTAATTTTGCATCTACGCCTGATTCATCCGTCATTCTTAACATGCCCAGCGCGCGGGCGCGTACCAGTGAGCCGGCAAGCAGGGGGAAAGGCGTAAGCACTAACGCATCCACCGGATCTCCGTCACCGGCGAGCGTTTGTGGAATAAAGCCATAGTTTGCTGGATAACGCATACCCGTGCCGATAAAGCGATCTACCACCAACAAACCATACTCCTTATCGGCTTCATATTTGACTGGCTCGCTCTGCGCGGGAATCTCGATGATGACATTAAAATCAGTAGGCAAGTCTTTACCGGCGGGGATGTGATTAAAGCTCATGGATTTTCCTGTTTAATATTTGAAAGGACTTCGGTCATTGGAAATAAGATAGGCCGCCACAATACACCTAACGTGTGGCCGCTGAAAAACTCAATTATAGCGATTAACCCTGGACTCAGACATCATTAACCACGCGGATGATGCATGGCATGCAATACACTCAACCGCTCACGGGCGACATGCGTGTAAATCTGTGTCGTAGAAATATCAGCGTGGCCGAGCAAGAGCTGCACAACGCGTAAATCTGCGCCATGATTCAACAAATGGGTAGCAAAAGCATGGCGCAATGTATGGGGCGATAACGGAGCATGAATCTCCGCTAGCTGCGCATAATGTTTAATGATGTGCCAAAATTGCTGACGCGTCATACCCGCACTGCGTACCGTAATAAACAATGCGTCGGCCGATCGATTTTGCAACAGCGCGGGGCGCGCCACACGCAGATAGCGTTCAATCCAGCCTTGCGCTTCCGCGCCAAACGGAACCAAGCGCTCTTTTGAACCTTTGCCCAAAATCCGCACAACACCGTCGTTTAGACTGACTTCCACCGTTTTCAGCAGCACCAACTCGGAGACACGCAAACCGCTTGCATACATCAGCTCAAGCATGGTTCTATCGCGCAAACCCAACGACGTGGTTAGATCCGGCGCGGCTAATAGCGCTTCTATCTGCGCCTCGGATAAATTAGAGGGAAAGCGCATAGGTTTTTTAGCCGCTTGGATTTTCAACGTAGGATCAACGGTTAGCCGCCGCTCGCGCAAGGCCCAAGCGCAATAACGCCGCAAAACCGAAAGCCGTCGATTAGCGGAACTCGCTTTATCTGCGCTACGTACCGCAAAATAGGTGCTTAACTGCGCCTCACTGACTTCATCCAGTATGGTTGCCTCATGCTTAGCCAGCCACTCAGCGAAAAGCCTTAAGTCACGCCGATATGCCTCAAGCGTATTCTTTGCCAACCCACATTCAAGCCATAATGCATCGCAAAACATGTCGATTGCTGCCTGACTTAGATTGAGAACGCTCGCCTCGGCTGCATTGGGTTGGGGGGGTGCGTTTAGCATCATGGGGGATTTATTTTCAAATAGCGCGGGCTGAGTCAGAGTTATAGTTAATGCCTTCATGCGCGAGCAACCAGCGCTTCACCGTGCGAAAATATCCGTCACCCGCATGATGGGCAAAGCCACCAATACCGTTTGTTCCAACCACGCGGTGACAAGGAATCACTAACGGAAAGTAATTCGAGCCACAGGCTTGCCCCACCGCACGCGGCGCACTGCCAATTAAACGCGCAAGTTGCCCATATGTCTGCACAGTCCCTGGCGCAATCGCACTGATCGCCTGCCACACACGACGTTGAAAAACACTCCCTACATCAGCGAGCGGCAAATCAAAAGTGGCATTAGGGTGTTTAAGATACCGCTCAATTTGACGCACAGCCTGGCGCGCCAGCGCATTGTTAGGCGACACATCCTGGGCCGTGTTCGGCAAATAAACAATTTCACATATCGTATTCGCTTCCGTGCGAATCCCCACTTTACCAAATGGCGTAGCAAATACGGCGTTAAATCTAGCAATCAGGTGCATTGGCTTAACCTCTCTTTTAACACCCCACCAGAGTCTCTCTATAGCTCAGGCAGCTAAGAGGCTCACTTTGACTTTCTGTAAGACTATAAAGCTTAGCAAAACTTAGCAAACTATAGTGGACTATCTAAAAAACCCTCTGGCGCACTAGCCTATGTACAACGCGATGCCTCTAGCGAGGCTTAAATATTAAAAAACACTTGAAATTTCTCATTTTAAGTTTATAATTAACCTATAAAGTTAATTTAAGTTGCTTTGCTACAGAGCAACACTGGCCTTATATCCGCAACAAAGGGATCAAAAAATGACTGGGTAGAATGGAAAAATGGCACACGTCTTAACTTTGAAAGAGCTGAAGGAGCTCGCAATGTTTGTTACCGCTTTTGATACTTTAAAATTAGCTAAACGCCTTATAGGTATGGGCGTTCCCCCGAACCAAGCAGAAGGCGGCGCGGAAATCTTGGCCGACATTTTTAATAATCATCTGCAAGAGCTAGCCACTAAAGAAGATTTGCAACGTGAAATAGGTGGCCTGCGTAAAGACACGGATGTTAAATATGAATTTCTACGTAAAGACATAGATATTCTACGTAAAGACATGGATGTCAAACATGAAGAGTTACGCAAGGAAATACACGTAATGGGAGAGCGCTTTGACTCTAAATTGGAAAAACTTGGACTTAGTTTAACCATCAAACATGGCCTTATAACAGCGGCTTTACTGGGTGCTGCACCAGCATTCAGTAAACTTTTTTGCTCTTATTGGCATAACGCCCACTGCACATGCTCGCGCACTAAAGCAGATGAATCCTGCGCGCGCTGTTGCAGTGCCTGGGTGAGTTGCGTATGTTCAAGAGTACGGCCGGCTACCCAAGCGGCACGCCGTGCATTGCCTAAGCCCACAGCTAGGTTGCGTAACCAGCGTTGATAACCTATTCGGCGGATAGCGCTACCTGCAAGCCGCGCCTCAAAATCAGACTCACTCCAAGCAAAAAGCTCAATTAATGACGCTTGGTCTAATCTATTACGCACAGCAAAGTCTCCCACACTACTTGGACGGGCAAATTTATTCCACGGGCAAACTAGCTGGCAGTCATCGCACCCATAAACGCGGTTACCTAATAAAGGGCGCAGAGGCTCTGGAATACTGCCTTTTAATTCAATCGTCAAATAAGAAATGCAACGCCGCGCATCAAGTCGATAGGGAGCCACAATAGCGCCCGTTGGACAGACATCAATGCAACGCGTACAACGACCGCAATACGCACCATCCTCAGTCGGTTGCTGAGTGGCTGAATTTTCTAGAGACGCTGACGAATGCGATGCATCAACCGACAAGGGTAAATCAACAAAAATTTCACCTAAGAAAAATAATGACCCCTCATCTCGATGTAATAATAAAGTGTGCTTACCACGCCAACCAAGGTGAGCCTTTTGCGCCAATGCCACTTCAAATACCGGCGCAGAATCCGTAAAGGCTCGATAACCAAAAGGGCCAATTTCAGCCTGAATCCGATCCGCCAGCTTTTGTAGCCGTTGCCGCAATACCTTATGGTAATCGCGTCCCCGCGCGTAGATCGAAATCACAGCCTGGGTTGGATCCTCCAGGCGGGCGGCTTCAATCGCGCGCCAATCTGCCTGTGTTGCGCCCAGCTCGGCGCTACCCTCTAACGTAGTCTGCGCTGACAAATAAGGCATACGCACAGAAATCACGCGCACCGTGCCCGCAACTAATTCAGCAGGTTGCAAGCGTTGCGCGCGATGTTTCGCCATATACTCCATTTCACCGTGAAAACCCGCCGCCAACCAAGCTAAAAAACCTGGCTCGGCCGCAGATAAATCCGTGTCAGTAATACCCAATGCGTTAAAACCCAACTCACGCGCCCAAGCTCGCATACGCGGCACCAGCTCGGCCAATGCCCCCGCTTCAAGCTGAGAGCCGGTCAAAGACGTCACTTGCTTAGATTTGTCTGGTAAATTATCTACCTTTGCATTCATCTGAATATTTTACGTATGCGCGCGACCGCAGTTAAAATCGCCTCACTACTTGAGCGCGTATTTGAGCTGCCTAATGAGGCGGCCACTGCGAAGCTTGGCGAAAGCTTCGCACACGCGCTAATGGCACTGTACACCAAAGATTTTCCAGGGTTACAGGTCCATCTCTATGGCGAGCTCGGGATGGGCAAGACCGCGCTCGTACGCGCCACCCTGCGCGCACTGGGCTATACTGGCCGAGTGCGCAGCCCAACTTACACATTAGTTGAACCTTACACACTTGAAGTTGCCAAACCCGTAGCAACCTCCAGTCAAACCACTCTGCCCAATGTTGATTTACCGCTCAAGATTTTCCATTTTGACCTATATCGCTTCGCTGATCCAACCGAATGGATTGATGCTGGGTTTAGGGAATATTTCAATATGCGCGCACTTTATCTAATCGAGTGGCCGCAACAGGCAGGAGACTTGCTGGGCGCACCCGATCTTGAGTTTACGCTTGAACTCGCAGGCGCTGGGCGGCGTTTGCTGGTCCGCGCACTGAGTCACACCGGAAAAGAATGCCTTGCTCGATGTTAATCAAACCTTTTCGTTCATTTGAATCTAGCGCCACTACGCCACCTATTTGGCGACGGCGTCAGCTCTTATGCGCCGGCGCTTCGGTTTTACTCCTAGGTCTATTGCCCAAATCTGCATATGCAGCATCCATTCTTGGCGTGCGCGTATGGCCCGCTCAAGATTACACGCGTTTAACCATAGAGTCAGATCAACCGCTCACTTACACCTCTCGGCTGTTACAAGAACCCGAGCGAATTGTAGTGGATTTTCAAGGCCTTACGCTGGACACAACGCTAAAAGAGCTGGTTGCAAAAATCACGCCGAATGACCCGCAAATTCACCACGTACGCGTAGGGCAGTTTACACCTGATACCGTGCGGCTCGTGCTGGACCTGAAAGATGCCGTAAAACCTCAAGTCTTTACGCTCCCCCCGATTAGTCGCTATCGCCATCGACTGGTGTTCGATTTATACCCAGCCATCCCGCCCGACCCACTGCTGGATTTAATCGCTAAGACCGAAGCAAAAGCGATGGCCAATGCTCAGCATACCCCATCCGCACTCACCGGACCGAGAACACCAGCGCCTCTAGATCCGAGCGATGCTTTTTTTGAGCGCTTTACAAAGGCCGAGGCCTCATCCTCAGAAGCACCGGATCTGCTCACGCAACAGCCTCCTTCTAAAGATACAGCTCGAACACCCTCCACACGCGCTGGCGATGATAAATATGGCCTGAGTAAACAAACCCCGGCTAAAGCACATACAGTACGCCTGCTCACGATTGCGATTGATCCTGGACATGGTGGCGAAGACCCTGGCGCGATCGGCAAAAAAGGGACTTACGAGAAAAACGTAGTGCTCGATATTGCGCGCCGCTTACGCACCAAAATTGATGCATTACCGGATATGCGCGCGATGATGACACGCGACGATGATTATTTCGTACCGTTACATGTCCGTGTGCAAAAAGCGCGCCGAGTGGAAGCGGATTTATTTATTTCAATTCACGCGGACGCCTTTATCACCCCAAGGGCCCAAGGCTCATCCGTCTTTGCATTGTCCAACCATGGCGCCTCCAGCACTACCGCAAGGTGGATTGCCAATAAAGAAAACACCTCCGACTTAATCGGCGGCGTGAATATTAAAACGCAAGATAAATCGGTATCGCACGCCTTGCTGGATATGTCGACCACAGCGCAAATCAATGACAGTATGCGCTATGGCAATTACGTGCTTAACGAAATCGGACAGATTAACAAACTCCATAAAAATGCGGTTGAACAAGCCAGCTTTGCGGTATTAAAAGCGCCAGATATTCCGTCGGTTTTAGTGGAAACTGCGTTTATCAGCAACCCCGAAGAAGAGGCTAAACTCAATACTCCAGCCTATCGCGAACAAATGGCGAATGCGATTTTGCGCGGCATTAAGCGTTATTTTTCAGCCAATCCGCCGCTGGCCAAAAACAAAATGCTTTAGCGCTTGGGCCGCAGCCATTGCCAAAGCCAGCCAACGAACACCGGCACGGCCGCGGTCGCCACGCCAACCAAGACAATCACATTCAAATATTGTTTGACAAAAGGCAGATTCCCGAAGAAATACCCCGCCAATACAAGACTGAACACCCACAGCAGCGCGCCTGATATATTAAACAACTGAAACCGGGCCGCGCGCATTTTGGATAGGCCAGCGACAAAAGGGGCAAAAGTTCGTACCACCGGAATAAAACGTGCCAATACAATTGTTTTACCGCCATGCCGCGCATAGAAATTTTGGGTTTTCATCAAAGCAACGCGATCAAGCCAACGGTAGTTCGAGGCAAATATTTTGGGCCCAATAAAATGACCGATGCGATAGTTCAGCGTATTTCCAACGATTGCTGCGATTAACAACAGCACGATCAGAACCGATAACGACATCGCCCCCATGGCACAAAAAGCCCCGCCCACAAAGAGTAATGAATCACCCGGCAAAAATGGAAACACCACTAAACCTGTTTCGCAAAATACAATCAAAAACAATACAACGTAAATCCAGGCACCATATTGCTGAATAAACGTCCCCAAAAAACGATCTATATGGAGCAACATTCCAGCAAAATGCAACAGCGTTTCCAAGCCTTTCTCCTGAAATTTGCAAAGAGCCAATCATACCGGAATTAGAGGGGGGCAATCTTTTCAGCACGCACAGAAATTAATACCGGGAATTCATCCGCTGAAAGTTGGCCGGCCAGCCTTTGAGACGCTCAACTTTCGTGCATGACTCAAAATGGCAAAACGCTTTCCCCCGCGACTTCTCAACGACTTAGATCACTCCGCACAAATATATCTATTTTTTTCGCCGGCGCAGACAACTATATAATTCCAATTATTCTCTTTGTTTTTGCGCCCTATGACAACCCTACGCCCACGGTCTATTCAACCGCTGCCAGATCAATTAATCAGCCAAATTGCAGCAGGTGAAGTGGTTGAACGCCCTGCTTCGGTGGTGAAAGAGTTAATTGAAAATGCGTTTGACGCTGGCGCACAATCATTGCGCATTTCACTTGAAGCGGGCGGCGTCAAGCGTATCTCCATCGTTGACGATGGCAACGGAATTGCGCCTGACGAGCTACCGCTTGCGTTGATGCGCCATGCCACCAGCAAAATTCATTCTCTGGCAGAACTAGAAGCCGTGCGCACGCTGGGTTTTCGTGGCGAAGCGCTGGCTTCAATTGCCTCCGTGGCGCAAGTATCGCTCACGAGCCGCACGGCTGAGGCACCCCATGCGATGTCGATTGATGCGCAAACCGGTGCCCTGGCTCCCGCAGCAGGAGGGATTGGCACTTCGATCGAGGTCTGTGAACTGTATTTCAACACGCCCGCCCGCCGCAAATTTTTAAAAAGCGAACAAACTGAATTCGGCCATTGCTTAGATGTGATTCGTCGCGCAGCGCTAGCGCGGCCAGAAGTTGCCATTTCGGTGCACCATAATGGCCGCGCCGTCGAACACTGGAATGCTGGATCAGCTTCGCTACGCGTCGCCAAAATTCTTGGCGACGCCTTTGCTCTGGCCCATTTGCCACTTGCAGAACAAGCCGGGCCGATTGCGCTGAATGGTTTTGTTGGCCTGCCTACAGCCAGCCGCGGACGAGCTGATCAGCAATATTTCTTCGTCAATGGTCGCTTTGTGCGAGACAAATTGCTGACGCACGCAGTGCGCTCTGCCTATGAAGATGTCTTACATGGAGAACGCCATCCAGCCTATGTGCTGATGCTCGAAGTCCCGCCCGAATCGGTTGACGTCAACGTGCATCCATCTAAGATTGAAGTCCGTTTCCGCGATTCTCGTGCAATTCATCAATTTATCTTTCATGCAGTGCAGCGCACGCTCGCACAGCAAGCAGGGCTCTCGCATCCCACAACAGCAGGCGGGCACGCGACACACCTTGCGCCACTGAGCGGCTTAACCACCTCAAGCGAATCGGCAACCAATCCACCTTGGCTACCGCAAGCACGCATGCGGCAAGGCACGCTGCCAATTCAAACTCGGGTAGAACAACCTCTGGCAGTTTATGACGCACTTTTTGGCCCGCGTAGGGCTGACCCCAATACGACGCGCCCTGCAACAGGCTCTGCACCACAAACGGCGTCTGCTCCGTCTACGCCCCCAGATGCAAGCGCTGCGGCCGCACCCTTAAGCCCAGCCCATTTAACCGAGCCTGGCGCTGAACCCGCGCCCCCCCCTACGGCAGCCGCCACTGCCAGCGCTGCGGCCGAAGAAGATCATCCACTGGGATTCGCCCTCGGCCAGCTACATAATATTTATATTCTCGCTCAAAATAAGCTTGGCTTGGTGCTGGTTGATATGCACGCCGCTCATGAACGAGTAATCTATGAGCAGTTCAAAACTGCGCTAGCTGAACGTTCGATTGCGATGCAACCCCTGCTGCTTCCATTATCGATCCCCGCCAGCGAGGTTGAGATTGGCACCATCGAGGAAAATCAAGCAACCCTCTCTGCTCTAGGTTTTGATATTACGATCCAATCTCCAACCACGCTCGCTATTCGGGCTGTCCCCGCGCTTCTTAAAGACGCTGATTTATCCGCTCTCGCGCATGCGGTGCTAGAGGACCTTCATGCTCATGGCGGCTCGCGAGTGCTACTTGAACACCAACATGAGCTGCTCGGTACGTTGGCTTGTCACCATGCAGTGCGAGCAAACCAACGCTTAACGCTGAGTGAAATGAATGGGTTGTTGCGCCAAATGGAAAGGACTCCACGCGCCAATCAATGTAATCACGGGCGACCCACCTGGTATCAGCTCTCACTCACTGATCTAGATCGGCTCTTTATGCGTGGACAATGAATTTAGCCACCCAACACCACGCCCCAGATCAGCCGCCCTATCCCCCTGTAATCTGCCTACTTGGCCCAACTGCATCGGGTAAAACCGCTGCGGCACTCGCTCTTGCCAAACATGTGCCGCTTGAGATTATCAGCCTTGACTCGGCTTTAGTGTACCGAGAAATGGATATTGGCACAGCCAAACCGACTAGCGCCGAGCGCGCCCTGGTTACGCATCATCTGATTGACATCCTTGACCCCTCCCAGACTTATTCCGCTGCAGCTTTTAAAGCGGATGCGCAACGCTTAATTGGCGAAATTTATGCGCGTAAAGCACTGCCGTTATTAGTTGGCGGGACCATGCTGTATTACAAAGCCCTGACTACCGGCCTCGCTATTTTACCTAGCGCTGACCCGCAAGTGCGCGCCACGCTTGACCGTGAAGCCGCGCGTGACGGCTGGCCTGCTTTACATGCGCGCCTGGCCGCCTGTGATCCTGAGCTAGCCGCTAGACTTGCGCCCAATGATGCGCAGCGCATTCAACGCGCACTCGAAGTATGGCTACTCACCAGGCAACCGATGTCTCAGTTGCTGGCGGTTAAAGATCATGCGAATGCGCCGTATGATTATTTGCCTATTGCACTTGAACCATCCGACCGGGGTGTATTACATAAACGCATTGAAACACGCTTTGACACCATGCTCGAAGCAGGTTTCGTGGCTGAGGTAACGCGCTTGCGGGCGCGTGGCGACCTGCATGCAGACTTACCCGCCATGCGCTGCGTGGGTTATCGTCAGATCTGGGCGTACCTGGACGGTAAAATCAACCAGGCCACGATGCGCGAACAGGGGATAGTCGCTACGCGTCAGCTGTGTAAACGACAATTAACGTGGTTGCGCGCAATAGATAAACGCTTGATGATTGACTGCTGCGCGCCTGATGTCAGCACACAAGTTATAAAAACCGCGATGCGTATTTGGAGTACTCATCCTCTCACCGATTAATAGGGGTAAACCAAACAGTTCGCTACGATTGACTGGCTCAGGATCCATTCGAGACGCTCGAACCAATAAAATTGGGCCCAAACTCTGCATCTGCTCCGTAGTGAAAATAGGCGAAATATGTCGACCCTTTAAACACATTTGTTCTATATGTCGATAAAATGCGATAATATCGACACATGATATTCGATCCGCTTACACCCTATAACGCGCTGCCCACCCTGCCCCCACGCGCAGAGATTGAATCCAAAGCGATTCTGAAGGCGTGTATTACAGCCCGTGCTGCAT
This sequence comes from Mycoavidus sp. B2-EB, assembly GCF_014218255.1. NCBI lineage: Bacteria > Pseudomonadati > Pseudomonadota > Betaproteobacteria > Burkholderiales > Burkholderiaceae > Mycoavidus > Mycoavidus sp. B2-EB. The sequence continues at coordinate 1,751,021 of NZ_AP021872.1, forward strand.
TAGCCCAGCTCAAACAAGCGGGTGAATTGATTCCAAACCAGGCGGTGTTGATTAACAGTATTCCATTGCTTGAAGCGCAAGCAAGTTCAGAAATTGAAAATATTGTGACCACCACTGACCGGCTATTTCAGTTCGCCAATGAGCACGCACTCCAGGCTGACCCATCTACTAAAGAAGCTTTACGCTATCGTACAGCTCTGTATGAAGGCTTTCGGAGTTTGGCGCAACGACCTTTTAGCCTGGCAACCGCGGTTCAAGTGTGCCGCACCATCAAGGGCGTTGAATTAGATATTCGACGCACGCCAGGTACAGCGCTGATGAACGATAAGAACAGCACAGTGATTTATACACCGCCAGCAAGCGAGGCCGTGATTCGAGACAAATTAGCCAACTGGGAGCGATTTTTGCATGAATCGGATGAGATTGATCCGCTCATACGCATGGCCATCGGTCATTATCAATTTGAAGCCATTCACCCATTTATCGATGGCAACGGCCGCACAGGCCGCGTGCTGAATTTACTGTATTTAGTTGACCAGGGGTTACTCGAGATCCCAGTTCTATATTTATCGCGCGCCATCATTGCCGCTAAGGAGACGTACTACCGCCTCCTGCTTGCGGTCACCACTGAGCAACGCTGGCAAGAGTGGATTCTTTTTATGCTGGATGCAGTCACCCAAACGGCCCAATGGACAACCGATTTTATTAAATCAATCAGATCATTAATTGAAGAAACTGCCATTTTGATGCGCCGAGACACGCCACAAATTTATAGCCGCGAATTAACCGAGCTTATTTTTGTACAGCCTTATTGCCGCATTGCAAATGTAGTTGAGGCGGGCATTGCCCAAAGACAAACCGCCTCCATCTATCTCAAGCAGCTATGTAATATTGGCTTATTACAAGCCACCCAAGCCGGCCGAGAAAAGATTTTTATCAACCCCGCCTTCTTAAAGTTGCTAATCCAGCGTTAAGTAACTATCGTTTGCGCTTCACCTTCAGCCCGCTCACGAATCTTACCAATCAGCCAGGCTGCTTCACCTGAGGCGGCAAGCTCAGCTAGCGCCGCTTGCGCATTCTGTGCGGAGACCACCAGCACCATCCCAATGCCGCAATTGAATACACGGTGCATTTCGTCATCTGCCACGCCACCCCGCTCCGCTAACCAACTAAATAAAGGCGGCAACGGCCAAGCATGCTGATCTAGCTCAGCGCATAAAGGGTCCGCTAGCATCCGTGGAATATTTTCCAGCAGGCCACCACCCGTAATATGCGCGATACCTTTGACCGTTATTTTTTCAAGCAAAGCCAGCACCGGTTTGACATAAATACGCGTAGGCGCCATCAGTGCGTCAGCCAATGCACGGCCCTCCAGTTGATCGGCTAAATCAACTTGCTCTTGCTGGATAATCCGCCGCACCAACGAATAGCCATTTGCGTGGATACCGCTTGAGGCCAGGCCAAGCACAACATCGCCGGCCGCAATTGTATGACCATCAATGATTTTGCTTTTTTCAACCGCACCTACAGCAAAACCGGCTAAATCGTATTCGCCCACCGGGTACATTTCCGGCATTTCAGCCGTCTCGCCGCCAATTAAGGCACAGCCCGCGAGCTCGCACCCTGTCGCAATCCCTTGGATCACCGCCGCTGCGGTTTCAACATCAAGCTTGCCGCAAGCAAAATAGTCAAGGAAAAAAAGTGGCTCAGCCCCTTGTGCGAGAATATCATTCACGCTCATGGCAACCAAATCTTGCCCAATGGTGTCGTGCCGGTTGAGCTGGAAAGCCAATTTAAGCTTAGTGCCCACGCCATCCGTACCCGATACCAAAACGGGCTCTTGATATTTTTTGGGCACCTCAAACAGCCCGCCAAAGCCGCCAATGCCGGCCAATACACCGGAGCGCAGCGTGCGTTTAGCGAACGGTTTAATGCGTTCAACCAGCGCATCGCCAGCTTCTATATCAACGCCTGAGTCTTTATAAGTCAGGCCCGAGGGTTTAGCAAAATTTGATGAATTCATTCAATCCAACGCAACGGAAATAACCGTTTCGAGAAGTCCGGTAGAATACGGATTTTAACCGATGTTCCCGCTCCATAAATAACAGACTGTGGGTTTTATCTCTATTTTTTATTTTTTGCCTTTCTTTTATATTTGTGTCGCGCCAGTTATTGCTTGATTTCGGGGACCCGCCTAGCGCTACGTTTGATAATTTCATCACCGGCGCAAATACCGAGCTTGTGACACAGCTTACCGCACTGAATGAAGCGCTAGCGAATGGCCATGCCGCTGAGCGGGCTTTTTATCTATGGGGTGAAGCCGGGAATGGGCGGAGTCATTTACTGCATGCGCTATGCCACCGCGCAGGCCCGGGCCATGCTCGTCTTGCCGGACCGTGCGTGGACTTAGCTGTGTTTGAATTTGATCCAGCTGTAACCCTTTATGCAATCGATGATTGCGATATGCTCTCGCCCATCCAGCAAATTGCCGCCTTCAATTTGTTTAATGAGGTCAAGGCCCATACGCATTGCGCTTTGATCGCAACGGGCCAGATGCCTCCACGCTTACTCAAAGTACGCGAAGATTTGCGTACCCGGCTGGGCTGGGGGCTGGTATACCAGCTTATACCACTCGATGATGTGGGCAAAATAGCCGCCCTCGAGCGCGCCGCTCAAGCGCGCGGCATCGCCCTCGCGGCAGATGTGCTGCCTTATCTACTTGCGCACTTCAGACGTGATATGCAAACCTTAATCGGCTTGCTCGATGCGCTTGACCGTTTTTCTTTGGAACAACACCGACCCATCACCCTACCCTTACTCCGCGCCATGTTATCGAATCAAGAAACGACGGTGCTCACCGCAGCTCCGTGCTTCGAGTAAAATGCCGGTATGATGAACCTTGCTCTATTTGATCTTGACCATACGTTGCTACCAACAGATAGCGACTACGAATGGGGCCGCTTTGCGGTACGCCAGGGTTTAGTCGAGGCAACAGATTTTGAGCGTAAAAATGAACGCTTCTATGCAGACTACCAAGCAGGCCAGCTCGATATTGATGCCTATCTGCGTTATGCGCTCGCGCCGCTGACGCGATATTCGCGCGCGCAATTAGCCACCTGGCATGCTCAATTTATGCAAGAAGTCATTACCCCGCTACACCCGGCTGCCTTTGCCCTCATCCAGCGCCACCAGGCCGCTGGTGATATATGCTGTATTGTGACAGCAACCAATAGTTTCATTACAACGCCTATCGCTCGCGCCTTCGGCATTGATCATCTCATCGCACCTGAGCCCGCCACGATGAATGACGATCCGACTGCTGCGTATACAGGCGAAATTGATGGCTTGCCCAGTTATCGTGAAGGTAAAATCATACGTACTGAAGCTTGGCTACAGTCGCTCGATAAAAATTGGACAAGTTTTAAACAAAGCTATTTTTATAGTGATTCACACAACGACATTCCATTACTCGAAAAAGTCAGCACTCCGATTGCGACTAACCCAGATGACAAGCTGCGTGCTCATGCTCAATCGAAAGGCTGGCGTATTTTAGATTTATTCAAAACCTCGTGATTAGAAAATTTATTCGCAAACTATTGGGCCAAGCTGAATTGCCCGCATCCAATCGTGGCGCCAAACAAGCATCTCATAAAAAACCACCGGTGAGCGTACCGGCCCGTATCCATCAAATCGATTCTGCCTTGATCTCACGGCATGCGCTGCGCGTAACGAGTACCTTACAACAAGAAGGTTACAATGCATTTATTGTGGGCGGTGCAGTACGTGATTTGCTACTAGGCGTGGCGCCAAAAGATTTTGATGTGGCAACCGATGCCACGCCTGAACAAGTGCAAAAGCTATTTCGGCGAGCGCGCTTAATTGGGCGGCGCTTTCAAATTGTTCATGTCCCATTCGGGCAAGAAATTATTGAGGTCTCGACTTTCCGGGCCAGTTTAAGTGCATCCGCCGCTGCAACCCGTGCCCCTCTGCCTGCAGGCCAAAGCGCGCGTGCGCGGCGCGGCGAGTTAGACCATCGTCTACATGCAATCGATGCCAGCGGACGCGTTCTGCGCGACAATCTTTGGGGACAACAACACGAAGATGCGGCACGGCGCGATTTCACCATCAATGCGATGTACTATGATCCAGCGACGCAAACGGTGCTCGATTACCATCATGGCATGGCCGATATTCGCGCGCGGCTTTTACGCATGATTGGAGACCCCGTTACGCGCTATCGTGAAGATCCGGTGCGGATGTTGCGCGTGGTACGTTTTGCGGCAAAACTCGGCTTTGAAATTGAAGAAGCGACCGGCAAGCCGATTAGCTCCCTCGCCGAATTGCTCGGCAATGTGCCGAGCGCTCGGCTGTTTGATGAAACCCTCAAACTGCTGCTCTGCGGTCAAGCACTCGACTGTTTGCGCCAATTGCGCGCTACCGGGCTGCATGATGATTTATTGCCCATGCTCGATACCGCTTTTGAGCACCCACAAAGCGAAAAATTTATTACGCTTGCTCTCAGCAATACCGATGAGCGTATTCGCGCAGGTAAATATGTCTCCGCTAGTTTTCTATTCGCGGCCTTGTTATGGCATGAAGTACGCGAGCACTGGCAAAAGTATAAAGCCGCCAATGAGTACCCCATTCCTGCGCTCCATCGCGCAATGGATGAAACGCTCTATGCGCAGATGAAAAAATTGGCGATTCAACGGCGCCATCTCGGAGACATGAAAGAAATTTGGGGCTTGCAACCTCGCCTTGAAAAGCGCGGCAACAGCGCATTCAAGTTGCTGGAACACCCGCGTTTTAGAGCCGCTTATGATTTTTTGCTGTTGCGTTGTGAATCAGGTGAACTCGATCCTGCCTTGGCACAATGGTGGACGGCTTTTATCGCAGCGGATTCCGCCCAGCGCGAGGCCTTGCTCACAGAAAGCGGACCGGAATCCTCTCCCCGCCGCCGTAGACGACGTGGCCGTGCCAAGCCCAAAGAATCCCAGGATGCGGGCAAATCAACGCTTAACCCAGTGGAAAAATTGAGCTAAAAAAGCAAACTATGGCGATCGCTTATCTTGGTCTTGGCGCAAACCTTGGCAATGCATGTGAAACGCTACACGCTGCGATCAGCTGGCTGGCCCAGCAAGCAAATGTCACCCTGCGCGCCCGATCTAGCTTTTACCGCAGTGCGCCAGTCCAAGCCAGCGGCAATGATTATTACAACTGCGCGCTAGCGCTCGAAACCACGCTCTCGCCTTTCCAGTTACTCAGATTATGCGCAGCTGGCGAAGATTACTTTGGCCGCCTGCGCTCTTACCGTAATGCGCCGCGTACGCTGGATCTAGATATTCTGTTATACGACCAGCTTGCGATTGACACCGCCGATCTAATTATTCCACACCCGCGTTTGACTGAGCGCGCATTCGTGCTGCTGCCTTTACTTGAACTGGATGCCAACTTTGAAATTCCACAGCGCGGACGCGCCGATGCCTTTTTGCCAGCGGTCGCTGCGCAGCGCATTGATAAGATTTTAGACAAAGATTTGATCCAATTTGATGCGCTCGGCAGCGCTTTTTCTAGCTCAACTTTTATTGACAGACCCAATATGAACTATTTAGCAGAAACTTCACGTAAGGCGATTACTGTACCGCACCTGCAAATCATGCGCGGAAAAGAGGAGAAAATCGCTGCGCTAACTTGTTATGACGCCAGCTTCGCCGCCCTTCTCGATCAGGCCGGAGTCGACGTGTTACTGATTGGGGATTCTTTAGGCAATGTAATACAAGGCCATACCACTACGCTCCCCGTCACGGTCGCCGAACTCGCTTACCATACAGCTTGCGTTGCGCGCAGTCAGCCTAAGGCGCTCATCGTTGCTGATTTACCATTTGGTAGTTACGCTACGCCAACCGAGGCATTTGCCAACGCCGTTACCCTAATGCGCGCGGGCGCTCAGATGGTTAAGCTCGAAGGGGGGAAGTGGTTGAGTGATACCGTGCGGTTTCTGGTTGAACGCTCAATTCCAGTCTGCGCTCATATTGGCTTAACACCGCAATCAGTGCATACATTAGGCGGTTTTAAGGTACAAGGCAAAACCGGAGCCGCTGCTAAGCAATTGCTGAGCGATGCACAAGCGCTACAACAGGCGGGCGCCCAATTGTTAGTCATAGAAGCAGTGCCCACTGCGCTTGGCGCGCAATTAACGGACGCCCTGCTCATTCCTACGATTGGCATTGGAGCCGGCCCTAACTGCTCCGGACAAGTGCTCGTACTGTACGATTTGCTAGGGGTGTCTTCAGGCAAACGCCCGCGCTTTGCAAAAAATTTCGTCAGCGTGCAAGCGCAACAGGCCTCAAATCAGTCTATTTTGCAAGCGGCTGTCGAAACTTATGTACGCGAAGTTAAAATGGGCGTATTTCCAGCAGCCGAGCATACATTCTGAGCGAAGCAACCAGGCTGCCGACAAAAAACCCACTGCTGGGAGGCCTCAAGCAAAAATCTGGGGCGCTCCTACCGTTTGAGTTTTTTGACTAAAACTCAGTCTAATTTTAGATTAGATAAGAAAAGAAGCACGATCTTTGCCCACAATCCACTTAGGTGGCTTGCCACGACCTGACCAGGTTACACCGGTATTTGGATCACGATATTTAGGCGCAACAGGCATACGTACGCGCTGTTTATCCATCTTTGATTTTCTCAGATTAAGCTCTCTCTTACTTAAGCCAAGCTCATCGAGCGTAATGCCAAAGATAGCAATTTTTTTCTTTATTTCATCGATAACTGCAGCACATTCTCTAGCTTTAGCTTCTTCGATTTGTTTTTCCAATTTTGCTTGTTGTGCAAGCAACTCTTCATATGAAGACATAATAAATTCCTTCCCAAAGTTAAAATGTGAACGTCCAGACTTTTTATGAGTCCAGCTATTCAAGTTATTAATTAGGCGTTAATATACAGATTAATTCTGATTTTGCAAAGAAAAATGAATAATTTTTATTAATTTCTCTTTCAACGAACTTCGTATAATCCATCAACTGATTTTTTTGGGTAGCTTGAATCGCTTAACCAGCCATTTTTAATGCTGACTCCAAGCCCACATCTAAAAACCGTCTCCGTATCTAGACGATTGCGAAAGCGTTAATTAAGATTCACCAAAAATCGCCAACCCTTTGACTTCACGCAACGTTGCTATCTACTCGCTTATTATATCCATATGGCGGCATTATACCTCACATTATCTTCACCTGGCGCACAGGCAAACCATCTTACAAAAAAGTCACATCTTAACAGTTTCTAGTAGAGTCTTTTTTCCATTTTTGTAATTGTAGAGAGAAATAACGGGCGCTTTCAAATCCCCCTTTTCATCAAATCGCGTTTCGCCAATCACGCCTACGCGGTTGGTCGCAGGCATCTCCATCAAAATCTTTGCGGGATCAATTGAATTGGCACGCTTCATCGCCTCAACGATAATGTACACAGCCTCATAAGTAAATGGCGCATAAATCTGAATCGATGTCTCAAAACGCTTTAGATATTTTTTCTCAAACTCCGCGCCACCCGGCATTTTTTCCAATGCTATGCCAGCTTGCGAACAAATGACATTATCTGTCGCATCTTTCGCCAAATTGACTAAATTCTCAGTACAGACTCCATCACCCGCAAGTACTTTGGCCGTCATTTGAAGCTGCTTCGCTTGCCATGCGAACAGTCCGCCAGTCGCATCCATCCCACCATAAAAGATAGCATCTGGACGCAACTTCTTGATTTTGGTCAAAATAGCTCTGAAATCAGTTGCTTTATCATTGCTTGCCTCATGCAACAAAACGTGCAAACCTTCCTTATCTTGCGCGGCCTTTTTAAACTGATCGGCGAGTCCTTTGCCATAAGCAGTTGCATCATCAACCACTACGATCTTTTTTAATCCCGCACTTTGGGCATAGCGGGCCAGCGCAGGCCCTTGTTGAACATCTGTGGCAACTACGCGGTAAGTTGTTTTAAAACCTTGCTGGGTATATTGAGGGTTAGTTGAAGAAGGGGAAATTTGAACAAGTCCAGCATCGCTATAAATTCTAGAAGCCGGAATCGAAGTGCCTGAATTCAAATGCCCAACTACACCCACGACCTTATCGTCGACCAGTTTTTGCGCGGCTTGCGTGGCTTGGCGCGGGTCAGCGCCATCATCTTGCGCATCAAGTTGCAAGGTGACCGTCTTTTTGCCAATGACTAAACCTTTAGCATTAATCTCTTCAATGGCTAAACGCGCCCCATTTTCATTATCTTTGCCAAGGTGCGCAATACTGCCTGTGAGGGGGGCAACATGACCAATTTTGACCACCTGCTCCGCCGCCATCACAGGTAAAGCGATAGACAGCATGACAGCAGCACTGATGGGCAACATTTTTTGAAATTTATTGTGCATACAGAAGCTCCAGTTAGAAGTCAAAAACTCAGCGCTCTCTCTTACTCACTATGAAGTCTAATTTAAAGTCTGCGCAGTAAGTTAAACGCTTAAGAGGGTGAAGCAATATTTCAAGTCATTTAGAATCTATAGCGACTCAGTTATTGTTACTATTGTGACGCGCTCGCAATGGCAAAACGCCGCATAGTATAGTAGCTTTTTTTATGCTGCATTTGCAGATATAAGCTGATTCTCAGCTCAACCTTGAGTGGAAAGGATTATGTACCGCCTATCTCCTAAAATCCTGATGGCGTCCTTATGTAGCCTGCTTTTTTGGGGGGGCGCACTAGCTTGCGCTCAGCCCTCAACCCCGATCGTGCATTGGGAGCTACAGATTATCCAAGAAGGGCAGCAGGTGGCTAGCTTAGTCGGCCAGACCCCTCTCGGCCAATCGTATACTGAAACCAAACACTATCTAGGTCAACCGAAGATCGGTTGCAATCAGCCCGCGCTCGAATTATCCCGTACGATTACCGTCACGCCCGATAATTTGACCCCCAAAGCGGTGATGTTTACGCTTGAGACGCGCGAAACACTCGAAAAAATCACCTCAGCAGTCGTATCGAACTGTACTGCACCGGCCGCTCCTCGCGTCGTCAGCGCAAGCCATCCAGCCCTCATCGTACCTTTCGATAGCTGGACAAACTGGCAAATTCTCCCACACAACCCCACGCTCATTTATCGGTTGCGGGCCCACCTTAATCCTGCATGAAATCCCTATTTCCTTTACACACGGCTCCACGCGATCCGCATGAATTTGTTGCCGTAAGCTGGAATTTACACAAAGGCCGTTCGCCGCTTGGGTTTCAAACCTGGCAAGCCATGCGACGTTGGATGCAACGCATTCCTGCGGATGCCTATTTTTTACAAGAAGTCATGGCACAGCGCCGATCTACATCCAGCAACAAATCCAGAATTACAACTGCAGACGAAGATTGGCATTGCCACGCCACTGAAATATCCACCGCCTTACAACTGCATCTCGCACTTGGACCCAATGTGCACAAACCCTCCTGGCGACACGGCAATGCGATTCTTTCTTCTTCCCCCCTCACCCCCGGCGAACGCTGGGACATTTCTGCTCATCGCTTTGAGCAACGTGGGCTACTAGTAGCACGCACCATCGTTAACCAACGGCCCGTCATATTACTGTGCGTCCATCTTGCGCTGACCCGCGCCGCGCGTTTGCGGCAAATGGAATGGCTCGCGCATTGGATTGTCCGCGAGGCACCTAACGGCCCCCTGATTCTCGCCGGCGATTTTAATGACTGGAAAAGTGATTCGATTCCTATCTTTCAGGCACTAGGTCTATGCGAAGTCGCCATGACACTAGGACAAGCCGCCAAAACCTTTCCAGCTTTCTCGCCAGCTTTAGCGTTGGATAAAATGTTTGTGCGTGAATTTACGCCGATGGAGCTCATCCCCGCATCCAAAGCAGCCTGGTTATCAGATCACCTACCGTATATCGCGCGCTTGCGCCTGGCTCCCCCGACTCCCATACAGCAGAAAATAACGCTATAAAAACGCAGCATCAGGAACGAGAATCACTCTTATTTGCAATAAAGGGTAGAATGAAGGCTACCCTAATTAATAGGCTATGTGCTGTTACCTAAGACCGATTTATCATGAGCAATCTAACCCAGCAAACTGTATTAAGTATCCGCCATTGGACTGACACGCTTTTCAGCTTCACCTGTACACGTGATCCTTCTTTTCGTTTTGATAACGGCCAATTCACTCTAGTCGGACTTGAAGTTGACAATAAACCCCTCGTGCGCGCCTACAGCATGGCTAGCGCCAACTACGAAGAAAATTTAGAGTTCCTGTCAATCAAAGTACAGGATGGCCCGCTCACCTCACGCCTGCAACATCTGAAAATTGGCGATCCCGTTTATATCAGCAAAAAATCAACCGGCACTCTCGTGACGCACCATCTATTGCCTGGCTCTACTCTTTGGTTGCTATCAACCGGCACGGGGTTAGCTCCGTTCATGAGTATGATCAAAGACCCAGAGATCTATAGCAGCTATGAACGCATTGTGTTGACCCACACTTGCCGCTTTATTGATGAACTAGCCTATAAAGAATATATTACGCAGTCATTGCCGCAAAATGAACATATTGGTCAGTTGATTCGGGACCAACTCATCTATTACCCGACAGTTACTCGAGAGCCCTTTCTCAATCGCGGCCGAATCACAGATTTAATTCAAGACGGCAAGCTATTTGAGGATACAGATTTACCCTCGTTTTCAGTTGAGCGTGATCGCTTAATGTTATGCGGTAGCCCGCATATGCTCAAGGATACGCGGGCTCTACTGAAAACCATGGGGTTTATCGAAGGCACCCACTCGCAACCGGGGCATTATGTGGTTGAACGGGCATTTGTTGATTAAACTTAACTCTCTCTCGGAGCTCAATCATGTATGGCATTCATGTCCGCCGCGCGTTATATCAAACCCTCGCAGCGGCCGTATGGCTGCCGCTTACGGCTTTCGCCAATGAAAGCCGCCCTCTGCCCAGCGCGGTGAACGTTAGCTCCGTAGCGCAGACGATTGCTTGGCTGATTGCCGTGATTGGGCTTGCCTATGCGTGCGCCTGGGTGGCCCGCCGCTTTGGCGTGCGGCCATCGCTACGCCGCACCAGCTTAATTAAAGTCGTTAGCAGTACCGCTCTTACGCCAAAAGAAAAAGTGATGGTCGTTGAAATAGGCAGTACCTGGCTTGTGCTAGGTGTGGCAGGTGGCAATGTATGTACACTCCACACCATGCCCGCCGCCAGTGATCCGCCGGTTACCGTGAATTAGATCCAACCCAGAAACTTCCAATAGGTTTGCGAGAAAACCAATAACATCAGATAGCCCACCACCGTCACGACGAAACCCACCTTGGTAAATTGTCGCGTGGTAAAAGTATTGGTCGCTAAGCAAACCATATTTTGCGGAGCATTAATCGGCAAAACAAAACCGAAGCTTACGGAAAAGCCCAGCAGCATGGTCAAGCCAAGTCGATTAAAATCTCCTGGCAAGGTCTGCAATACAGCAATTAAGATTGGCAGCATCGCTGAAGTCAGCGCCGTCGCACTCGCAAACCCTAGATGGATCACGATTAAAAATAGACTCAGCACCGCGAATATCAGACCAGGACTCAACCCATCCATGCCCGTATGGTGCACGACTTGATCCCCAAGCCATTGACCTGCCTGCGTGGTTAACAAAGCCGTTCCTAGGCTAATGCCCACGCCAAATACAATCAAAGTTCCCCAAGGGGTCCGGGCTTCAAGCGTTTTCCAATCCATCACGCCGATCCGGGGCATCAGCAAAAGAGCAAGTCCGACAAAGGTGACTGAAGTCGTATCAAATGAGTGCAACTTACCTTCGGTCGACCAAAATGCAAGCAACGTCAACGAAACCAGCATTAAGCGCTTTTGGGCAGAAGTCATCGGCCCCAGCTCCGCCAATGCTCGGCGCACAGCATCCGCGCCCCCGGGAATCGACTCCGTTTCTGGCGGCAACATTTTGCGCACGATATACAACAGAACCACCGACATCACAATCGCCCACGGCAAACCGGCCAACAGCCATTCGCCCCAAGTTACGCGCTGCCCCAAAATCCGCTCCATAAAGCCGACCGTCAGTAAATTTTGGGCCGCCGCAGTTTGAATCCCAATATTCCAAATACTGATGCTTTGCGCCACCACAATCATAATGCCAGCAGCAATATTAGAGCGTCGGTCTAACCCAAAAGCAGACACGATCCCAAGCATAATTGGCACCATGCATGCTCCGCGCGCAGTAGCACTAGGCACGACTAAAGAAAGCACCGCCGTCACCAACACCGTGCCAAGCATGATGCGCTGCGTGCTGGCGCCAATTTTAGACAGCGTAACTAACGCGATGCGTTTATCAAAACCCGTAGAAGTCATGCCAGCGGAAATAAAAAGCGCCGCCGCCACAAGCGCCAACGCGCGATCGGAAAAACCCGCCAACGCCATTGATAGAGCACCGGCCGTACCATAAACCACGTCCGGATTGTCCACCCGCGGCGCAGTGCCAATCAAAAAAGCGATCAACACAGTAATTAATATCGCACTGACCTCATAGGTCACGGCCTCTGTAATCCAGACAATCACCGCAAACGCCAAGATAGCTAACATCCGCTGTCCGGCTAGCGACAGACCCGGTAAAGGTGGCATTAAAACCAGGCCGAGTAACACTATAGAGGCAACCATCAAGCCCAAGGAAATAGGAAAGGCCGACTTGTTAGGAGCGGCTACGGAAGATTTAGACATTCTGTTTCCTTTTTAAACCAAGCGTCACAATCAACGCCAAACTTGAAGCGCAATCTATTACTCTACACAGATGAATTTTATATCAGCTTATAATTTTTGAGTTTTTCGATGTCCACTTCATCATTTTCTGCGCAGCGTGCGTAGCAAAACCTCGCACACTGCTTAACTGCTTTCTACCTTTTTACGCATTTTCCACACGGATTCAACGCGTTTTCTATGCGCCCGTTTCCAGGATGAGCTGCTTTAATCGCCAAAATTGCGTTAAAATTCACCCTAAATGTGCCGGGGCGATTGCCTCATTTATAAAAAAATGATGCTCTAACGCCTCGACACAATAGAAGCCCGCCTAAGCCGTCTAAACGTTTTTTGCTTAAGCACTGGAAGTTTTTTCGCTCTTTCTCGGCTAAGCCAGCAGCTCATCTAGCATAGCTATCGAGAAAGTATCAATTTTTAGTAAAAATTTCAACTATTTAAATAATATGATTGCGCTGGATGCCTTAACACTTGCTCGAGTTCAATTTGGCTTCACCGTCTCGTTTCATATTATTTTTCCCGCCTTAACGATTGGACTCGCCAGCTATCTGGCGGTGCTTGAAGGATGGTGGCTACATTCTCGTAAACAGGTTTATCAAGACCTCTATCATTTCTGGTTAAAGATTTTCGCCATTAATTTTGGCATGGGCGTAGTTTCTGGCCTCGTAATGGCCTACCAATTTGGTACGAATTGGAGCTATTTTTCAGCCTTTGCAGGCAGTGTCACCGGACCTTTGCTGACCTATGAAGTACTCACCGCTTTTTTCCTAGAAGCCGGATTTTTAGGCGTCATGCTGTTCGGTTGGAATCGAGTCGGCCCTGGGTTGCATTTTTTAGCGACGGTCATGGTTGCGCTTGGCACCTTAGTCTCCGCCACGTGGATTATTGCCTCCAATAGTTGGATGCATACGCCTGCCGGCTATGAAATCGTGGATGGCAAAGTTGTGCCAACCGATTGGCTACAAATTATTTTTAATCCATCCTTCCCATACCGGCTCGCGCATATGGGCGTGGCCGCCTTTCTTGCCACGGCGCTTTTCGTCGCGGCTGTAGCGGCCTGGCATCTTTTGCGCGGCCGCCATCAACCCGCGATTCGCAAAATGTTTTCGATGGCGCTTTGGATGGCACTATTGGTAGCGCCGCTACAAGCACTGATTGGTGATTTCCATGGCCTCAACACCCTTAAACATCAGCCGGCCAAAATCGCTGCCATTGAAGGGCATTGGGAAAACCACGACAGCCCAGGGATGCCACTGACATTGTTCGGCTGGCCCGATATGAGCCGCGAAGAAACACGTTATGCGCTTCAAGTCCCCCGTTTAGGCGGCTTAATTCTGGCTCATAGCTGGGATGGTCAAATTCCGGGCCTAAAAGAATTTGCGCCCGCCGATCGCCCTAACGCCACGATTGTATTCTGGACCTTCCGCATGATGGTTGGCTTAGGGGTTTTAATGATTGCGTTAGGCGTGTGGGGATTTTATTTACGCTGCCGTAAGCGCTTATATCACTCTCGCGCATTTATGCACTTTGCGCTATGGATGGGGCCCACCGGGATTCTCGCGATTCTCGCGGGTTGGTATACCACTGAAATTGGACGCCAGCCTTGGACGGTCTACGGTGTGATGCGCACGGCCGATGCCGTATCTACGCACAGTGCATTACAACTAGGCATTTCTTTGGTTATCTTTGTGCTCGTCTACCTAGCCGTGTTCGGTGCCGGCATTGCTTACATGATGCGCTTAGCGAAGCAAGGCCCTACTCTTAATGAGGGCAAAGAGATCAATCCAGGTGGGCCAGGTCAACTGCATCAACCCATGCGACCGCTTTCGGCTGCCCCTGCAGTCTCAAAAGAGAATACCCGTCCAGGACATTAATCCAGCAACTTCTTTTTAATCTATGGGGCTTACCATGGGCATCGATCTTCCGCTCCTTTGGGCCGTGATTATTCTATTTGGCGTGATGATGTACGTCATTATGGACGGCTTTGATTTGGGTATCGGCATTCTCTATCCTTTTTTTAAAAAGAAGGAAGACCGCGATGTCATGATGAACACTGTCGCCCCCGTTTGGGATGGCAATGAAACCTGGCTAGTACTTGGCGGGGCAGGCTTAATGGCCGCTTTTCCGATAGCTTATGCGGCCGTGCTGAGCGCGTTCTATTTACCGCTCGTATTCATGTTGGTGGGCTTAATCTTCCGTGGCGTCGCGTTTGAATTCCGTTTCAAAGCAGCCGAGCACGAGCAACACTTCTGGGATAAAGCGTTTATCGGCGGCTCAATCGCTGCCACCTTTTTTCAAGGCGTCACGCTGGGCGCATTTATTCATGGGATTGACGCGGTAGATATGAATACCGGCGCTTACATCGGCAACAATATATTGCACTGGCTTACGCCATTTTCGGTGTTTACGGGTTTGGGTCTAGTGGCTGCTTACGCTTTACTCGGCAGCACGTGGCTCATCATGAAAACCGATGGTGAGCTGCAACAACGCATGCGCGCACTCACCCGCCCTCTAGCCTGGATTCTGTTAGCGGTGATCGCAGTGATTAGCCTATGGACCCCGCTTACGCATGCAGCGATCGCGCACCGCTGGTTTAGTTTACCTAATTTATTTTATTTCTTGCCCGTTCCATTATTGGTCGCGCTGGCGATGTATTATCTGCTCAGAACCGCTAAACATGCCCATGCGGCCCCATTCTTACTCACCTTAGCCCTGATTTTTTTGGGTTACAGTGGGTTGGGCATTAGCCTATGGCCCAATATTGTCCCACCCCACATCACCATTTGGCAGGCCTCTTCTCCAAGCCAAAGCCAGGGCTTTGCATTGATTGGCGTGCTCCTCATTTTACCGGTGATACTGCTATACACCGCATGGAGTTATTACGTCTTTCGCGGCAAAACCCGCCACGGCGAAGGTTATCACTGATGCCTAACAACAGCCCTGACCCCAACGAATTACCCCCACCAGCCAGCAAGCCGAGCTTAGGCGGATGGTACGAAAAGCTGGGCTGGTTTATAGTGCTCTGGGCCGTCAGTGTGCTCGCCCTGGGCGCTGTCGCTTATTTGTTTCGCATATTGATGCGCGCAGTGGGCTTAAGTCCGGCTTGAAGCAAGCGCAACTTCATCCTGTGCCGCAGAACGCGAATCCGGCAGTGGTGGATTGCTCATGCCATGATAAGTAAAAACCAGTGAAAATTTTACTGCGTCGGTCTGATTTGGCCCGGCCGAATGCAAGGTATTACAATGAAAAAACACCACATCCCCCGCCGCGAGCTCAGTGGCGCAAGCGGTTTGCATTAATTCGGCATTTTCCGGCTGCTCCGCGCGAAAAAACTTAGCCTGGTCAAAACGCTCAGCGGACAACCTTAAACGATGAGATTTAGGCACAAACCAAAGAGCACCATTTTCAGCCTTTTCAGGACCCAGCGCCAACCAGACGGAAATAAGCTCATCGCGCTTAAATGACCAATAGCGAGCGTCGCGGTGCCAACCCGTTAAGCTGCCGTATGCTGGATGCTTCGTCATGATACAGTTATGATGCGCACGCGATAACACCGCGGGTTCATCCCAATATCTCTCCATCCAGGCCGCGATCTGTGGCGCCACAGCCCATTCCCGAAATAATGCATCACGACCATACGCATCCAACAACCGGCGCACGGTCTCACCGCCTGCCGCTTGCCGTGACGTAGGAGCGCCGGGATAACGCAAATCCGCTTCATACTCAAGTGGCGCAGCGCTCACAGCCAGCTGCGCCTCAGCCGTATGTCTAAGCGCCGCGCAGTGCTTAGGATCGACTAATCCACGCACCACTACAAAGCCCTCTTCGCGCAGTACTGCAATCTCTTGCTCTAATTTCAAATTATCGACCATCACCTATCCGCTCACTCAAAACTTAAATTATGACTGCCCTTGAACATATTTAACCAAACTATCAACTATACTGAAAAAGTAAGGGCTAAGGAATGGAGATAATTATGAATTACTTAACGCTCAATGACCTCATTCTGTTACTCCCACTGGCTTTGGCTGGCGCAATTATGCTAGGCTCAATTCCCGTTGCTTCTAAATTCAAATTAACCAGCTTACGTATCATTGGGGCACTGCTTGGCGCTTTATTTGGTTTAATTTTTATTGAAGGATTGCCTGCTTTAGTGTAGCCCCTGATAATACCGGGCATGACTTCATCTGAAAGACTCAAGACGCCTTATTATTTAATCGGGATTGATGGTGGCGGAACTGGCACGCGCATATTATTAGCGGATGCACATAGTACGATACTCGCCCAAGCACATGGCGGGCCTTCAGCGCTTGGGCTCGGAGTGAATGCCGCGTGGCGCGAAATTATCATGCTCTGCACCGCCGTATTTAACCAAATCGGCAAATCCTTCGATTCAACTCAATGCGTACTGGGCTGCGGTCTGGCCGGAGCGGACAATCCGGGCTGGCGCGCCCAGTTCATTGCACAAGCGCCTGTATGCCAAACGCTTGCGGTTGAAACCGATGGTTATACAACCTTGCTGGGCGCGCATAGCGGTCAGCCGGGCGTGATTATTGCTCTTGGCACTGGGAGTGTAGGCGTGGCCCTAAATGCTGAGGGCAAACGCAAGATAATAGGCGGCTATGGCTTTCCTTCCGGCGATGAAGCCAGTGGCGCCGCCTTAGGTCTGCGGCTCGCCCAACACGCTCAACACGCCCTAGACGCGCGAACTGCGCGCGATACATTTGCTAACGCGATCTTGAACGCGCTTAGCGTAGATGACCGAGAGAGCATGCTCATATGGTTAGGCAACGCTAGGCAAACCCAATTCGCATCGCTTGCGCCACTGGCTTTTGCTCATGCTGACCATCCCTTTGCCCAAACGCTGCTCACCAGCGCCGGCGATGAAATTGCCAGTATGATAGATGCACTCGATCCAAGCCACACTTTACCGGTTGCGCTATGCGGAGGGCTCGCAGCGGCTTTTACCCCCTATGTGCCCATGACCCACAGCCCCCGCTTACGGCCTGCGCAAGGAAATTCTGTGCAAGGGGCATTACAACTCGCATTATGTAACAACCGCACTGATTTTTACTTTTGCAAATAAATTTTTTATGAGATCATTTATAATCCAGTTTTGTTTTAATATCATAGGGAAAACAAAAAATGGCCACTTATCAGGCTCTACAGCTCCAGATTCAACAATTGCAAGCACAAGCGCAGGAGGTTCGAAAAAAAGAATTGGCCAGCGTTATCGCTGAAATTAAGCAAAAAATAATTGATTATGGCCTCAGCTTGTCTGATCTAGGGTTGACCAAGACTAAGCCGTCTCGCGCTGGCGCCAAAGCACCGCAACCGCCTAAATATAAAAATCCACGCACAGGACAAACCTGGAGCGGCCGCGGCAAACCACCGCATTGGATCGCCGGAAAGAGCAAAGAGAAATTTTTAATTTAATTTAAAAATAGGCGCTCGCCGTATCCACTATGCACGTGCAATCTCGGGCATAGTGGAGATGTGCTCTCCTCGTAAATGACGGTGATTTGAGGATAATGCCTCCGGATTAACAGCGTTATAAATGTCGCCTCTGAGATAAGCTAAGACATTTTCAAACGCGGCGCGGAAATACATTTCATAGCTTTCACGCTCTACATAACCGATATGTGGGGTACAGATCACGTTTTCCATGCGCAGCAAAGGGTAGCCTTGCAGAACCGGTTCACTCTCATAAACGTCAATTGCCGCCATCCCAGGACGGCCCGCCGCTAACGCGCGTACGAGCGCATCCTCTTCAATCAGTTCTGCCCGACTCGTATTGACAAACAAAGCCGTTGGCTTCATTTCCTGTAAATCAGCATAGGTCACGATGCCACGCGTTTCGTGATTCAAGCGCAAATGAATACTGAGCACATCACTCTCGGCAAAAAATGTCGCACGGCTTGGCGCGATCTCCAGACCATCCACCCGCGCCGCCTCAAGCGAAGCCTCGCGCCCCCAAATCACCACCCGCATCCCGAAAGCACGCCCATAGCTTGCCACTAGCTTACCGATTCGGCCATACCCCCAAACCCCAAGGGTCTGTCCACGCAACACTTGGCCGAGCCCAAAATTTGACGGCATTGCCAAAGTTTTTAACCCTGACTGCTGCCACGCACCTTGTTTCAAATTAGTCACATAATGGGGGATCCGCCGTTGTGCAGCCATAATCAGCGCCCAAGTCAACTCTGCCGGCGCAACCGAAGCGCCTTTACCCTCGAGCACAACAATGCCACGTTCAGTGCAGGCAGGAATATCGATGTGCTCGCCCACGCTTCCTGTTTGGCTGATAATTTTAAGCCGGGGCAGTTTATCTAACAAAGGTTCGCCAACCCGCGTGCGCTCACGGATAAGCACCAGAGCCTCAATTTCAGCCAAGCGGTTAGGAAGCTGCCCCAAACCGCGCACCATATGGTTAAAAATCTTAACATCATGAGCGGCCAACAATTGAAAGCACTCTAATTTCCGAACCGCGTCTTGGTAATCATCAAGAATAGCTATTTTCATGGCCAGAATATAAAAAAGGGTTAGCGCCGAATATGCTCGAATACTGTTAAACAGTTTCTTTTTAGCAGCTCATGCACCGATTAGACAAACGCGTTGCTTCGGGTATATTGACCAAGCGAAAAATTATTGAACTAATTTTAGATTAAGGTTTTGGATTAGGTAGACAGTTCACTTGCGTTCGTCTCTTCGACTCATGCTTGATTGAGCTTTGGGACCCCACCCCTTTTCCAACTAGCACACTGGATTGGCCCCTTGGCAGCGGGGCAGTAACAAAAATACCAACCGCTTACTTTGCCAGTTCTTGCCTAAAGGCATCGATCTTTCTAGCCTCAGTCAAACCGGCCTTAACGACATCGCCAGGCTTTGGAATGGCTCTCCCCCGAGCAAGCTTTAGCTCAGAAATTCGAAAATGTAAGATTGATTAAATGAGTTGCACTTGATTCTTAAGCCCGTCCATGATCATCGCCCAATAATACACTCTATCATTTCACTATCCCACTGGACTGCAGCCATGTACTGGGCCTCTGCCAGAAGCCTAGGGCGTCTTGAATAAAAATCTTTCAATAAATTAATGCTTTCAGAATTTTTAGAATTTAAAGCTATCTTTAATACAAGCTCATCTTTAGCATTCTTTACATTAGGGTTTGCACCCGCATCCAACAGAATTTTCAGTATTTCTTGGTTACCCGTTTTTGCCGCGAGATGGGCAGGGGTGTTCTTATCTTTGTCAGCTTGGAAGTTGACATCAATACGAAGCTTAAGCAAAGCATTGACCATCTGAATATCATCCCGATCAATCGCTCTACATAGAGTTTGCTTTGTTTCATTAGAACTCATATATTTAGCCAACAGCAGCTTATCCGGAGCATGCTGCGGAATAAACTGACCATTCAAATAAAGTGTCTTAATGTAATCGCGTATCTCAGTATTTCCAGAATCATCTGCAACCTGAAGCGCAGTTTTTTTAAACGAGTTAAGCGCATTTAGATTTGCGCCACGCTCAACAAAAAATTTTAAAACCTCAATACCACCAACCTTTGCTGCAAGATGTATAGGCCGATTACCATAATTATTTTTTGCATTTGGATTAATGCTCCAATAATTAAACAATGAATCCAACATATACACATCTTTGCTAATTATTGAATTATTTATAACCACCCATCGATTATCATGGCTACCCATATATCCAACCAACAAATCCTTATCCACATTATGCATTGGTATATAATCATTTCTCAAATAGCATCCCGCCAAAAAATGCATCACCCCGTGATTTCCTTTGGCAACTTGCGCAACCGTCTGCTTATTTTGATTAAGCATATTGAAATCTGCCTTCATCTTCATCAGATGATGCAATAAAATCATATCCCCATCTATTGCGGCAATATGTGGAGGAGGATTACCCGCGCTGTCTTTTGAGTTTTTTAATAAAAAAGGAATCACTTTTTGATTACCTCGCATCAGCGCAATTTGCCAGGCCATTTTCCCAGACGCATTAGGCCTATTAAGCTCGGCTCCCATACGCCATACATGCTGTAGCAGTGGGAGACCGCCTTCTGAGGCTATAACATGCACGAGCAAAATACCTGCACGATCTGGCGAATTTACATCGCCCCCAAGCCTTAACAGGCTCTCCGCCAGCTTATCATCTTGGTGAGAGATAGCCCAATGCAGTATTTCCTGCTGCTTCCAATTGTCCCAATTTTTCCATCCCGATTTTATTAACTTCGTCCATTTATCATAAGCGCCAGAAAAAATCTGGCTCCAATTTTCTATTTTTTTCTGCAATTCATTAGTATCTTTTATACCTTCAGTCCACTCCGACTCTCCCTCAGTCCACTCAGACCCTCGAGCTGGCTTACCCAGCTCGAGCTCTCTCAGAGTTTTTATCCAAAAGTTTCGCTGGCGCAGCGCTTCATTAACATCGAGCCGAGCATCAAGCTCGGAAGATACCTCAAAGCTAGAAGTCAATATGGAAGGGGGAAGAGTCGACGTCAATGAAAAAGGCTTATCTACTTCTCCATCTTTATTAAGATCTAATTCAGAAGATAGGTTAGAACTAGAAATCGATGCAGAATGGGGGTAAAAGTAGGAGATAGCTGAAGATGGCATATTTTTTTCTTCATATTTATCTTTAACGATTAATTTTATTAATTTTTTAGAATCGGATCGAGATGGCAATGCTTCAAAGTTTGGATCCAGGTTTGCATAGCTGCTCACCATATTTCTCAGTTTTTTTTCTGCAGAAACCACCCCTGAATTACCCTCAGTGTTTGCACCTACAGGAAAAGTGTTATTTATTCTAGGAGAGCCCATAAAAATTCCTTAATTACGCACCGGGACCAAACTAAATAATTAGATTTAGCTATATCGATTAATTCAATAACAGCGCCTTATATAAATATAAGTTTATTATTTATAACAGAATCTTACACCGCCTTCGCGAAGCAAGGCGGTATTATACGAAGCCACTGTTTAGATATATTTAGATTAATTCTCTGGGTAACCAGATCACGCCGCAGCGGCCTCACCCACCATATTGCGCTAAAGAGAAACCTATCGGATCTTAATATAGACTAGCTATCAACTAGAGCGCCCCTCTATTGAGTTGTACGGAATAACTCGAAAATTCTTTCGTCGCAAAGGTTTAGCGTCGAGATAGAGATGCCTAAATTTCGATAAAATAGCCTATGTGTGCCTTAGGCACACTGGATTGGCCCTTTAAATAATTGGACACAGTCATTTACTTAATATAGATTAAAATTAAACAAGAACAGAAAAAATAAATCTGAAACGCGTCGGTGCTAGCCGTTTAAAAAACTCTATCTCAGAAATCCTAAAATATAAGATTGGCTAAATCCGTTGCATTTAATTCTTAAGAACTTCCATTATCATAGCCAAATAAAAAACGCATCATTTCACGATCCCACTGGATTGCAGATATGTATTTAGCCTCGTCCAGAAGCTTAGGATGTCTTGAATAAAAATCTTTCAACAAATTAATATTTTCAGAGCTTTTAGAATTTAAAACTACCTTTAAGACAACCTCACCTTTAGCATTCTCTACATTAGGGTTTGCGCCCGCATCCAACAAACTCTTCAGAATTTCTTGGTTGCCAATTTTGGCTGCGAGATGCGCAGGGGTATTATTATCTTTGTCAGATTTAAAGTTGACATCAATACGACGCTTAAACAAAGCATTGACCATCTGAATATCATCCTGATTAATCGCCCTACATAGAGCCGGCTTTCTTTCAGCTGCATTTATATATTTAGCCAATAGCAGCTTATCCGCATCATGTTGCGGAATAAACTGGCCATTCAAATAAAGATCTTTTACGAAGGCTAATACGCTTCTAACTCTATAGAACTCTGCAATCTCTAGAATTGAGGTTTCAGCCGCCGTCGATTTATTAAGTTCTGCGCCCATATCTACTAAACGCCGCAACGCATACACATCGCCCCTCGCTGCAGCATAATGTATAGGTAAATCACCTTTGTCATTTGGCGAATTTACGTCGACGCCATATTTCAGTAAGAGATCCATCATCGTTTTATCGCCCTGCAGCAGAGATCTATGTAATTCTTTTGAGCGCTCACCAGCACTCATGTTCTTCACCAACAATTCTTTAGCCGGGTCAGCTCTTAAAGTATAGGAATCATTGAAATAAAACTCTTTTGCAACATGCGATATAGAGGAATTACTTTTAGCATTTTGCAAATTTATATTGACCTTATATTCAAATGAAATGTTCTTCATTGCGCTATCTCCCTGCGGCCGGGCTCTATTTAATCCTTCTATGCGCTCACCATCACTCATGTTCTTTTCTGGATTTTTATCATTTTGCAAATTTATACTAGCCTCATATTCAAGTAAAATGTTCTCCATTACGCTATCATTCTGTAGCGAGGCTTTACTTAATGCCTCTTTGCGCTCAGCATCACTCATATTATTTGCTAACAACTTTTTATCCGAGTCAGATTTTGGAATATAGGAGTCATTAAAATAAAACTCCGTCATGAGGGCAAATACATTTATCTCCCCCTGAAACTCAGCAATCTCTAGAAGTGATGGTTTCGACTCACTAAGTTTTGCACCCTTATTCACCAAACTCCGCAACGCATCAACATCGCCCATCATTGCAGCACAATGTATAGGTAAATCACCTTTATCATTTGGCAAATTTACGTCGACGCCATATTTCAGTAAAAGATCCATCATTGCTCTATCGCCCTGCAGCAGAGCTTTAAGTAATTCTTCTGAGCGCTCACCAGCGCTCATATTTTTCACTGACAATTCTTTATCCGAGTCACTCTTTAGAATATAAGGCCGGGGGCTCGGGGCACGTAGAGCAGAAGGAGACTCGCCCTGAATTTTTGGCGAATTAGAACTTTTTTCGAGCTTATTCTCTAGTAAGCTTGAAATTGGAAAAGATGATCGTCTCTTAGCGCTAGGGGTCGTTTTAGGTGGAGTATTTGCATCCCGCGCCTGCAATTCTGAGTTGCCTGAGCTTGTAGACGCTGCGGCAATTATTCTATGATGAGCTGTCATAAAAATTCCTATCCTGTATTTTTCAACAAAGCACAGGTTAAGCTTTGTAAGAAGACGTCGCACACTTTTTACGAAGCACCTTCGGATTAGACGAAGTTACTCATCCCAGCGGGATAACTCTTAGAAAGTATTTTTAGGAAAAGTAAGATTGACCAAATCTATTGTACTTGATTTTTGAGACCGCACCTACCACACCTTGATTAATAGCTATACATAAAGCATCTTTTGCTCACCAGGAGATATATATTTAGCCAGCAGCACCTTATCCGATTCATTCTGCGGAATAAACTTACCACTCAGATAAAGATCTTTTATGCAATATCACAAATCACCATCAATATCTCCTTATAGATTGAGTTCACTGAATAATGTCAGACTTTTATAGTCACCCATTAGAACCGGAGCTTAAGGTTTAACTAATAATATAGAAGTTTATTTAGGTAAAAATTTATCAATATAATTTCTACGCGACGAGATATTAAATAAGCTTTCAGAGGAATAAATAAGCGACGCATTCTATTATTTTTTTACTTTCCCACCAGGCTCAGAATTTATCTCATTCTTAGCAACACTACTACCATTAGCCTTGGCATTAAATATGGGGGAGCTCTTATATCAACATTATTTGACCAGGCTCAATCACTTACCCGCGAACCGTATTAAGCAATAAAGCGACAGAGTATTTTGTCGCAAACTCAATTTTATTTAGGAAGCAGGGTCTTGCGCCTCTTCTACGAAAGGCGGCTACTCTATATTAAATACAATCGACTATATTTATATAGCTCCAGGCTGGCTTTATAAAAAGCTAAAACTAAGATTTAGCGAACACAGATAAAATTGTATTTTTGGCAAAAGATAAGGCCTGAACATACCTGTAGAACCTGTCTCAAGCTTGGGCTGTGCTGCTCGTGCAGTATAAATAAACGTGCCGATTTTCTTCTGTCTCAGCAGATATGAAGCCCCACTTAGGTTAATAAAGGGTGGCCAATGTCTAAGCTTACTTCAGCCACGACTACACCGCTTTTCCAGATCATCGAATATCAAGCCAGGGTTGGTTGAATAACCGCACTGCTTCAAATTGCTTAATCTTCTCTGCATGCTGCAAGCTCAACCCAATTTCATCTAAACCATTTAGCAAACAGTATTTATGAAAAGCCGCCACTTCAAAAACATATTCTTGCCCGGTTGGCATGCGCACACACTGCGCATTCAGATCAATGCTCAATTGATACCCGTGGTTCGCCTGTGTCTCATCAAATAATTGATCAACTTGCTCTTTAGTCAAGACAATCGGCAACAGACCATTTTTAAAGCAATTGTTATAAAAAATATCCGCAAAGCTAGGCGCAATAATGGCGCGCAGGCCATATTGCTGGAGCGCCCATGGCGCATGTTCACGCGAGCTACCACAACCAAAATTCTGGCGTGCAAGCAGAATCGATGCGTTCTGATAACGCGGCTGATTCAACACAAAAGCTGGATTTAACATTCGCTGCGTCGGGTCTTGTCCAGGCTCGCCTGGATCAAGATAGCGCCATTCATCAAACAGATTAGGGCCAAACCCGGTCCGCTGAATGGATTTTAAAAACTGCTTTGGGATAATCGCGTCCGTATCTACATTAGCACGATCAAGCGGAACCACAAGGCCAGTGTGAAGAGTGAATTTTTCCATGAGTTATATCTGCCGAATATCCACAAAATGCCCTTCAATCGCTGCCGCCGCAGCCATCGCAGGGCTCACTAAATGCGTGCGCCCTCCTGCTCCCTGGCGACCCTCAAAGTTACGATTTGAGGTCGAGGCGCAACGCTCCCCTACCTCTAGACGATCAGCATTCATGGCTAAACACATTGAGCAACCCGGTTCACGCCATTCGAATCCAGCTTTCAGAAAGATTTGATCCAGCCCTTCTTGCTCAGCTTGCGCTTTGACTAAACCTGAACCTGCTACGACCATTGCCAGCTTAATATTAGGTGCAACGCGCCGCCCCAACTTTTGCACCATCTGGGCCGCCGCGCGGAGATCTTCAATCCGCGCATTGGTACACGAACCAATGAAAATTTTGTCCAACGGGATGGATTGCAGCGGCACCCCCGGCTTAAGAGCCATATACTGCAAGGCGCGCTCAACCGCTGTGCGTTTCACTGGATCCAACTCATCTTCAGGATGCGGCACTTTGGCATCGATTGCCACGACCATCTCGGGAGAGGTACCCCAAGTGACTTGCGGTTTGATGGTTCTAGCGTCGAATTCAAGCACCTGTTCAAACTGCGCATCCGCATCTGAAACTAACGTACGCCAATAAGCTGCCGCTTGCTCCCATTTATCTTGCGCAGGCGCAAATGGACGGCCACGCAAATATTCTAGCGTTGTCTCATCCACTGCCACCATGCCAGCGCGCGCGCCGGCTTCGATCGCCATATTGCACACGGTCATGCGACCCTCCATGCTGAGCGCACGGATGGTTGAGCCAGCAAACTCGATTGCATAACCGGTACCCCCTGCAGTACCTATTTTTCCAATCACCATCAGCACGAGGTCTTTGGCAGTACAGCCCGAGGGCAATTGCCCATCAACCTTGATTAGCATATTTTTGCTTTTCTTTTGCATCAGGGTTTGCGTCGCCAATACATGCTCTACTTCCGAGGTACCAATACCAAACGCCAGCGCACCGAATGCGCCATGCGTCGAAGTGTGCGAATCCCCACAGACCACGGTCATGCCAGGTAAAGTAGCCCCTTGCTCCGGACCAATAACATGCACAATACCCTGGCGCATATCATTCATTTTGAATTGCACGATGCCAAAATCTGCGCAATTGGCATCCAGGGTATCAATTTGTAATTTCGAGATCGCATCTACGATCCCATGCGCTCTCTGCACCGTGGGTACATTATGATCTGCCACCCCCAAATTAGCGCCGACGCGCCATACCGGGCGCTGCGCTAACCGCAAACCCTCAAAAGCTTGCGGGCTGGTGACTTCATGTAGCAAATGACGGTCGATATACAGTAATGCCGTACCCTCTTCTTCGGCATGTACGACATGTGCGTCCCAAAGTTTATCGTATAAAGTTTTAGTCATTTCTTTCAATCAAAACCATTAAATTGCTACGCCGCGCTTTGTTAGCATAAACACGATAGACTCGTGCTGGCAAACAAATCCGAAATTTTCAGTTGCGCTGCGCAGCACGATCATCAGTCCGTTTCGCATATTAGCGCTACATCGATTAGATCAGCCTGACCCTTTTTATTGAGTTAGAGCGTTTAGCGCAACATCATGGCGCCTTAAACCTGCGTCAAGCGATGCAGCGCAGCTTGCAACTCAGCCGGCTCATACGCAGCCAGGACTTCTTTCACAGACATTTCTAGGGTGGGTAGATGCGCCCGCAAGATTTCTTGCTTAACCACGAGCAGTTGACTCAGATGAGTCGAGAATTCCGTTAAACCCATGCCAAGCAGTAAACGGGTAAACACTGGATCTCCAGCCATTTCACCGCACACTGATACCGATACACCCGCTTGTTTTGCTTGACGTAACGTGTGCGCAATTAAATGCAAGACAGCCGGATGCAAGGGTTCATACAAATGGGCCACTGCGCTGTCCGAACGATCAATAGCAAGCGTATATTGAATCAAGTCGTTCGTGCCAATCGACAAGAAATCAAAATGCTTTAAGAAAAGCTGAACCGCAATTGCCGCCGCTGGAATTTCGATCATTGCGCCAAGCTTAAGCTCTAAACTATAAGCCAGTCCAGCATCATCACACTGCCGTTTAGCAAGTTCAAGCAAATCAAGCGTTTGCGCAATTTCTTGGGCATGCGCCAACATCGGGATAAGGAGCTTAACCGGCCCAAAAGCCGAAGCCCGCAAAATAGCTCGCAGTTGAGTAAGAAACATCTGCGGTTCGGACAAGCTCCAACGAATTGCGCGTAGGCCCAGCGCAGGATTCACCGCAACTTCAGCATCTCCATCACGCATATCAAGCGGTTTATCCGAGCCTACATCAATGGTACGAATCGTGACCGGCAAACCTTTCATTGCCTCAACCACCTGCCGATACGCCTCAAATTGTTCTTCTTCGCCAGGTAGATCATGGCGGTTACGCATGTATAAAAACTCTGTCCGAAACAAGCCAATGCCAACCACTCCAGCCGCCAGTGCAGCAGCAGCGTCTTCAGGTAATTCAATATTTGCGTATAGTCCGATGGGCGTGCCGTCTAACGTTTGCGTGGGGGAGAATTTAAGCCGCTGTAATTTGCGTTGCTCAAGCGTTTTCTCACTTTGCCGGTAAGCATATTCTTCCAGCACGATCGGAGTAGGATCAACGATAACGATGCCTTGTGCACCATCTACAATGATCAAATCATCTTGGCGAATCAAAGAGCTGGCCTGCTGCACGCCAAGCGCTGCCGGAATGCCCAAACTGCGCGCCATAATTGCCGTGTGTGAAGTCCGCCCGCCCAAATCGGTGACAAAACCATGAAAGGTTTTAGTTTTAAATTGCAGCATATCGACAGGTGCAATATCATGCGCCACGATAATCATTTCATAATGGTTATCCACTTTTGTGGCTTTATCGGCAGCTACCGCCACGGCAAAGGATGAACCTGCCAGCGCTTTTAATACGCGCTCGACGACTTGTTCAATATCTGCCTTACGCTCACGTAGATATTCATCTTCAATTTCATCGAAATGACGGCTCAAACGCTCAAGCTGTTCCATCAGTGCCCACTCGGCGTTGTAGTGACGAGTGCGAATTAAATCAACCGTAGCCTCAGCCAACATCGTGTCACGCAAAATTAAGGTGTGCAGGTTGACAAATGCACTCATTTCGCTTGGCGCATCCAGCGGCAATTCCGCGCATAAAATCTCGAGTTCATGCTGCGCAGCATCTTGCGCCGCGCAAAACCGCGCGACCTCCGCTTCGATTTGGTCCGCATCAATGAAATAGTGATCGACTTCAAGCCCGGTCGGTGCAATCAGATAAGCCCGCCCAATCGCGATACCGCTGGAGATTGGGATTCCATGCAGCATGAAAGACACGTGGATCTCCTAAGATAGTTTTTATTCTTTACGAAAGCGTTAACAACGGACTATCCTCCTTCTCCAAATTTGTCCGCAATCAGCGTCAACAATGCCGCCATAGCGTCTATTTCATCGACTCCATCTGCTTCAATGAGTACGCTACTACCGAGACCAGCCGCCAACATCATAACGCCCATAATACTTTTAGCGTTAATGCGACGACCGTTACGGGTAATCCAGATTTGGCATTGGTAACGCGCAGCCAATTGTGTCAATTTGGCAGAAGCGCGTGCGTGTAGGCCTAGTTTATTAATAATGATGGTTTCTTGTTGTAGCATGGCGCTCCGGTTGATAAAACTCTGATAAAGATGAGGTGCACGGCAACGCAGCTGAAGGAGCAGCGATAGCCTGAATGCCTTTTGCTCCACCCGCTAACGCTTTCTTCGCCAGTTGGGCAAGCGGGGTGGTGCGGTAGCAAACTGCGCGCACCAACATGGGTAGATTAACGCCAGCTAGCACCTGCACCTGCGGTAGGTGCGCTAACTGACTAGCAATATTGGCGGGAGTCGCCCCAAAAAGATCGGTCAACACCAACGCGCCATTGTCTTTTATTAAATCAGACAGTGCATGCTGCGCTGCGGCAAGTAGCTTTGCTGGGTCGCTATCAGGCGTAACATCAATTGCCCCAATACGCGCAGGCAGCTCACCGTAAATATGCGCCAAACAGGATTTCAATGCACTCGCGAGCGGAGCATGAGCGATGATTAGAATACCTGCCATATTAGCCTGAAATAAAAGACTTCATGACGATGCAATGCGTTAGTCAAATATACCATATCATGGCAACAAGATTAGCATATCCTCATAGAAAGCGGTTAATGCTGCTTCGCACCAATATTTAAAGAGCATTCGCGCCCGTTTCGCCCGTCCGAATTCGGATCGCTTGCTCGATTGGCGCCACAAAAATCTTACCATCACCGATTTTTCCTGTGCGTGCAGCATGCTCAATCGCATCAATCACTTGCTCAACAAGCTCTTTCGGCACTGCGATTTCAATTTTTACTTTCGGCAAGAAATCAATGACATATTCAGCGCCACGATATAATTCCGTATGCCCTTTCTGTCGCCCAAAGCCCTTAACTTCAGTCACAGTAATTCCAGAAATACCAATTTCTGACAAGGCTTCACGCACTTCATCGAGTTTAAATGGCTTGATGATTGCGGTAATCCACTTCATTAGAAACTCCGTCAAAAATCCAAAAAAATATTGATCTAGCCCGAATGGCCAATTCACGCACAATAGCCACAAGGATGGGAAACATTCATGCTACAGTCGCTCTATCTCGGTGTAATTTATGCCATTACGCCGATACTCAGCAGTGACTAGTATGGCATATCATTGATTTCCATAACGTAGCCATTGTCTCACGCATCTTCCGTTTTTTACGCACAGCTTCTGTGCATTGCTCCGAGGATACATCATGAAACCTAGCGAACTCTTTCAAGACTTACAAACGAAAATTTCCGATTTACTTAAAAATTCACCCGTCAAAGATATTGAGCAAAATATAAAAGCGATGCTCACTCAAGGCTTTGCTAAACTAGACCTTGTCACACGCGAAGAGTTCGAGATTCAAACGCAAGTCCTTGCACGCACACGCGCTATGGTTGAAGAACTTGAACAACGGATTGTTCAGCTTGAGCGCCAACTCAATTCGACCCAAGAAAACTAAACAAACTCAATGAGTCTTGGGCCGCAACCCATGTCGCTTGCCGTGGTTCGCAGCCGCGCGCTCACAGCGGCGAGCGCGCTTGAAGTCACCGTCGAAGTCCATCTGGCGAATGGCTTGCCCGCATTTTCAATTGTTGGTTTACCCGAGCTTGAAGTTCGTGAAAGCCGAGAGCGGGTGCGCGCCGCGCTGCAAAACTCCGGTTTTACTTTTCCCGTACGCCGCATTACGGTCAATTTAGCGCCGGCTGACCTGCCAAAACAATCCGGCCATTTTGATCTACCCATTGCGCTAGGTATTTTGGCCGCTAGCGAGCAATTACCCGCCGAAGCGCTACACCCCCACGAATTTGCCGGCGAATTATCTCTTACCGGCGCTTTGCGGCCAATGCGCGGGGCTTTCGCCATTGCCTGCGGGCTGGCGGCCCAAGTCGCAGCTCATCCGCCGCGCCCAACCCCAGCGGAGATTTACCTACCGCTAGAGTGCGCCGCTGAGGCGGCGCTAGCGCCGCATGTTACGGCGTTCGGCGCGCCTGATCTACGTACCCTATGCGCTCATTTAGCCGGCGTGCTTAAGCCCCCGCTCCAACCGTTTAAACCGATTGCGCCGGCAGCCCCCGCCCCGTTACCCGATATGGCCGAAATTATCGGTCAAAACGCGGCTAAACGCGCGCTTGAAGTGGCCGCGGCGGGAGGCCATCATATTTTGTTAATCGGTCCACCAGGTTCCGGCAAATCGATGTTAGCCGCCCGTCTTGCAGGTATCTTGCCCCCTATGTCTGATGCCGAAGCACTGGCTTCTGCCGCTTTATTAAGCGTAAGCGCAATCGGCTTTACGCCAACGCAATGGCGGCGGCGGCCGTTTCGCGCGCCACACCATTCAGCTAGCGCGGCCGCCTTAATTGGCGGTGGCAATCCCCCCCGGCCAGGGGAAATTACGCTCGCACATCATGGGGTATTATTTCTGGACGAGTTACCGGAATTTAACCGGGCGGCACTTGAAATGCTACGAGAGCCCCTCGAAACCCACTCCATCACTCTTTCACGCGCTTCACATCAGGTTGAATTTCCTGCCGCTTGCCAATTAGTTGCAGCAATGAATCCTTGTCCCTGCGGCTGGTTTGGCGATACCAAAGGACGCTGCCATTGCTCACCCGAAAACGCTGACCGCTACTGGCGTAAATTATCCGGGCCACTATTGGATCGGATTGATCTACACATTGAGGTTTGCGCGCTGACTCCCGCCGAATTGGCCGAACGCACTACACTTCCATCCGAGGCCAGCGCCACCATAGCCGCCCGTGTCAGCGCCGCCCGCGCGCGGCAGCTGACCCGGCAACAACAGCCCAACTGGCTCTTAACGAGCCGTGAGATCGATGCAATGTGCCGGCCCGACCATGCGGGAGAAGCTTTATTGCATCAGGCAAGCTCCCGCTTTGGCTGGTCAGCGCGGACGTATTACCGAGTGCTTAAAGTGGCGCGCACGATTGCCGATCTAGCCGATGCTAAAATACCCGACGCCTCCCATATTGCTGAAGCCATTCAGTATCGGCGGGTGTGTAAATAAAGCAAAAAATTATTGTTGACGGCCAACTATTCTATTCTTCACAATTTACATTATGCGTATTTTCCAGAGCCACGGCTCTCCTCACTGCCGACTGATCACGTATATCGTTGCATCGATCATCGTCACCGCCCTAGGCTGTGCCGCATGGTTTACATTCAATGCGGCACAGCGCGCGCCCAATGTGACGTTTACCCTTCTTTCAGGCCAAAAAATTTCAACCGAACAACTCGCTGGCAAAGTTTATCTGGTGAATTTTTGGGCCACGAGCTGCCCTAGCTGCATTCAAGAAATGCCCACGCTAGTGCACGCTTACAACACCTTCAAAGACCAAGGGCTTGAAATCATTGCGGTGGCCATGAACTACGATACGCCGAGCTATGTAAGAAATTACAGTCAAACACGCCAGTTGCCATTCAAAGTAGCGCTTGATGACGGCAGCGCCGCCCAGCAATTTGACAAGATTCAACTCACGCCTACGACTTTTGTGATTGATAAAGGTGGACGCATCTTGAAACGCTATACTGGCGCGCCAGAACCACGCGAATTACATCAATTACTCGAAGCGGCACTCAGGCGCAATACCCAATAACATACTTTAGCAAGTTGCTCATGAAGCGATTAGCCCAAGGCAAAATCTTAGGCGCCACACGTTTGCTGGATACCCAGCTAACCCGCGAAGCAATCGCCACGATCCTAGTTGAAGACGGTTTAACGACCAGCGCCATTGAAGGCGAAAAACTCGATTTGGATGCGGTCCGTTCATCGGTCGCTCAACATTTAGGCTTACCTACGGCTGGGCTACCTGCTCCAGTACGCGCTATTGACGGGCTCATCGTAATGCTAATGAGGCGAGTAGCGACGGCTTAATCCGAGCCGGACTCGCCCATCTATGGTTTGTCACCTTACATCCATTTGAAGATGGCAACGGCCGGCTTGCGCGCGCCCTTACAGATATGGCCTTAGCGCAAGATGAGCGGGTATCGATGTGCTTTTTTAGCCTATCGGCACAAATTTTGCGGGAACGTACAAGCTATTACACCCACCTTGAACGCACACAGAAAGGGGGGCTAGAGGTTACGGAATGGTTGACTTGGTTTTTAACCCAGATTGAAGCCGCTGCCACTGCGGCACAACACACCATAACCAATACCTTGGCTAAAGCGCGCTTCTGGCTCTATCATCAAGCAAGCGGCCTGAATGAACGTCAGCATAAAGTGCTTAACCGTTTATTAGACGCTGGCGCTAAAGGGTTTGAAGGAGGGATGAATACACGGAAGTATGTGAGTCTGACTAAAACCAGCCGCGCCACAGCATACCGCGAATTAAGCGAGTTAGTGGCGAAAGGTTGCCTTACTCCTACGGGCAAAGGGGGACGTAGCACCAGTTATGAAATCATCTATCCCAGCAACTACGGCCCCCATCAGCCCATCTCCGCAAACTGAAAACTCAGCTGCTTAGGCGGGTTGAGGAGCCTCACCTGCATCGCTGTTCTGGGCTTGTAAGCGTAAAACTATTTCTTTGCGATAACGGTTTAATTCTTGCACGGTTTTAAACGTCCGCTCAAAAATAAGAGACAAGTTATGCAAAATTCGATCGACGACTTTGCCTTCCCAAGCACCATCAAATTGGATTTGCGCATCCAACCAATGCTCAAGCCATTCAGGATCAGGCAAACGTGATTGCACTGTGTCACGCGGAAACAGAGCGCGATTCACATGTAAATTAGTGGGGTGCAACGGTTTCTCAGTGCGCCGCGCCGACGCCATAAGCACGCCAATTTTAGCGAACGCCGCACGCGCAACATCGCCGGATTGCGCCAGTGCTTTTTTCATATAGCGCAAATATGCGCCGCCATGCCTTGCTTCATCGCGCGAAATAGTTTCATAAATATATTGGATCACGGGCTCGGTATGCCAAGCAGCCGCGCACCGATACCAATGATTTAAGCGGATTTCACCACAAAAGTGCAGCATCAGCGTTTCTAACGGAGGCGCTGGGTCAAATGGAAAACGCACAGCATGGAGCTCTTCTTCCGTAGGTAATAATTCAGGGCGAAAACGCCGTAAGTATTCCATCAAGACCAAGGAATGCTTTTGCTCTTCAAAAAACCAAATGCTCATGAATGCGGAAAAGTCACTATCATGGTGGTTATCACGCAAGAACATTTCGGTTGCAGGCAGCGCCGCCCACTCGGTAATGGCATTCATTTTGATGGTTTCAGCCTGCTCCGCGGTCAATAAAGACGCGTCGAAACGGTCCCATGGAATGTCTTTTTCCATGTCCCAGCGTACGGCTTCCAGCGATTTATATAATTCGGGGTAAAGCATCATGTTCATATATTTTGTTCCTGTGTCGCGCTAGCCATAAAACATTGAGCGAACGACTTCCATTAACTGCCCTTCCCTTTATGATAGCATGCTCCTATGCGGGCTTGTTCATTGCCTTAAGTCTACCCAGTTTATAATTGGCCAATGATGGCCCGCTCAACGATTCATTCATTGGGTCATGTACGAGGCTTATTGAAGAAATCCTCAATAATTTACATATTCCCCCCCATTTTGGCTAAAGCGCGCTACGATGGAGTAACCAAGTATTGATAAGTAGGCTGTCTATTGAATTTTACCCAAGCTGCTCCATATGCATTTTGCATCACCGAAATCTCGGAACTAGGAGTCAACATCATGCAAATGATTTATAACAGCCAAAATTATTGTATTGTCGAATTTCCAGCCCAAGTTGGCAGCTTTGCTCTAAAAACTGGAGGGTATGAAATAGTGGCGAAAAATCTACAACGGGAACTGTTTATTGATGGTGCTATGGCAGAACAATTCCGAGAAAATGTGCAAAAATTGATCGAGCTACAGCCCTCTACTGACGAAATAGACGATTTTCTTGGCCAATTCGATAGTTTAATGACACATCCGGTCGTTTTGCACTAAAGTCGCTTGGCGCTGAGTCCAAATACACAAACGTTTTGTCTCGCACTCAAGTTACGCGCTATACACGTGGCGCTGCGCTGCCTGCGCTGTTGGCAGCGCGCATCCTTATTCTGGATGGTGCCATGGGCACTATGATCCAGCGCTATCGCCTAACTGAAGCACAGTACCGTGGCGAGCGTTTTGCTCATTTCCAACATGATATTAAGGGCAATAATGAACTGCTCTCACTCACGCAGCCCGCGCTTATCCGTACGATCCATGAGCAATATTTAGCTGCGGGCGCCGATATTATTGAAACCAATACTTTTGGCGCAACGCACATCGCCCAAGCGGATTACCAAATGGAAGCGCTGGCGACCGAAATGAATCTAGCCTCAGCCCAACTGGCACGGGCCGCCTGCGATCACTATAGTCGCGCGAATCAACCGCGTTTTGTCGCGGGTGCAATTGGCCCGACTCCTAAAACAGCGAGCATTTCTCCCGAAGTCAATGACCCAGGAGCACGCAATATTACCTTTGATGTGCTACGAGACGCCTATTATCAGCAAGCACATGCTCTTTTAACCGGCGGCGTCGATCTTTTTCTGGTGGAAACGATCTTCGATACACTCAATGCAAAAGCCGCACTTTTTGCACTTGATGAATTATTTGAGGCCACTGGAGAAACTTTGCCGATCATTATCTCCGGCACCGTCACAGATGCTTCTGGCCGTATTTTGTCCGGTCAAACCGTTGAAGCATTTTGGAATTCATTGCGTCATGCACGGCCTTTAGCTTTTGGCTTGAATTGCGCGCTGGGCGCAGCTCTGATGCGCCCTTATATTGCTGAACTGGCCAAATTGTGCGATTGTGCCGTGTCATGCTACCCCAACGCTGGGCTGCCCAATCCCATGAGCGAAACCGGCTTTGACGAAACACCCGAAATCACCGCCCGCCTACTCGCAGAATTTGCCCAAGCGGGCCTCATCAATCTCGCTGGCGGCTGCTGTGGCACCACGCCTGAACATATCGCTGCAATTGCCCATGCAATCCAGGATTTACCAGCGCGCCCCTATTCATCTTCAGCATAATCATCTATGACGGACGCCACCGACCTTAACCGCCGCGCCCCTCATCAAATAGGTATTGAACCCACGCTGCGACTCGCTGGTCTCGAGGCTTTTAATATTGGCGCGCAAACGCGCTTCGTGAACATTGGCGAGCGGACCAATGTCACCGGTTCCAAAGCGTTTGCACGCATGATCCTAAACGATCAATTCGACGCGGCTTTAAGTGTTGCACGCCAACAAGTCGAAAATGGCGCGCAGATCATCGATATCAATATGGATGAAGCCATGCTGGATTCAAAAGCCGCGATGGTGCGCTTTTTGAATTTAATTGCGGCCGAGCCAGATATCGCTCGCGTGCCGATTATGCTTGACTCCTCCAAATGGGACGTATTAGAAGCCGGCCTTAAATGCGTGCAAGGCAAAGCGATCGTTAACTCCATCTCACTTAAAGAAGGCGTAGAGGTATTTAAGCAACAAGCGCAGTCGATTCGCCGTTATGGCGCAGCTGCCGTTGTAATGGCGTTTGACGAAAGCGGTCAAGCCGATAGTTTTGCGCGCAAAATAGCGATCTGCGAGCGTAGCTATCGGATTCTTGTCAAACAAGTCGGCTTCGCCCCAGAAGATATTATTTTTGATCCGAATATTTTTGCGATTGCAACCGGCATTGATGAACATAATAATTATGCGGTCGATTTTATAGAAGCAACGCGCTGGATCAAAGCCCACTTGCCCTACGCTAAAGTCAGCGGCGGAGTCTCAAATGTATCTTTTTCATTTCGTGGCAATGATGCCGTGCGCGAAGCCATTCACACGGTTTTTCTATACCATGCAATTCGTGCCGGCATGGATATGGGGATTGTCAACGCCGGACAGTTGGGAATTTATGCTGAGCTAGACCCCCCCCTGCGCGAACGCGTTGAAGATGTCGTGCTCAACCGCTCGGTACAAACTGCAAATGGCCTGAGTGCAACGGAGCGTTTACTCGAGATTACCGAGCAATATAAGCAAGGCGGTGGCGCAAAAAACCAAGAAACTCTGCTCTGGCGACAACAATCCGTCAAAGACCGCCTAGCCCACGCCTTAGTCCACGGCATTACTCAGTTTATTATTGAAGACACTGAAGCTGCGCGCCAACAATATGAACGTCCGATCCAGGTCATTGAAGGGCCATTAATGGATGGCATGAACCGGGTCGGCGACCTGTTTGGCGCGGGCAAGATGTTTCTACCCCAAGTTGTCAAATCAGCCCGCGTGATGAAACAAGCGGTAGCACATCTACTACCTTTTATTGAAGCAGAAAAAAACCAACTCACCGCACACGGCGGCGACGCAAAACCCAAAGGCAAAATTGTCATTGCAACCGTTAAGGGCGATGTGCATGATATTGGCAAAAATATTGTCTCGGTTGTCTTGCAGTGCAATAATTTTGAAGTCATCAATATGGGCGTGATGGTGCCTTGCAGTGAAATTCTCGCCAAGGCCAAAGCTGAGAAAGCCGACATGATCGGCTTATCAGGGTTGATCACACCCAGTCTTGAAGAAATGGCGTATGTCGCCGCTGAAATGCAACGCGACGAAATCTTGCGCGCCCGCAACATTCCTCTTTTGATCGGCGGCGCAACCACTTCACGCGTGCATACTGCGGTTAAGATCGCGCCGCACTATGACGGCCCCGTGATCTACGTACCGGATGCTTCGCGTGCTGTATCCGTTGCTTCCAGCCTGCTTTCAGAAACGCATTCGGCAACTTATATTGCTGAATTGAAAGCGAATTATGAGCGCATTCGAGAACAACACGCGAACAAAAAAACCCAACCGATGTTGCCACTTAGCCAAGCACGGGCAAATCGGCACCGCATTGATTGGGCCGCGACCTCTCCTACAAAACCCAAATTGATTGGCCGCCGCGTACTTAAAAATTACAACCTGGCCGAACTTGCGCGTTACATTGATTGGGGGCCGTTTTTTCAAACCTGGGATCTGGCGGGCCCATTTCCAGCAATTCTCACTGACCCCATCGTTGGCGAAGCCGCACGGCGCGTATATGAAGATGCGCAAAATATGCTCACGCAACTGATTGCTGGCCGCTGGCTGACCGCCCATGGGGTTTTCGCCTTATTACCGGCCAATACCGTGCATGACGATGACATTGAGATCTATACCGATGGCACCCGCAAGCATATTGCTCTAACCTGGCATACGCTGCGCCAACAAAGTGAACGCCCAATTATTGATGGCCCGAATCAAGAAAAAATCCGCCGGCCAAACCGCGCCTTAGCGGATTTTATCGCGCCGAAAGAAACCCAGATTGCCGATTATATTGGCCTTTTTGCCGTCACTGCTGGCCTCAATATCGATAAAAAAGTGCAGCAATTTGAACAGGCTCAAGATGACTATAGCGCCATCATGCTTAAGGCGCTTGCCGATCGTCTGGCGGAAAGTTTTGCGGAACGCTTGCATGAACGCATCCGCAAAGAGTTTTGGGGCTATGCGGCCGATGAACAACTCAGCCATAACGAGTTAATCCACGAGAAATACGTAGGCATCCGCCCCGCGCCTGGCTATCCTGCTTGCCCAGACCACTTAGTAAAGCACGCTATGTTCAGCCTGATGGATTGCGATAAGATAGACATGCAGCTCACCGAATCGCTTGCCATGCTGCCAGCAGCAAGCGTCTCAGGTTTTTATTTAGCGCATCCCGACAGTACTTATTTCTCTGTCGGTAAAATTGGCGCCGATCAACTTGATGATTATGCCCGTCGTACCGGGCTATCCGTCACGGACGCACAACGCGCATTAGCTGCACTACTTTGACGCAAGCGCCTCTAAGCAGCCCGCATAAGTTGCCGCGAGCGCGCCTGGCTCAGACACGGTCATGCCAAGATCACGTAAACAGCCATCATGCACACCGTAGACCCAAGCGTGAATCATTAAGGATTGGCCACGCGCCCATGCATCTTGCACAACCGTGGTGCCACATACATTGACCGTTTGTTCAATCGCATTAAGCTCAATTAAAAGCCGATGCCGCTCTTCCCCAATGGGTTTTTGTTCAAGCAGCGCCCGATGCTTGTCCTGAACATCCTGA
This sequence comes from Mycoavidus sp. B2-EB, assembly GCF_014218255.1. Classification (NCBI taxonomy): domain Bacteria; kingdom Pseudomonadati; phylum Pseudomonadota; class Betaproteobacteria; order Burkholderiales; family Burkholderiaceae; genus Mycoavidus; species Mycoavidus sp. B2-EB. The sequence continues at coordinate 1,790,267 of NZ_AP021872.1, forward strand.
ATATGGCGCAACCAGTTATCGGCAAGCCCTACACGCCGCTCAAATAGCGCCGCGCCCACGCCAGAACAACCATAATGGCCCACCACCATAATATGCTTAACTTTAAGCAAATCAACCGCGAATTGAATCACTGATAAACAATTCAAATCGGAATGGACAATCACATTGGCAATATTACGGTGGACAAATACTTCGCCGGGAGGCAAACCAATAATTTGATTTGCCGGCACGCGCGAATCAGAGCAGCCAATCCATAGATATTCCGGGGTTTGCTGATCCTTTAGGCTTAAGAAATAATTCGGATCCTCAGCCAACATGCGCGTAACCCACGCACTATTGTTATCAAATAAATGACGCAGAGGATTAGGTTGTTCTTGCACCGGATGATTCATTTCATGCATCCCTTATGGCCCTTTTCCAATTTACACAGCACGCTAGCTGACCCATTTAATTAACGGATACAGCAGTGAAATTCTGCCGCCCAAATGGACTCACGCGGTATCCAACAATGTTGCCACGGGTCAATGCAGTCACTTTAGGGTGGCCGATCGGAATCCACAGCGCTTCATCGTAAATGATTTTCTGCGCGGCAAGATATAACTGCGTACGCCGCGCTTGATCCGTTGTAACCTTGGCTTGAGCAATCAAATTATCTAATTCAGGCTGACAAAAACGCGCAAAGTTGGTACCCGAACGTACCGCTGCACAGCTAAATTGCGGCGTCAGAAAATTATCTGGATCACCATTGTCACCCGCCCAGCCCATAAACAAGAGATCATGTGCGCCTTGTTTCGCCTCACGGATTAACTCACCCCACTCAACAATCCTTACTTGCGCCTTGATGCCAATTTTTTCAAGATCAGCTTGCAATAATTCAGCGCCCGTTTGTGGGTTCGGATTTAAAGTGCTCCCGGTTGGACGAGTCCAGATGACCGTCTCGAAGCCCTTAGGATAGCCAGCCTCAGCGAGCAATTGTTTGGCGCGCGCAATGTTATGCGGCCAGGGTTGAAGATTTTGTGCATAACTCCAAGTACCTGGCGGATAGGGATTGCTAGCAGGCAAAGCCGTACCGTTAAATAAAGTATTCAAATAATTGGAGCGATCAAAGGCTAAATTAATCGCTTGGCGCACTTTTTTATTATCGAGCGGTTTATGCTGCGTATTCAGCGCAACGAAAGCCGTCATGAAACCTGGGGCTTCAACGATTTTTAACACTTGATCTGCCCGCGCTGCACTCACATCTTGCGGCCGTGGCGACAATGAAACTTGGCATTCTCCAGCGTTCAGCCTTTGCGCGCGCACGGCTGGATCGGGGGTAATCGCATAAATAAGCTGGTCAATCTGTGGGCGCGCGCCCCAATACTGAGGGTTGCGGTCATAACGAATGAGCGCATCTCTCTGATAATTACGCAGCTTAAATGGGCCCGTGCCTACGGGTTCTAAATTAAAATCTGAGAAGCGATTGGCTTTGAGTAGTTGATCTGCATATTCGGCTGAATAGATCGAAGCAAAACCCATTGTTAACACCGACAAAAAGGTAGCATCGGGTTTTTTCAACGTGAAGCGGATTGTATTCGGGCCAAGTTTTTGGATGGCTTGCACCCGTTCAGGCAATTGCAGGGATTGCGCGTGTGGAAAACCGCTAGGGCCTGCCACCTTATGCCACGGGTTGGCCGGATTGAGCATGCGATCAAAGGTAAATGCTACATCATCCGCATTAAAGGCACGACTCGGCTTAAAAATGCCCCGTGTATGAAAATGAACATTTTGGCGTAAATAAAAAGTATAACTTAGGCCATCCGCACTCACGTCCCACTTCTCGGCCAAGGCAGGCACGACTTTACTGGTCGCCTCATCGAAAGCAACCAGGCCATTAAAAATAAGATCGGCACTCGCATTCGTGGTCACTAATGCATTGTACTGAACTACATCAAAACCATCGGGGCTCGCTTCCGTACAAATGGTTAACGACTTAAGCGCGGCAGGCTTAGCTGCAGCCACTAATGATGCGCTCAGCAAGAATAAACCCGCACAGCCAGCAACAATTAATTTTCGCTTCATAACGCCTTTCTCCATGATAGTTAGCATCTGGGTGCAACCTTCATACCGGCTCCCCGTTTGCAGGCTTTTGATGTTTTAACAGCGAACTCACATTTTTTTCGCGCGAATCTGCGAGATAACAAAGTCTAACACCGGCATGACCCCTTCCAAACTATTTGTCAGCGCCGGCGAAACCTCATATTTCCCCTGTACCGCTAAGGCGGGCACCCCCGTAAGTTTATAATCCGCCATCAATTGATTATCACGCCGTACCTCTGCTGCCGTACTAAAAGATTGATAAATATCAAGAAATTTTTGCTTGTCCACACCATGCTGCGCAACAAATTCTACTTGCGCCTCAGTCGTTTGCAAATAGTTTTTATCAACATGAATGGCCTTAAAGATTTTGGGGGCCATTTGAGTTGCAACCCCAAGTTTATCAAGGGCATGATACAGTTTCTGATAGACCTCAAGGCTGGCGTCAAAAGCAATCGGTACACGCTTAAAAACCACATCAGGGCCTTGCTTGCTAGCCCAGCTTTCAATTAGAGGTTCAAAATCTTTGCAATGCGGACAACCGTACCAGAAAAACTCAATCACTTCGATCTTGCCTGCGGGCACACTCACTGACTGAGGTGTTTTCAGCACTTTATAGTGTTTGCCCGCTTGCGGCGTAAGCGCCGAAGCATAAACACCACTGACTGCAAAAAAGATAAAGGCAAGTAAAACGCTAAGCGATTTTTTCATATCAATCTATAACCACTATCGAGTTAAAAATACAAAAATATATCATCTAAACCAAGGCATTTCATGGACTGTTTGGCGAACGGATAATCGCTGTATCAATACCCGCCTCGGTTAACCGCAAGCGCACCCGATTCATTTGCTCAAACTGCGTAAATGGACCCAGCCGCACACGATAGTACAAAATACCGGCGCCCTCATAGCGCGTTATTTTCGATTCAAAACCTTGCAACGCTAGCTTAGCCCGCTGCTGCTCGGCATCCGCTTTTGTCTTATATGCGCCGACCTGCAACGCATAACTGGCATTCGCTCCATTCAGCGCTCCCTCTGGTTTATTGGCCACTGGCCCATTCGGCGCAGTCGCCAACGGCACTTCGATAACCTGCGGGTCGCTAGGAGAGTTTAATCGTGGCGACGTCGAACCCTCAGAAAACTGTCCAACGGGCGCTGCCGGCCGGCTAGGAGGATGTCCTTGCAACAAACGATTGGGATCAGCATTAGTTGGATTGCTTACATTCTCCGTATTAGGCGGCATACCATTCTTTGCCACAAAAGGCGTAGGCCCGCGCGTCACATATAATGCAACCACAATCGCAATCGCCAAGCCAACAGTTAGGCCAAGCACAAGACCCAAAAGCGTTCCTCCGCTTTGCTTAGAAGCACGGCGCTGCTTTTTCATCATTCAAACACTACCCAAATAATTCTAAAATAAGGCCCATTCATCATGGGGGCTTTCAATTACATTTTGGTCGGCGCACTTACGCCAAGTACGGCTAAACCATTCGCTAAAACCTGGCGGGTGGCCGCAATCAGCGCTAACCGCGCACTGCGCTGCGCGGCATCCTCAACCAAAACCCGTTCAGCATTGTAAAACGCATGGAATTGGCCGGCGAGCTCGCGCAAATAAAAAGCCACAGCGTGTGGTGCAAGCTCTGTCGCCGCGCGCGTTAACATCTCGGGATATTCCGCCAGACATTTGAGTAATGCGTTCTCATGCGGACTGACCAGAGACGCAAGATTCGCCTGCGCCAGCGTCAACGAATCTCCGCCCCACTGCGCCAGCACTGAACAAATGCGCGCATGTGCGTATTGCACGTAATACACCGGATTTTCATCACTTTGCTGCAACGCCAGATCAATGTCAAACACAAACTCTGTATCAGCTTTACGAGAAACTAAAAAAAAGCGTACGGTATCGCGGCCGCGTCGGATTTCATCATTCGCCAAGGCGGGCTGTCGTTTTTCTGATGCGCCTGACCCGCCACCTGACCATTCAATCAAATCACGCACGGTCACATAACTGCCTGCACGTTTAGAAAGCTTCACTTCCTGGCCATTGCGCATCACCGTCACCATTTTGTGCAACACATAATCTGGGTAGCCCGGCGGTATATTCAGCCCTAATTGCTGTAAACCAGCCCGCACGCGCGCCACCGTCCCATGGTGATCTGAGCCCTGCACATTAATGACTTTATGAAAGCCGCGCTGCCATTTTGTCACATGGTAAGCAATATCCGGCACAAAATACGTATAACTCCCATCGGTTTTACGCATCACCCGATCTTTATCATCGCCTTCATCCGTGGTGCGTAACCATAACGCACCCTCTTGTTCATATGTTTTGCCAGCCGCCACCAACGCGGCGACCGTTGCCTCAACCCGACCATCGCTATATAGCGACGATTCAAGATAATATTGATCGAACTTAACCCCAAACGCCTGCAAATCCATATCCTGCTCACGACGCAAATACGCCACGGCAAAACGCCGGATGGCGTCGAGATCAGTCACCTCACCTAAGCCCTTTACCGGCTCAGCCTCTGGCCTTACGATCGTAGCTCCCGCAAGATAATCGCGCGCGATTTCAGCAATATATTCTCCGTTGTAAGCGGTTTCCGGCCAATCTGCATGCCCCGGCGCCAAACCGCGCGCGCGCGCTTGCACCGATAACGCAAGGTTATGAATTTGCACACCCGCGTCATTGTAGTAAAACTCGCGATGCACACACCAACCTTGCGTACTCAGCACATTCGCCAAGCTATCGCCTAACGCCGCTTGCCGACCATGCCCCACATGCAGCGGACCTGTCGGGTTAGCGGACACAAATTCAAGCAGCACGCGCCTGGCGGGTTGCTCAGCCGCGGCCTCAAGGCACCCAAACGTCGTGGTTTCATTCAGCACAGCCAACACCACCGCTTGCTTTGCCGCAGCAGATAACTTCAAATTGATAAAGCCTGGCCCGGCAATTTCAGCCGACTCAATCAAACCTGACGCGCGCGGATGGGCACATACGTGATCGGCGAGCTGCTGTGCAAGCTGGCGCGGATTCATCCGCCACGGTTTGGCCAGCTGTAGCGCGAGGTTACTGGCCACATCACCATGGGCGGCAACTTTAGGGCGCTCAAGCGTGATAGGTAAATCCACCTCATGCGCAAATGACGGTGCTAAATTCTTAACCGCGTCAATAAAAATGGATTCGATAATTTGTTTTTGGGCTGGTAACATGCAAGGCAAAGGAACGAAATGCGCGCATTTGCGCAGAAACTAGGATTCTAGCAGTGATGTGAAGCATTCGGTCTACCCTCACCAAATTCAAGGACATCCTATGCTGATTACTTTTAAATCAAAAGCCGCTCCTGACATTATCATGCTCAATAATCTTGCGCAGTTCTTACTCAGCATCATCGGCAAACAGCTCGATCAGCGGGGCGTGATTAGCCACGATGAACTGGCGCAAGCCATCGCTCGCTTAGAGGCTGCGATTCATAACGCACAACAAAAAGAGGCGCTAGCGCGGGCGGAGCATCAGCATGACAAAAACGAGGCCTCCGATGAAATACCTGTCGGACTTGCGCAACGCGCTTTTCCATTACTTGATATGATGCGTACTGCGCATCAGCAAGATGCCGATATTATTTGGGGCATTTAAATGCTGGCACACCACGATGGCACAGTCATTTTCCAATACAGAACCGGCTAAAAATCTCGCCCAATAAATCATCTGAAGTAAATTCACCCGTGATTTCATTGAGCCGGAGTTGCGCCAAACGCAGTTCTTCAGCAAAAAGGTCAAGCGCTTGTGCATGCTGCGCGGCCTGCTCTGCCGCATTCTGTAGGTGTTGAGCGGCCGCACGCAGCGCAATCAATTGGCATGGACACTGGGCAAAAAAGAATCCACCTTACCCAACTTCAGATTGCCTAACTCGTGTAGAAGGTCATCAAACTCACAACGATTAAGCATGTCGTTTTTTTGCAAGTATTTCCCTTCAAAATTAATAGGTGAGACATAATCGAGTGCAGAATCTCCACGTTTGGAGTTGCACCAAGCCTCAACCCATGTAGATACAACTAGGCGCGCATCAGATTGCACTTAAATTTTCGACGATCGAGTAATTCGTATGACACCTCTGATCGTTGTGATAGATCACATTTGGGGGTTGGCAGTGTTCAAGCGCCACACTCAAAGCATCGAGCATATATTCTGTCACAAGAGACTCGCCGATCGCCCAGCCCCACACACCCAAGGCAATGGCCGGATAGAGAAAACCTGCATTCGTCAGCATGAACATAGCATCTGCTACCCAATTTAGATCGTTTTAGCACAAGCATCCGAACTCTTTAGATAGCGTATTAGCGCTCTTGCACGGGCTCTAGAATTTGTTCACAAAATGTCCATGGATACAGCGCTTTGCTTTGATGCATTACAAACCTCCTTTACGGAGTTTAGTAATTTAAAAATGTCTATGAAAACGAGTTTACATCAGTGTAAAATTAACTCTATATTTTTCTGAGCACTTCCTTCCACTATGCCTTGACTTGCAGAAGTTACAGAATGTGGAGGAACTTGTGCAGAGTGACTTATCAAAGTGTGTTTGATAATGTTTTGAAAGAATATTATCTTGTACTTTACCTATTTAAAGGATAAAAAGTGGTTAACCCAATATCGTTACGACCCAATACCCCTCCCCCTACTTCCCCACAATCCACAAGCGCGTCAGTTGTTACTGAAACGGCACGGGGAAATTCTCATATGCAATACCCTACAAAACTAGAGGAATTAAATATAAGAGGCAGTGCAAATGAGAATTTACATCAGCCCAAAAGAGTACCTCTAGAGTTCTTTGGTGAGACACGATGCTTTTCACCTGAAGACACATTAGTTAATAATGAAGAGTCATCTGTGCATGTTGGTTTCCCTCAACATAAAATCACAAGAGACGAATTGCGAGAAAAAATAGATTTATTCCATAAAAATTATGGGAGCGATTATATTTCATATTCAAAAAATATAATTACTCAGTTACTTTCAGACCGGCCGGAATTGAGTATAGGGATAAAAATCCTGAAAGATTATGTGTGCAATGGGGAATTGATTAAAATAATAATTTCAGCAATGAACCGTGAAGAAACAGGTATAAAAAGCTATAGCGATGCCGTAGTTTTTATTAAAAAAACAATTGAAGAGACCTCCGATACAAGAAAACATAAACATTCAGAAGAAGCATGGGGTGGAAAAAATATCATAGAGACGTTCAAAAACGATAAATTCTATGCTCTATCCTCTATTTTTTTAGAAACATTAGAAATAATGGGGGCTTTTTTCAGAAAGCATATAAAAGAATATGATGGGAAAATTTATCAACTTCAATCAATGGTAGAAAATGGCCCAATCTACCGTGGGCAGCAACTCGATTATTCCATGCAAGAAGGAAGGTTTATGTATTCTCCTTCGCCATTGTCATGTAGCATTTCAGAATATATAGCCTTGGACTATATAAGCCGTGAAGCAAATCAGCTTTCTATTAGGACGCCGACAATAAGATATTTTTGGGGTATGCCGGCCGTCAATATCTCTGGTCTACCTGGGAATACGCTTAATAGTGGGGAATGCGAATGCCTTGTTGGACCAAGATGCATAACGAGAATTAAATCAATAACACATAATGAGGAAAATAATTTACTTGAAATTTTTGAAGAGTTCGTGGGATTTTTGCCGAGAGACGAATCCCCTGATCTAATAAAAAATATAAATGGATTAATCGACGTACTAGAAGATAAAGAACAGGATAAAATAATCGAGAAAATTAATAAATTAATCGGCATAAATTATCGACAGGCCTCTGGATTTCCTTCTGCCTTTGTATCAAACATATCGTCTGACGATATAGATTCAACTCCTGTCAATGATATACTCAATAAATTAGCAGATATACTCAACAAGAGAAATGGTAATGCAGAAATCGAGTCTCTCAATACACTAATCGGTGCATTCAATAAGCAAATCGATGGCACAAAAATAAAAAATCTCAATCGTTTAACCGATATACTCCATGAAGAAATTGTTAATGAAGAAATCAAAAATATCAATGATTTAATTGACTTGCTCAATGAGGAAAACAATGACGAAAGACTCAATAAATTAGTCAACGCATTTAATAAGAGAAACGATGAAACAGAAAATAAAAATCTCCAGGCGCTAATCAGTATCATCAATGAGGAAACCGATGACACAGAAACCAAAAATCTCACGGTAAGTACTGAAACTTAAGCAAAAAGCGTTACGGCGGGGTGAAACGTGAAAGATACCAGAGAGATTAAATTTTGGTTTTGAGCGAGAATCGTTGAAAAGTTAACCACTCGACCACTCTTTTCTCTACTAAGCGATATTGATGTGTTTCATCCGCTGCCACTAGCAAGTTGGCGTATCACTGAGCCAACTTGCTATAGTAAAAGTCGTATGCGCGTAATCCCCTTTCGTTCTGTCAACACCGTTCCGCTTTATTTTTAGTGTCTTTTTTTAGCTTCATCTGCATAAAAGATCGCGCTGGCAGCATAATTCGTCGGCTAAACTCTACTTTTAAGTCCCATTATAGAATGGGGGAATATCTCAAGCGACATTCTATAGCTGACGCAAGAAATATGGAGGGCTAGGGCCTTCGGAATTACGCCGCCTAAAGCAGAATAGTCTGCTCACTGTCGCTAGATAAGGTATGTCTACAGGATGTATTCTCAAAAAAGCATTAAGGCCTTCTTGCCCATAGATCGTAGGCTGAGGTATCGCACAGTGGTATGGAGCGCCAGTCAGCTTCAGGCCTGTGCGATGATAAAGATATCCAGCTCAGGCTAGAGATGCCGCATCTTTAATGATGCATACAAAGATATGACCCTGTCGCGAATACATTACGGTTATCGACGCGTGTAGGTGCTACTACGACGTGAAGGCTGGAAGGACAACCACAAGCGAGTATATCGCCTCTACCAGCAATAGGATTGTCATTAGACATATCGCCGAGGCAGAACAAAGCTGCGCGCTTGAGGCAGCAATGGGCCTATGAACAAGGTGGTCGAGCTAGATTTCTCTAGGCCAGGTAGGCCTACGGATAATGCCAAAGTAGAGTCGTTCAATGGTCGCTTCCGACAGGAATATCTGAACGTACATTGGTTCTTGTCTTTAGACAATGCAAAGGGCAAAATCGAGGCATGGCGGCAGTACTATAACGAAGATCGTCCCCACTCTGCACACGAATGGATGACACCTGCTGAGTTCGCCCGTCAATGCAGAATGAGCCCTCAACAGAGGACCTCTAGGAGCCGCATTTTTCTATTTTAGGTGGCACTACTTTTGGGGGGAGGGCTACTCTTTACCGATTCTCTCTTATCCAAGCAGCGACGAACACCTTGATTAAATGCAAATGCTTTTTGCCATTCTATGCTGGGCAAATAGCTTTAGCCTTGCCTACCTTAGGGGCATTGACATCGGATCGCGCATAAAACCACCCATTTTTTTCTGCTGTATCTGCTTCAAACCACTTCATTTTCTTTTGAATTTCTTGAGAAAACTCAATAGTTTCTGCAACTCTAAAAAGAACCTGAAGAGATGATTTTTCTTTTTCCGTTACTTGTTTTTTAGAACTAGCTATCTCAAAAACCAAGGCTTGCACAACTTTTTTTAAAGAAGTAACGAAATCTTCCAAATTTTTCTGGACTGTCTCCAATTTATTTTGCTTTTCTTGCGGCATTTCTAGCAATGCGGTCTGCCTCTGATTGCTTCTTTCAACTGATTTTAACGACTCTAGCGGCACTTCTAATGTTTGCTGTAATAAATTTTCAATAGCAAAAGTATTTTGAGCTTCTACTATCGATGACCGCATAGCCAAGAAGTCTTTAGAAACTTTTTTTGTTAAATCATCTTTAGCCGCCTTCACCAATAAAGTAGTTGAACTATTCAATCTTGAACTAAAAATAAAATTAGAAATCATTAAAAATGCATTTAAATAACTCAAATTTGTATCAAGCCGTCTTTTTATGATTGGCAATAGTGAAGTTTTTTTACTGCCCACTTCTACTTTATTATCGAAAGACGTAAACAAATTAGATGATTTTTTATAAATCTCCTTAGACTCAACCAAAGCATCTGCAAAAATAAGCATTTTTTCTATCGGCAAATCCTTAAGCTTACCTTCATTCGAACTTCGCGCCAATTCATTAAAAACAATTCGAAAAATCCCTATAAACTGATTTTCAGATAGCACACCTTTTATATATGCCTTAGTCACAGTTGTTAAAATATCTGATAAGCTTTCTATCGATAAATTCGATAGTCCATTTTTATGATTCCCTATCTCATTAAAAATAACAGAAAATGCTTTTCTGCAAGAATTTATGCTTTCTTCTGTTTGTTTAAATTCTCCTTGTGCGATAGAAAAAGGAAAAAGTTTGTTTGCATAATTTAGTAATAGCGTGATCTTCTTATTTGCCAATTTTGCTTGCGGCTCAATCAAAGCTAGCGACACAGATGATAAATTTTCTGGTGATAAATTCGAAAAATACATTTCCATTATTTTATGAAGAATAACAGAGTATGCTGCTTGATAAGCAGCTACACTTTCTTTTTCCAATCCAATGTTTTCTAACGAGTTAAAAAATAGGGTTATTTTATTTATATAACTTAAAAAATCCTTGATGTTTTTATTTGCAGAACTTTCATTTTCGAATTTTTTGTATATTAATTTTTCCGTAATTTTAATTAATGATTTCGAAAAAAATAGCCAATTTTCCAGTGATAAACTCAATAGCCCTTCTTTTCGCTCCATTATCTCGTCAACAGTATTAGTAAATATTTTTATAATATTTTCGGGATTCATTTCCATATCTGCACGGAGGGGAAGGTCCAGATAAGTCAACAATGTGTCGATTGAGAAAGCATTAAAACCTCTGCCAGTAGAAGATAACGTAATAGAGGTAATAGGAAATGGAACCATTAGGAAATCTCTTGATTGCAATATGTAATTGCAATTATAACCTGGGCTCTGCTAGGCTTTTACAATGGATAAATTTGAGCAGAGGATGAGGATTGCCGAGGCCAAGCTATTTTGCTGGCACAATTACACAAAGCCAAATCACCCGATACCCAGGAATTTGGCAAAGCCCTTATGGGCTATGGTGGGGCGTGAGCGGGCTCGAACGCTCGACCTACGGATTAAGAGTCCGCTGCTCTACCAACTGAGCTAACGCCCCAAGAGAAGGCGTATTATAGCAAGCTGATGTCTGTAAATCGCACATGCGGCCTCATCCCGCTTGAGACGGGCATTTTTCAGGGTCAGGGCAGGATACTTGCCCAGCGTCAGCTTTCCATACCGGCCACTGAACCGGTAGCGATAACGCCACACAATGCCCCCGGTCGGGAATACCTCAACTATAAACCACGCTCATCGCTCACGGTGTAGGTCCTGTCCTTAGGCCTCAAGGCTTTTAGTGCAGTATATCGGTCAGCGGCATAGCCCCTCCATATGTCCAAGCAGTCATTTGGACACATACTTGGACATAAAAATCATCGGCTGCCTGTGTATCTACCCGGACATTATAAGAACAAAAAAGTCAGCATTCAATATGGATTAAAGGCATTTAAAGATTTCTCTGGACGTTAAAAAACCTTATATCATTTTCCAATACAGAATCGGCTAAAAATCTCGCCCAATAGATCATCTGAAGTAAATTCACCCGTGATTTCATTGAGCCGGAGTTGCGCCAAACGCAGTTCTTCAGCAAAAAGGTCAAGCGCTTGTGCATGCTGCGCGGCCTGCTCTGCCGCATTCTGTAGGTGTTGAGCGGCCGCACGCAGCGCAATCAAATGGCGCTCACGTGCCGAATAAATATTTTCAGTCCCAGCCTGCCAACCCGCAAGCTCAAGCAACTGTGCGCGCAAATGGTCAATCCCAACACCTGATTTTGCGGATAAGCGTACGACAATAGCTTGAGCTTCCGCCGCTGCATCTGCACCAGCCGCCTCCGCAAGCAAATCGATTTTGTTATGAATTTGAAGTATTGGCACGCCCGCCGGCAAGCTCGCAATAATTGCCTCATCCTCAGGTGTGAAACCTATGCGGGCATCTAGCAGATGCAACACAATATCCGCTTGCTTAATCGCCTGCCAAGTACGAGCAATGCCAATCTGCTCGATCTCATCTTCTGTCTCGCGCAGACCTGCGGTATCAATAATATGCAGCGGGATCCCTTGAATCTGAATCGTCTGCGCAACTTTATCGCGCGTGGTGCCAGCAATCGGCGTCACAATCGCTAGCTCTGCGCCAGCCAGTGCATTCAATAATGAAGATTTACCAACATTAGGTTGGCCGACCAAGACGACTGAAAGTCCTTCGCGCAACAATGCACCTTGCCGCGCATCCGCTTGAATCTGGGTCAATGCATAGCGCAGTGCAGCCAATTTGCCATGGGCATCTGCCGCCTCCAGAAAATCAATTTCTTCTTCCGGAAAATCCAGCGTTGCTTCAACCAACATTCTCAGGCGAATTAAGTCATCCACCAGCCGCTGAATCGCACGTGAAAACACCCCATCCAGCGAGCGCCCAGCGCAACGGGCAGCGGCCTCCGTACTCGCCTCAATCAAATCAGCCACCGCTTCGGCCTGCGCTAGATCAAGCTTATCATTCAGAAAAGCCCGGCGCGTAAATTCGCCAGGCTCAGCTAAACGCAAACGGGGCACCTCATGCACCGCCAGGCAACGTTGTAACAATAACTGCAAAACAACTGGCCCACCATGCCCTTGCAACTCAAGCACATGCTCACCAGTATAGGAATGCGGCGCAACAAAATACAGACCAATACCGCGGTCCAAAACCTCACCTTGGGCGCCCAGGAATGGCACATAAGTCGCATGACGCGGCGTAAGCTCCTGACCACAAACCGCTAACATCAACCGCGCCACTACCTCTGTACCCAATTTACCAAACGATATACGTACGACGCCAATCCCACCCCGACCAGGAGCAGTAGCAATGGCAATAATTGGATCTTGATGAGTTGTAGACATGGCACAATAAAAAAGTAGGGCGCAATCATACACCGACTAGAGTCGTCGCTGAATCTAGCTGATCTCCAATAGATTAACCCAAACCCTCGCGCTAAGCATACGACAGTCCATCTATCCTACCTCAGCCCGAGCCAGCCACCGGTTAAAATCCTCTTTTATCGTCTGATCATTTTCAATAACTAATTGCTATATTTTAGCCAACAGAAAACATAGCACAATTGCTCTGAGTGACATAAGATGTTGAGGTTCCTTGGTATAGGGGCGCGGCATAGGCGACGCTAGGTAAGATCCAAATAACCATGGAAGATCGGAAGTTTATAAATTACTAAGGCATAAAACTTTGAGAAATTACGTAACAAGGATAAATGAATGAATAAAATGGAGTTAGTTGAGGCTGTTGCAAAAGAGTGCGAATTGTCGAAAATGCAAGCAAAAGCAGCTCTGGAAAGTGTTCTTAGTCAAATAGCCAAGACTTTGAAAAAAGGGGAGTCCGTTCAGTTAGTAGGTTTTGGGACGTTTAAAGTGAACCAACGCTTAGCTCGCACGGGTCGTAACCCTCAGACTGGAAAAGAGATTCAGATTAAGACCAAGAAGGTCCCGGCGTTTTCAGCCGGTCAGGCGCTTAAAGAAAGCGTGGCAGGCAAATAAGCGGAGGCCTCTATGGATTACTCAATCGCAACGCTAAAACAACTGCTCATGGAGTCCGACAAGTTAGACAAGGTATGGGACTACTTTTTCGAGTTAATGGATAAAGGGCTTTTGTTAAAGAATAGCCATCCCATTTCAACCCCTACAAAAGACGATACGCTGAGAGGGGTGCTAGCGGCCATCCATAACAGCGCCAATTGGCAGCTAGGTCAAGAAATCACCGTCACCGGACTGGCGTTTTCTAAAACGCCCAGTGAGCATTTTTACCAGGGCACATGCGTTATTCAAAATACGCTTCCGCCTGCAGTCGTTTTTTATTTTTCTGATATTGAACTGGGAGCATTCGTCTATTCAAAGAATGGTCAGAATGAAATGTTCCGTTTTTCGCTTACCCAGATCACAGATCCAAAAACGCTGACCAGGCATTAGTAGCACTTCTTTTTCTATCTTGCTTCACTAAGCATTGATTGAAGAAAAATGATAGCTCAAGCAATGGATGTCCTCATTCTTGCTTGACCTTGTAGAGATTGAGCCGTATCTCGCGTTAGAATAAAAGAAATCTTATTTTTCTCTTATTTTCAGTAAAAATCCAGCGTATGACTATGGCAAACAATTGGTCTCTTAACATAGCACCTGCTCAAAGCAACCTGGCCCTATCGAAAGAACAAAAGGCTTTCAATTCTCTGATCAGACAGATTGATAAGCGCCGCAATCGGCTTGGCGCTTGGGAAACTGCGACACTCGCGTTTCAACAACGGTACGTCAACGATCTCTTGCCTCTTGAACAGGCGTCGGGCGCTTTGCAAATCCAGATGGTACATTGCCTCGATCGGGCCTATGGCCGAAAGGAGCTAACCCAAACCGAGCGTCGCAAGACCGCTGCCGTAATCGTCGATTGGGCGCGTGATCTGATCGACGAAGAGGAGAGCTTGAAGACCATTTACAATAAATACAACCCGATCGACTACGATAGCGAAACGGCTAGCGAAGTTGACGATATGAAATCGGTGTTGGAGATGATACTCGGTGTCGATCTAGGCGACGATCTGGACATCAGCTCGCCGGAAGATTTATTGCACCATGCTCAAGCACATATCGAGCAAAAACAAGTAAAAACGGAAGCTGAAACTACAGCGCGGGAAGCCCGTCGGACAGCAAGAAAAAAGTCGCCCAGACAACGTGCAGCAGAAGCTCGCGCACAAGAAGAACAGGCGCAGATCAGCCTTTCCATCCGTGAGGTCTATCGAAAATTAGCCAGTACTCTGCACCCCGATCGAGAAGTTGATCCGCAAGAACGGGATCGGAAAACCAAACTGATGCAACGTGTCAATGCCGCTTATGCCAAGAACAACCTATTGCAGTTGTTAGAGCTGCAACTGGAACTGGAGCATATCGATCAACATTCGATCAATAGCATCAGCGAAAACCGGCTGAAACACTACAATAAAGTCTTGAAAGAGCAAGTTCTCGAATTGGATCAAGAAATCCGGCATGTCGAAGCTACATTTCGGCACACTTACGGAATTGGGCCTTTCGAGGAGCTGTCCCCAGATAGCGTTTTAAAAGATCTCGCTATTGAAATCAAAAGTTTCCAGAAAAACATCCAAGCCCTTGAGCATGATCTTGTCGCATTCGAAAACATCAAAAATCTGAAGGGCTGGCTCAAAACCCTCAGGCTCGTGCCGGCTAGATCTGCGTCATTCGTATAGCAAGATAAAATTTTTATAATGCCCCCAATTTAAACCAATCCCCCAGCTCATGCTGATGAAACATGGAAACATGTTTTGAACGTTTACTTCCGGCTCTTCATGCTTTTTTTATCCCGATCTGGCTGGAAAAATTGAAATTACTGCATCTTATGGCATATGGTGGGGCGTGAGCGGCTCGAACGCTCGGCCTACGGATTAAGTAGTAATCAGGATATCTGTTCTGGATCATGCTCAAATCTTCTAAAAACGCCTGTTTATAAAGGGTTTAGCTAAATATCGCACTATCTACTATTTTATGTAA
This sequence comes from Mycoavidus sp. B2-EB, assembly GCF_014218255.1. Classification (NCBI taxonomy): domain Bacteria; kingdom Pseudomonadati; phylum Pseudomonadota; class Betaproteobacteria; order Burkholderiales; family Burkholderiaceae; genus Mycoavidus; species Mycoavidus sp. B2-EB. The sequence goes on from NZ_AP021872.1 coordinate 1,806,039, forward strand.
TTCTTCATTTTTGTGTAATTTTCTATGCGCGATTACACAGAAATTACACAAACTTTTTAGTTGGCCCTGAATAAACCGTTTTGCGTATTATTTGATCTGAGAACTTACTCCAGTAGCAGATACAAGCCGAAATAACGCGATCAAAATAAAGAGCCTACAGCCCCGCTCATGATACTCGCACAAGATATTCTGATTAGACTTGTGCCGATGCAGGGGGCCGAAGGCGCTCGTGGCTCAAAGGTGAATCCAAATCACGTCCCTAAACCGGAGATACTACATGCTACAGTCCCGGGCAATTTATTTGCTTATAACGGCAATATATTTATTTAACTTAGTTCAATACTAGCGATAGTATTTATTCGGCGCATATACAGGTGCGATCAGGTTTGACAGCTTGGAAAACGGAAGGCGGACAGCCGCCATGCGGCTTTTTAGGAGATTGAATCATGGCCTCTACCTGCTTCTGCTTATTCTGAGCATACCGTTTTTGTTCCCCACCCTCTTGAGTTTGAGCGAGATACTTTCTGTTCTCGCACTCGTACTGCCATGCAACGTGCCGAACTCAATACAATTTCTATTCTTAATAGTTTAGAACAGGCAATCAAGCTAGTCTCTGGCTTAGGCACACTCTGTAAGCTGGCGCGTAACAATTTGGAGTTGATGAATATGCCAAACGAGAATCCAGCGCTTGCGCCGAGAACAATGGAAAGCTTATTCGATCTGGCGGAAGTCAGTTCCGCGCTATTTATCACTGAGGTGGAAACCCTGGCCGCTCAATTAGAAGAATGGGCAACGGATGAAATAGGAAGGGGTGAATAAGCGGGCCACTGGTATAGTATGTGTTAAAGCCGCAGAATATATCGTGTGCTCCATATTCTGCGGTTCCAGTTTACAGCCCTATTTAAGGCGATGTTTTGCGTGTCCTTATGTTACACAAATCGTCAATCGACGTGAGATTTACCGATAAGCGGCCCGGGGCCAGTTTGATAGCGATTGGGTTACATATCTCATTAATCGCAGAAAGAAATTTGTTCTATTAATTTAGAAATTTTGAATCGTATATGCAAGATAAGAAATTAACTTCTAATGAAATTAGTTTAATGCCTTTGGTTATTGAGCAACTTTACAAGCAAGCCGAAAGTTACATCGATAGCGCTCGCCAAACTGTTTATCGTGTTATCGATAAACAAATGGTCAGTGCTTACTGGTGTATTGGTCGTGATATAGTGCAAGCAGAGCAAAAAGGGCATACACGGGCAGAATATGGGAGCAATTTATTGCCCGCACTTTCAGAGAGGCTTACAAAGAAATATGGTCGCGGATTCGGTATTTCTACTTTACGAGATATCCGCCAATTCTACTTGATTTATTCTGATCACATGCCAATTCACCACGCAGTGCGTGGTGAATCAGAAAAGCAATTGAATGCTAGGCTAGGGTGGATCCATTACCGTGCGTTGATGAGATTGGATCGACCTGAAGCACGGCAGTTCTATGAAATTGAAGCCGAAAGAAATCATTGGTCGGGTCGAGAACTTGAAAGGCAGATTGCGAGCTTATTGTTTGATCGGCTAGCTAGAAGCAAAGATAGAGATGGCATAATGAGGCTAGCCTGTAAAGGTCAGGAAATTACTAAACCAGAGGATACTATTAAAGAACCCATGGTTCTTGAATTTCTCAATCTACCAGAATCACATCGATTAGTTGAATCAGAACTCGAAGAAGCTTTAATAAATAATCTACAGCATTTTTTATTAGAGTTGGGTAAAGGCTTTGCATTTGTGGCAAGGCAAAAGCGGCTTTCCTTAGATGGCGATCATTTTTATGCAGATCTTGTCTTCTATCATGTCATTTTAAAATGTTACGTCATTATTGATCTTAAGATTAGAAAACTATCACATGCTGATTTAGGCCAGATGCTGTTATATGTTAATTATTTTGACCGGGAAATTATTGCAAAAGACGATAACCCGACGATCGGTCTGATACTCTGTACTGATAAAAGTGACGCAATGGTTCAATATACGCTTGGTGATAAGACTAAGCAAGTTTTTGCCAGTAAATACCAATTTCATTTGCCAACGGAAGAAGAGCTAGAAGCAGAGCTCAGACGAGAAATAAAAGAGATAAAGCAAAAATTAGACGGGTAGCGATTGTTCAAAAACCCTGGGATCACAAAAGGAATGTCATCTGTTTTAGTCATTACCTAATCTGATATTTCAATTATATTCCAGGCCACTGAGCAAAAAAACAGTCACCGCACCTCTTCCAAAATTTCCTGTTGTTGACGTAGCAGACTATGTAGCGGCGCTACAGCCTGGTACGCTCGGGCTATTTCCATCACCCGCCGCAAAGTCGGGTCACACCGTTGATATTCGCAAGCCTTTTATTAAAGCCGTCCTCGCTGCCGGACTTGACCCTAGGAGCGTGGTACGTCATACCTTGCGCCATACCGCCATCACACACCTTGTTCAGGCAGGTATCGATTTGCCTACTGTTAAACGGATCAGTGGGCATAAAACACTAGCAATGGTTGAACGCTATTCGCACCAGAACGGACAACACATTCAGGCGGCAATGGATAAATTTGGGCAGAGGATGAGAATCATCCTAGCTATTTTGCTGGCACGATTACACAAAGCACAATCAACCTATGCCAAGAAATTTGGTAAAACCCTTATAGAATCTGGTGGGGCGTGAGCGGCTCGAACGCTCGACCTACGGATTAAGAGTCCGCTGCTCTACCAACTGAGCTAACGCCCCAAGAGAAAGCGTATTATAGCAAGCTGATGACATTCAAAAACGTATTTCCTATGCTGACTCATTTTGAACAAAAAATCGTAACTCGCGAACAGCTCGCAGCAAAACGCCCAACCCTTTCAGCACCCGTTGTTTTTACCAACGGAGTGTTCGATATTTTGCACCGTGGCCATGTCAGTTATCTAGCTCAAGCGCGCACATTGGGCGCATGTTTAATCGTTGGCGTGAATAGCGATGCGTCGGTACGTTTACTGGGCAAAGGCAAGGATCGCCCAATTAATCATGAAGCAGATCGCATGGCCCTTATCGCCGCACTTGCATGTGTAGATTGGGTGGTGTGCTTTGAAGAATTCACCCCAATCACATTGATTGATGCGTTGCGGCCCGATATACTCGTTAAAGGCGGTGATTATGATATGGAAACATTGCCAGAAGCCAAGCTGGTAAGGGGTTGGGGCGGACAAGCACTGGCGATTCCATTTGAGCATCAGCGCTCAACGTCTGCCTTATTGCGTAAAGCACGCACCTTTTCAGGCTAAGTGAGGCGATTTCCCCTTACTTCTCTCTTGCTTTCATTTGGCCGTTAAGATCCCGTATCTTTTGCCTCAGCCTATTCTCAAGTGCCCTGATTTGCAGGCTTCGACTGCTAGATCGACCTGATCTAGGCGCGTCCAGTTTTTGTGTGGTTAGAAAGAGCATTTTTTTCGCAACGTATTTTGAGGCAGCCAGTCTTTCCTCTTCTATAATTTCTTTTAATTTTTGCTCTTTCTTCTTTAATAATTCATTTGCAAGCATCGCTTTTGCATCAAACTCAGCTTTTTCTTCTTGACTTAAAGAAGCCACTTCAGCGGAAGGCATCCATGAAATTCGAGCCTCAACGCCATGTGTTGAGAACTCGCCTACGGCTTCCCTTTTTTCTGGTAACGCCTCAAATTCGCGCGCAAGCCTCAAAATCTCTAGAGAATCTCTATTCTCCGAGTCTAAACTGAATGTATGGATATATTCCTCAACTTCCTGAGTTAAATCTTCTGCTAAATTTTTGAAGGCTTGCTGATACTTCGCGTTGACACCCTCTTGCGTTGTCTGGACCGGCCAATGTGCATTTTGTCCGTCATAGTCTTTGCTATTCGTGCCATTTAAAAAATTGAACTGATGAGTCAAAAGTTTATCCAATGCTTGTAGCGCAAAGTTCATTTTTGTCTCTAGCTTTTGTTCTTCTACTTGGGTTGCAGGAAAAAATTTCCGATGAGGATTAATCCATTCAAATTGGACCCCACTCTCTAATGAACCGTCTGCTACCAAGACATGCTTTGGAGATGGCGCGGCTTGCAAAAACCCTAAAGCCCTAAAAAGATCACTATTATTGAATTTTTCACTAATTTTTATGGTTTCTTTGTCGGATTTTTTCTTTAAAAAACCCTTCTTAGGTGTGATTTTATTAGGGGTGTGCCGAAGATTAGAATTAATCAAGGTTTTCTCTTTCAACAACCCTAAAACCTCATTAAGCGAACCTTTTAATGGTTTATTTCTTTCGCTTAAATGGGGCGTTCCCCGGCTCGAAGCATTGGAATTTAAAGTGGCTTGATGACTTAAATCTTGCTTTGTCTTAGAGGTGAAACCCAAAAGCCTTTTAAACACGATGTGGCACCTCTTGCATGATTGCCCCGCATCAACTTTCTAAGCTTTACAGTCATTCAGCGCCGATTCTTTATAGCGCTTACGGCATAACTTTATAGTTTGATACTAGGGCAATAATGAGGCGTAAACCATCCTAAAACTTAGGCCATACGAATTTAACGATCATTAAACGCACATTTGCTCTCGTGCAATTAATGCAAGCCCCGTAAGTACTAAGTGCTCATGATATGAGTAATCAATGGCCAATAAGCGTGCCACGCTATGCGCTGCCCCCCCACTTAATACGCATCGCACCGGAGCGCCTATGCGCGTGGATAAATCGCGCCAAGCACGCTCAATTAAGCTCGCTTGAGCAAGTAAACAACCCTCATGCAACGCCGTCTGCGTATCGGTTGCAAATAAGGCTCCAACTTGCTCGCCATTCTGCTGTGACTCGCACTCTCTCGTCATTTGTTCAGCCGTCGGCAGCAACGCGGTATGCTGCCCCAATGCGTGCATCATCATGGTTCCGCCAGGCGCGATCAAACCACCCGCAAAATTGCCGTCGGCATAAAGTGCTTCCAGTGTAGTGGCAGTGCCCAAAGTAGCAATTAATAGATGTTCTGCTGGATACGTTGCGCGCGCGCCAATCAGACCTGCCCAACGGTCACTGCCGAGTTGCCGGTAATCCCGATAACCATTGCGCACCCCACACTGATAAGGCTGCGCGTTTATCGTATGACGCGGTGCATCTGGCCAGCGGGTGCTGGTTAAAGTTTCAAGCCGTCGCGCCGTACGTTCTCCCGCCACATTGGCAATCCAAACGCTACCTGGCGCTGGCAACATCGACCAATCCGGCTCTGGCAATGAAAGTAAAGCGCCGCGTTCGTGTGCAAAAGCGCCGGAGGCAAAACGCACACCACCTGCGTCGGCCAACGCCCATTTAATGCGGCTATTACCCGCATCGATTAAAAGAAAAGGAGCTGCTGATGAAACAGAAAACATTATGAATTTATTGAAAAAAGCCTGTTTATAGGCAAAGTAAGTAAAAACCGGCGATATTACAGAATATGCGCTCGCAAAGAAACATCGCCGCTGGCAAGGGTTTGCATGCCGTTGCCCGTATCAATCAACAATCGACCATATGCGTCAACGCCCATTGCAATACCCCTTAGAATTTCACGATTACCCTCTAATACAAATACTTTTTTGCCCGCATAAGCATGGCTGTCATTCCATGCTGGCAAAAAAGGCGCTAAGCCATGCTCACTGAAACGCTCGAGCATGGCAGCCAGGGCATTCAGCAGATGCGCCAGCACATTGGTCATCGCAACCTGCGGCAATACGCGTGCTAAAACCGCAGGTGGATTAGCCTGCGCACTCAACTGGGCTGCTAACGCCGCCTCACCATCAAGATTGAGCCCAATCCCGATCACTGCCATACTTGAAGTATGACTGCTGCGCGCAATTTCAATCAAAATACCCGCTAATTTTGCGCCATCCAGCAAAATATCATTCGGCCATTTCAACGCCAGACGATGCATGTCCGTGGGCATCAGAGCGTGTAATCCAGCCATCACTGCGGTACTTACGGCAAGGCTAAGTCCGGCCAGCTCAGCCGGTGGCCGAAGTATTTCACAAGCAAACGAAAAAAGTAACGCATTGCCAGGCGAGGCAACCCATGGCCGCCCATGTCGCCCGCGCCCAGCTGTTTGTCGATACGCAGCGCGCACGATGGGCAATCTAGGCTGACTCACAGTCTTTAGACGAGCGATTAAATCCGCATTCGTCGAACCCGTTTCGTCAACCACCTCAATCGTCAATTTTTGTAAAGAGGACGATAAAAGCATACGAAGCTGCTCACGATCAATGCGCCGCATGTTAGATAATACGGAAGTTAAAGAAGAAACCATAGTGAGCGTATTTTAGCTGACCGCACACCATGCTAGGTTGGTCTGCCGTACAATCACTGAAGTCATCAGTTATAAAATAACGCTATGTTGCGATCTATTCTCCACCGTCTTGGTATGTTCGTGCCGACTTTTATCGGCATTACGGTACTTACCTTTACGCTCATTCATGTGATTCCCGGCGACCCCATCGAAATCATGATGGGCGATCGCGGCATTACGCCAGAAGCTCATGCTGAAGCGATGCACCACCTCGGACTGGATTTGCCATTACCGGTGCAATATCTGCGTTATTTATCAAAGGTTCTGCACGGTGATCTCGGTATTTCACTCGCCACTCATACCAGCGTTATGGATGAATTCTTAGCCCGCTTTCCGGCAACGCTTGAGCTCTCATTGGGAGCGCTTTGTTTCGCCCTCCTGATTGGTTTGCCGGCGGGTATTTTGGCAGCGCTTAAGCCCGGCTCGCTGCTTGATCGCGCAATGATGAGCATCGCGCTAGCAGGCTATTCAATGCCGATCTTTTGGTGGGGATTAATCCTCATTATGTTTTTTTCCGTACAGCTTGGTTGGGTGCCTGTATCAGGGCACTTGGCAATTCAATATGATATCCCCTCGGTTACCGGTTTTACGCTGATTGATACCTGGCTTTCTGACCAAGAAGGCGCTTTTCGTTCTGCCCTACATCATTTAATTTTGCCATCCATTGTATTAGGTACCATTCCGCTAGCGGTGATTGCGCGTATGACCCGCTCCTCCATGCTCGAAGTTTTGCGTGAGAACTATATTCGCACTGCGCGCGCCAAAGGGCTCTCGCCAAGCCGCGTGATCATCGTCCATGCGCTACGCAATGCATTAATTCCGGTGGTAACCGTGATTGGCTTGCAAGTTGGCTCACTGCTTTCAGGCGCAGTACTCACCGAGACGATTTTCTCTTGGCCCGGGGTCGGCAAATGGCTGATTGATGCCATCAACCGGCGCGATTATCCGATTGTGCAAAGTGGCATTTTAGTGCTGGCTACACTCGTTATCATCGTTAATTTGCTGGTCGATGTGTTATACGGCGTGCTTAACCCGCGTATTCGCCATTCGAGGTAGCAATGAACGAATCCAACTTAAGAGAATTTTGGGCGCATTTCCGCACCCATCGGGGAGCAGTCTTAGCAGGCGCGCTACTTATCGCACTTATGCTTACTGCAATCTTCGCACCTGTACTCGCGCCGTATGATCCGATTGAGCAATATCGAGATGCGATTCGCGTCCCCCCTGCTTGGCAAGAAAATGGTTCTTGGCGCTTTATATTGGGCACAGATCAAGCCGGGCGCGACATTCTTTCTCGGTTAATATATGGGGCGCGCTTATCATTTTGGATCGGCAGCATTTCAGTCTTACTCGCGCTTTCGCTAGGGACCGTGCTTGGCTTATGCGCTGCATTTTTTCAGCGCTGGCTGGATGCGCCTATCATGCGTCTGATTGATGTGCTGCTGGCATTACCTGCGCTTTTATTGGCCGTTGCAGTAGTCGCGATACTCGGCCCAGGACTCACCAATACAATGTATGCCATCGCAATTGTCACTCTGCCCGGTTATGTGCGGCTCACTCGCGCTTCGGCACTGGCTGAGTTAAGCAAAGAATATGTGGTTGCGTCCCGCGTAGCAGGGGCAAGCACTTTTCGGCTGATGTTTTCGCAAGTATTGCCAAATTGCGCAGCCCCGTTAATCGTGCAAGCAACCCTTGGCTTTTCAACCGCGCTGCTGGATGCCGCAGCGCTAGGTTTTCTCGGGATTGGCGTACAGCCTCCGCTGGCTGAGTGGGGTTCAATGCTGGCTTCCGCGCGCGATTATATGAATAGCGCCTGGTGGATGGTGACCATGCCCGGGGTTGCTATTCTGGTCACCGTACTTTCCATTAACTTGCTTGGCGATGGGTTGCGCGATGCCCTTGACCCCAAATTAAAGCAAATTTATTAACTAGATGAAACCAAACCTTTTAACTATCCGCCAGCTTTCGATCAGTTTTGGTGGACCGCCAGTCGTGGAGCGCATCGATTTCGACATTGCACCTGGCGAGGTCGTAGGGATTGTCGGTGAATCAGGGTGTGGCAAAAGCATTACCATGCTGGCTTTAATGGGACTCATTGATGCACCGGGTCAAGTACGCGCCGACAAGATCCAGTTCAATGGGCAAGATTTGCTCAATGCATCGCCTCGGGCCCGGCGAAAAATTATCGGCAAAGATATTTCAATGGTGTTTCAAGACCCTTTGGCAAGCCTTAATCCAAGCTACACCGTAGGCGCACAGATCAAAGAAGTACTGCATCAACATGAAGACTTACGTGGCGCGGCGCTCCATGCGCGTACGCTAGAGTTACTTGATCAAGTTGGGATTTCAGATGCCAAAAATCGCATCAACTCTTTCCCACACCAACTCTCGGGCGGGATGAATCAGCGCGTAATGATTGCTATGGCGATTGCCTGCAATCCCAAATTGCTGATTGCCGATGAACCAACCACTGCGCTTGATGTCACCATTCAAGCCCAGATTATGCAATTGCTGGTTGATTTACAAAAAGAACGTTGTATGGCGCTCGTATTAATTTCGCATGATCTTGCCGTAGTCTCGCAAGTTGCGCGACGAGTCGCGGTCATGTATGCGGGCGAGATTGTTGAAACAAATGACGTGCCCAAAATTTTTGAGCAACCGCATCACCCCTATACAGAAGCATTACTGACGGCAATTCCCGAGCATAACCGCGGAGCCAAGCGCCTCGTAGCGCTGTCAGGCGTGGTACCTGGGCATCAGGACCGTCCGCCAGGCTGCCTATTTGCGCCGCGGTGTAAATATAGAATTGACGCTTGTGAACAAGCGCGGCCGCCATTGACACCTCTTGAAGGAGGCGCGGTACGCTGCATTAAACCGCTTAATTTGCAATCAGCCGCTCATACACCTGCCGCCTCTTACTTTACATCATGAATGCCCCTGACACCGTGCTTGTCGCGGAAGGTTTAACTAAACATTATTCGGTGCGCCAAGGATTCCTTGGGCACAGCTTAGTGAGCGCATTGAATCAAGTGTCATTTTCTCTCGCGCGCGGCAAAACGCTTGCCGTAGTTGGGGAATCAGGCTGTGGCAAATCAACGCTTGCACGCCAAATTACGATGGTTGAAGAGCCTACTTCAGGCACACTTTTGATCAATGGTCATAACGCTGCTACCGCTAACCGCGCTACCCGTGCAATGCTACGCCGCTGCGTACAAATGGTTTTCCAGCATCCATTTGCGTCGCTTAACCCAAGAAAAACCGTTTACGCTACTTTAGCCGAACCCCTCATTATTAATACGGATTTCGATCAGGCCACCCGCTTGGCGCGCATCGAGGAAATGATCGCTACGGTTGGCTTACGGCCTGAGCATATGAGGCGTTACCCACATATGTTTTCTGGCGGCCAGCAACAACGCATTGCGATTGCTCGGGCGATGATTCTTGAGCCGCAAATTGTAGTGGCCGATGAGCCCGTCTCTGCGCTTGATGTGTCTATTCAAGCGCAAATCCTCAATCTTTTCATGGATTTACAGGATCGTTTCGGTATTAGCTATGTATTTATCTCGCATGATCTATCTGTAGTCGAACATATCGCGCATGACGTGATGGTCATGTATCTTGGGGGGATTGTTGAATTTGGCGACAAAAATACGCTTTTTGCCCGCGCCCGTCATCCCTATACGCGCGCCCTTATGTCCGCTACCCCAGCAATCCGCTCTTCTGAAAGACGCATTCAAATTCACCTTGAAGGAGAGCTTCCGTCCCCGCTGAATCCTCCGGCCGGCTGCACGTTTCACCAGCGTTGCCCTTATGCGATTGAGCGTTGTCGGCATGAAGTGCCCGTCTTACGCGAGGTGGATCATCGGCAGGTTGCTTGTCATCGGGCCGATGAGCTAGAGATTTAATGGATTAAGCGCTAAACATTCAAGCGCCTGCTTGGCCTAGCCTCCATTCGTTAAACCGTTCGATAATCGAGCTATGCTTATCCATCCAATACAAACCATCATTAAACAGGCCTTTTTTTAAATTGTCTGGGTACGTTGCGAGTAACGTTAGATACTTGGGATTAATATCGTTTTTTTTCAAAATACTGGGTTCCAACGCGGCCGGTTGAGTGGGTGCAATCCCATAGGGTATAAGGCGCGCTTGCCTCTCAGGATCCGTCGCAAACCGGATAAATTCTCGGCAAGCGTCAGCGTTAGGTGCTCCCCTTAAAATAGTCCAACTGTCATATGCGTAAATGTGTTGATCCCAGGAGAATGTAACGGGTGCCCCCGCCTCCATGGCAGATATGACAGAAGTGGAAAAAGCCGGAATCAGATGCACTTCCCCGGCTTTTAATAGATGCTCAGCTTGCGGGTTATTCTGCCACCAGATAGAGATATGCGACTTAATTTTATCTAAGCTGCGAAATGCACGGTTAACTCCATCCGCACAAGAATACACTTCGCTAGGAGCCACGCCATCAGCCATCAGCGCTTCTTCAAGCGTATCGAACGGGATTTGACGTAGGCCGCGCAGGCCAGGAAATTTTTCCACGTTCCAAAAATCTCCCCACGTTCTCGGTATAGAACGGCCTTTAAAAATATCTGTCCGATAGGCCAATACTGTAGTGTAAACATTCTTCCCAACGCTATAGTTTGATAAAGCCTGCGGAATCATGTTTTTGACGACATTATCATTCATTAGCCCATGCGGTTCTAAATAGCCTAACTGACTAAGAATGGGGATTGCTCTGCTGCCTAAACACGCCATACTCCAGTGATACGTTTGCGTATTAACCATCGTTTTAATTTCTGCGATAGGCTCCACATTGGATGGAATGCCAGTTACTTTAATACCTGTTTCTTCGGTAAAAGGTTCAAAAAGTATCTTGGTATAAGCGAGGTGGCTTTTCCCGCCCGAAGTGCGAATGACAATGTCTTGATCTTTATGAGGAAGGCGTTTCTGAGCCGTTTTTCGAGAAGTCATAATGAACGGAATAGAAACTGCTGTTATCCCTACCGCCGCGACTGCCTTCATCAGGTTACGGCGGTTATTGTTAGGCTTATTTTGATCTTCCATTTACGTTCCTAATGTTGATGGAACAGGGTAAATTCCCACTTTATGCCTATTGGCTAGCGGATGATTTTTACTTCACTAACTTACGTAAAGGTAAAGACAGCGGAAGTCAGCTCGAATCGGTTAAACGTTTAGCTAACTTAGCATCCACCGACTATAGCGCTCAATCACCGAGCTTTGATGGTTCATCCAGTATAAAGCGTTGCTAGGGAGACCTTTTTTGAGGTTGTCTGGATAAGTCGCAAGCAGCTTGGCATGCTTTAGATCAATATAGCCTGGCTTTAAAACCTCCGGTTGGGTGGGCCCTATCCCGTACGGTGCAAGCAGTGCCTGCTGCCGTGGATGTGAGGCAAATTTGATGAATTCACGGCAAGCATCAACGTTAGGTGCGCCTTTTAGAATGGTCCAATTATCGTATCCATAGATATGCTGATCCCACGAAAATGTAACGGGTGCGCCAGCCTTAATCGCAGCTAGCACGCGGTCCGTAAAAGCCGGGATTAAATCGACTTCGCCAGATTTAAGAAGTTGTTCAGTTTCCGGGGCATTTTGGTACCAGACGGAGATATGAGATTTAATTCTGTCCAGACTGCGAAAGGCACGATCGAGTTCACATGGGTAAACTTGACTCGGAGGAACGCCATCTGCCATAAGCGCTTGTTCGATGGTATCGAAGGGGCTTCTGCGCAGCCCGCGGCGGCCAGGAAAGTTATTGGTATCCCAAAAATCCTGCCATGTTCTTGGCGCTTGGCGCGCTTTAAAAGCATCCGTGCGATACGCAAGCACGATCGTAAATACGTTCGTCCCTACGCTGTAAGGTGACATGAATTGCGGCATAATGGTTGAGACCACGGGATCATGTTCAAGTCCATGTGGCTCTAGATAAGCTGGACCCAAAAACTGGATCGCCCGATGGCTAAGACTTGCCATATTCCATGTGTAAGCTTTGGTTTCGACCATTGCCTTAACTTCTGCGGTGGGCTCGGCGTTGGATGGAATGCCGATCACTTCAATCCCAAATTTTTGCTTAAAAGGTTTGAATAGGATTTCTGTGTATGCCTGCTGAAGATAGCCGCCCGAAGTACGGATGACTATTTTTTGCTTAACACTTTCTTTACCCGCTCCCCTAGCAGAGGTAATGACAAAAGGCGAAGCTACCACTGCTGCGCTTAAAGCAACCATTTTTCTAACCGCTGCTCTACGTTTTTCGTTAGGTGGATGATTCATCTGGAGTCCTCAATGTATTAGGCTATCACTAGCCTCTGGCTTAAGCTGTCTGAACATAGGTAATCTTGAAGAAAGCAATCTAAGCAATTGATTCGCTGCTGACGAAAGTGATTTGCCTCGTCTAACAATGAGGCTCAGCTCGGCTGAATTAAAAACTGGATGTTCGACTTCCAGCGCCACCAGCTTACCCGTTTTAATTTCCTCATACGCTGAAAATTCCGACATAAATATTCCACCCGAGCCCGTGCAAGCAAAGATTTTCCGGGCTACGGTTGAATTACTAACGAATACTGGAAGAGGCAGCTCAATTTTCTCGGAAAGAGCGGCTTTCTTTATTGAGGATGAAACAATATCTGTGGCAGCAGCTAATGAAAATGGATAGCTTATCGCTTCTGAAAAAGTGACCTTGCGCCGATCAGAGAGCGGATGAGTTTTATTGACCAATAGCCTTAAAGGTAAAGGCTCGCTTGCGTAGCAACGAATATCCGGAAAATTAGAGCAACAATGAATTACGCCTATATGCACAATATCTTCAGCAACTAAGCTGACAATTTTATTAGACTCAAAAATTTCTTCGATATGAAGATGCACATTAGGGTATTGAAGGCGGAAATCATCAAATATGCTCATTAATGGAATCACAAAGGCAGTAGGCATAGCAAGATGAATATTGCCCCGTTGCTCCAGCTCTTGTAAGCGAACCATTAGAGTCTCTTCTAATTTATATTGGCCCCGATAGTATTCCATTAATAATTCACCCGCCTCAGTCGGCGCCATCCCTCTAGGACGCCTCTCAAACAGTTTAGCGCCCAACTCCTGTTCTAATAGCTGAATCTGGCGGGTAATGACAGAACAGTCCGTATTTAAATGATCTGCTGCTTTGCGGATTTTTCCTTGGGCATAAACCGCATGGAAATAAAGCAGTCGCTTCTGATTGATGACCATCGTCCCCGTTCCTAAACTATTCCCGCTGCAGAAAATTATAGAGTAACCTCATACCGGCTAAGATTCGCTTTTTCTGCTTTGATGTTGTTAAATAAGTAGTAAATAATCTACCTTAAAAAAGAAAAAAGTAGTAGCTGATTAAATATACAGTGAGCAAAAGGTAACACTTCGATGGTACGCCTGTTGCTGGAAAAAACAGCGTTAAAGCTTGTCCGACCTATTCGATGAATATTTTTTCTTGGCCACACTAACTCGCATCAGAATCAGCTGATTGAAGAGCGAGCGCACCTTTGATACAGAATGAGTCATGGCTAATCCTCTCTTAAGCAGCGGCATGTGCAAATACCGTTGCTTCTTTTATGTACCCTAAACGCTAACGCTTAAAGGCTATGCTTGATGGGGAGGTTAAATGAATACTCAGATCTAGGAGATAAGAATGTACTAGTTACGGGTATCAAACCAATAGCCAGTGGTTAAATCGTTGGATGATGTCATCTTGTTTAAGCCAATACGAAGCATCAATAAATAAACCTTTTTTAAGGTTATCTGGATGAGTTGGAAGACGCCTAACATATTTCGAATGAATATAATTTGACTTAAACGCATCAGGGTGAGTAGGTCCAATTCCGTATGGCGCGAGTAGCGCTTGCCGCTTTGGGTGACAGGCAAACCGAATAAATTTTCGGCAGGCATCGGCATTAGGGCTTCCTTTCAAAATTGCCCAATTGTGACATCCGTAAAGGTGCTGTTCCCATGAAATTGCAACCGGCGCACCAGCATCTATGGCAGCCTGCGCCCAAATACTAAAAACCGGAATTAAATCAACTTCACGGGTTTTCAGCAAATGTTCGGTCTGTGGTCCGCTCCCTCCCCACCAGACTGAGACATGGGGTTTAATCGTATCAAGGCTACTAAGCGCTCTATCAAGATTACACGGATAAATTTTCTCTAGCGGAACACCATCCGCCATTAATGCAATTTCAATCGTGTCATAAGGAAGCTTACGTAGACTGCGACGGCCAGGGAATCTTTCTACATCCCAAAAATCTTTCCATGATTGAGGTGCTTGATGCCTTTTAAAAGCATCTGTCCTATAGGCAAGTACAGTCGCATATGCATTCGTGCCCACTCCGTATGCGGATCTAAAATGAGGTGGAATCGATGAAACAATAGGATCATCTTCAAGCTCGTGCTTTTCCAGATAAACCTTGTCTGTTGTCATAAATAGAACCGCCCGATGACTGATCGCCACCATATCCCATAGATAACACTTACTCTCAACCATCGTCCGAATCTGCGCAGTCGGTTCTGCATCAGACTGGATGCTGATCACTCCAATACCCGTCTCTTGCGTAAAAGGCTTGTATAAAATGTCTTGGTATATTTTTGCATAAATTCCACCAGGATCACGTATGATGATCTGTCGCGAAGCCGCCCGGGAAGGCGTCCAGACAAAAGGGGCGGTTGCAGCAACGGCTAGTGCCTTAATGGTTGTGCGGCGAGTAATCAAAAAGGGGCTCCACAGTTATTAAGTCTCATTAATGAGCGCTCAGGCCCTTAGCCGTCTGCGCGCAAACCCGTAGTTTTGCTTCGAGCGTTCTAAGTAGTTGATTCATTGCCGGAAGAAATGGCTTATTCCTTTTGACAACCAAACAGAGTTGGAACGCTTGAAAACATTGGTGATCTATTTCAAGTGCCACCAGCTGACCGGTTTTAATTTCTTGGGCCGCAGCAAGTGCTGACATCAACGTTCCGCCGTTATCAATACTAGAAAATTTTTTCCGAGCAGAGATAGAGTCACTGATAAATGCCGGAGTGAGTTGGATGTTCTCCAAGCGTTCGGCTTCCCGAATCATATGCCACAAATTAGATGTAGGGGACGGCAACGCCAGCGGGTAACGTGCTGCATCCGAGAAAGTAACCTTTTTCTGGACCGCCAGCGGGTGCTTATGACTTACCACTAAACACATAGGAAGCGACGCACAAACACTGTATTTAATATTTTGGTTATTTAGAGAATAATGGCTCATAATTCCTATATGTGCCTCATCCGCGATGACCTCAGCCACTGCTTGATCGGCTGTACTGGTTTCTGTAATCGAAATATTTAAACCAGAATGCTCTTTACAGAAATCACTGAGCACACTCTCTACTAGAAGCTCACCATACGCTTTGAGCACAACAATACGAATTGCTCCTCGCTTCATTCCGCGCAATTCCTGTAAACCTGTCTCAAAAGCTTGCTGGGCATTCTGAGTATAGCGGTA
Source organism: Mycoavidus sp. B2-EB (assembly GCF_014218255.1). Taxonomy (NCBI): domain Bacteria; kingdom Pseudomonadati; phylum Pseudomonadota; class Betaproteobacteria; order Burkholderiales; family Burkholderiaceae; genus Mycoavidus; species Mycoavidus sp. B2-EB. Next base: position 1,821,868 of record NZ_AP021872.1, read on the forward strand.
GTAATCAAGCAATAATGCCCCCACCTCCGTTAATGTCATACCTCGAGAATGCCGCTCGAATAACTTTTCACCTATCTCTTCTTCTAATAGCGCAATCTGGCGAGTGATGACAGAACAATCAATATCTAAATAATCTGCGGCTTTGCGGATTTTTCCATTGGTGTGCACCGCATAGAAATAGCGCAGTCTTTTTTGATTAATGATCATCTTCTTTGCCCCCAAAGCACCCTTATTTAGTTTAAAAAATTATAGAGTGAAACCAAAAAAACCAGGATTGCTTATTTATTTCTTAACATTGCCAAATGAGCAACAAACAATCTACTCTAAGCAGCGGAAACCTACAACCCGTTTTAATGATAGAGTGGTTCACAAACCACACTTTAAGAGTTTACTCACCGAATATAGCCGCCGCCCTTCTATTGAAAAAACAACGATAAAACTAGGTGTTCCTATTTGACGAATATCTTTTTCCGACCATACTGCGGCGCTGGAGTCATTTTATTGGAGACGAGTACATCTTCGATACAGCATAACTCCATGACAATCCCTCCCTTTAAGCAATCGTATTTTTCATGCCGTTGCTTTTTTAGAAGTGCCCTCTCGATAGAATTCTGAAAACACTTAGGGGGTGCTTTGAATAGCAAGGGTCAAATAAATTTTAGGTTCGTGAGATCTGCAAATAGATGCAACCACTGCTGAGAACAGTATTATGCCCTCGCTTGACCTAGCATCCATTCATTAAAACGTAGGATCATGCTATTTTGATTTTTAAGCCAATAAGTAGCATCAACGTGCCGCCCTTTTTCAAGATTCGTGGGATAGCTTGTAAGATGCATAGCCTGCTTAGGTTTAATATAATTGAAGGCGTCTCGCTGTATTGGGCCAATCGCGTATTCTGCAAGCAATGCCTGTCGCTTTGGGTCTGAAGCAAATTTGATAAATTCACGGAAATGGGGAGACTCAGACTTTTATTCAGGTGCGCTCACTGGCAAAGGCTAATTAATAAGAGAGTTGGCATTATCCCGTTGCCGGCATATTTCCTTATCCTTGCTTGCCTAGGAATTCTGCTAGCCCTAAAAGAAATCTCTGGCGATATTTCAATCATGATCGCGCTGCTTGCCGCATGCGGCTTTACCTGTGCCGCAATAGGTGAGCGCATTCCGGTTCTACGACAAATAGGCGGGCCGGTTATCGTAAGCATCCTCCTTCCAGCCTGTCTGGCCCATTACAAAATCTTACCTAGTGAATTAATTACGGTAATCAGCGACTTTTGGCACTCGACTAAATTTGTCTATTTATTTAGTGCTTGTGTCATCGTTGGCAGCATCCTTAGCATGAATCGCCAGGCGCTTATCACTGGCATCGTCAAGATTTTTATTCCCCTTGCCGCAGGCTCTGTCCTAGAAAAATCCCGATTTTGCATAGCGAATCCCTCCTTCCGAAAATTTTTTATATAAGATTCTTCCGAAAGCGTATCGAAAATCTATCCAGGAACAAAAAATGCTGCGCTGAACGCGAATGGCATAAACATCGCAAGCGGCAAATCTATACACACGCAAGAGTTCTTTGCTATACTCTCGGCTTTGTGGCCTGGTAGCTCAGTCGGTAGAGCAGCGGACTGAAAATCCGTGTGTCGGTGGTTCGAACCCGCCCCGGGCCACCAGTACTTCAGGACTTGGGTGTTAGCAAGTCTTTCTTTTGTCCATAGGTTCCATGACAGGAGACTAAAGTGGCGGCGCAAACAAACCCTCATAGCCGTGCACTCGTACTATTCTCCGGCGGCCAAGATTCGGCGACCTGCCTTGCCTGGGCGCTGCAGCGGTTTCATCATGTTGAAACCATCGGCTTTGATTACGGCCAACGCCATCGGGTTGAACTTGAATGCCGCAACCTTTTTCGAACGCGTCTCATAGAAACTGAAGCATTCGCGCCTTGGCGTACCCGCTTACATGGTGATCATCTGGTCGATTTGTCTGTATTTGGGGCTATCAGCGATACGGCCATGACGCGCGATATTCAGATTGAGACACTTGCTAACGGGTTACCCAATACCTTTGTGCCAGGCCGTAATTTACTGTTCTTGACGGTCGCTGCCGCATTCGCGTATCGACGGAATTTACAGGTACTCGTAGCAGGAATGTGCGAAACTGATTTTTCCGGTTATCCAGATTGCCGTGACGATACCGTCAAAGCACTGCAAGTCGCCCTCAATCTGGGGATGGATCGCCGTTTTGTGATCGAAACTCCGTTGATGTGGCTTGATAAAGCGCAAACCTGGCAGCTTGCCTATACGCTTGGCGGCGAGTTATTGGTTGACTTAGTTCGACTTGAAACACACACCTGCTATCTGGGCAAGCGTAATACACTACATGACTGGGGCTATGGTTGCGGCGAATGTCCATCTTGCATGTTGCGTAAACAAGGGTATACCGCCTTCGTAGCGGGCCTAAATTAAAAACAGGGTAGCCTTAAGCCGGTAAACTCTTGGTTATGGCTTCTTATTCGATTAAAGAAATTTTTTATACATTGCAAGGCGAAGGCATTAATGCCGGTCGTCCTGCTGTATTTTGCCGCTTTGCGGGTTGTAATTTATGGTCTGGCCGCGAGCAAAATCGCGCCCAAGCGGTTTGCCGCTTTTGTGATACGGATTTTGTTGGGACAGATGGCGAAAAGGGTGGGAAATATAAAAATGCCGCGTCATTAGTCGCTCAAATTTCTGCTCTCTGGCCATCAGATGCAAGGCATCGCTTGGTTGTCTGTACTGGCGGGGAACCCTTACTCCAGCTTGATGATGATTTAATCCAAGCGCTGCATGCCGCACACTTTGAAATTGCGCTTGAAACCAATGGCACGCTACCGATACCCGCCGGCATTGATTGGATTTGCGTTAGCCCCAAAGCAGACGCACCATTAGTCGTGACGCAGGGCCATGAGCTAAAAGTTGTGGTGCCGCAGGCTAATCAGCAACTTTTAGCTTATGAGTCACTCGATTTCGAGCATTTTTTGGTGCAACCTATGGATAATGCTGCGCGCGCATTGAATACGCAATTTGCGATCGATTGGTGTAAACAGCATCCGCGCTGGCGCTTATCGATACAAACCCACAAATATTTAAACATCCCTTAAATTAGTACTTCTGTGTTAACAATCACTCGCAAACTTGAATTTGATGCTGGCCACCGGATCCCAGACCACCGTAGCTTATGCTGTAATTTACATGGGCATCGTTATGTACTTGAAATTACGCTAGAGGGCGAGCCCATTCTTACTGAAGGTGCGCCCGACCGCGGTATGGTGATGGATTTTGCACAGGTGAAAGCGCTCGCTCTTGCGCACTTGGTTGAGCACTGGGATCATGCTTTTTTAGTGTACGCTGGCGATACGCCAGTACGGGATTTTCTGGCAACGCTGCCCAACCACAAAACCGTTGTCCTTGAGCATATCCCAACCGTCGAAAATCTTGCGCGGATTGCTTTTGATCGGCTTACTGCCGCATATAACCATCACTATGGCGCAGAATTACAACTTAAACGGGTGCGTTTATATGAAACGCCAAATTGTTGGGCAGAGGTTGAGCGCTCAGTTCATTCAAGCGCTACCTCAATTTAACTCTGGATTAGACGTTTTTGCCGCCCCATACTCAGGACTAAACCCACCGCAATACCCAGCGTAACCAAGGCAGTTCCACCGTAGCTCATGAATGGCAGCGGCACGCCAACTACGGGTAATAAACCAATCACCATGCCAATGTTAACAAACGCATAGGTGAAAAAGCTTAACGTAAGCGAGCCTGCCAATAAACGAGCAAAAAGCGTCGCGCCATTCGCGGCAACATATAATCCGCGCACAATCAGGCATAAATACAATAAGAGCAGCGCAATACTGCCAACCAGGCCAAATTCTTCTGCATACACGGCAAAAATAAAATCTGTATGCCGCTCAGGAATAAATTCGAGATGGGCTTGAGTCCCTTTTAGCCAGCCCTTGCCAAAGATGCCCCCTGAGCCAATCGCAATGACGGCTTGAATCGTATGAAAACCTTTGCCAAGCGGATCTGTGGTTGGATCAAGCAATGTGCAAATACGATGCTTTTGGTAGTCATGCAATAGGGGCCATTGTGTTTGCGGCTGGCAGATTTTATGCTCAAATGCAATCAACGAACCCGCCGCAATCGTCACCGCCAGCAAGATCGGCAAAATTAATTTAAAGCTCAGACCGGCCAAATAAATCACAAAAAATCCGGCGGCAAAAACCAGCACGGCTGTACCCAAGTCCGGTTGCTTAGCGATCAAACCGACGGGGATGGCAAGCAGTGCCAATGCTGCAATATGATCGTACCAACGCAGCGCACTCTCACGCCGTTGGTAATACCACGCCAACATCAATGGCATGGCGATTTTCATGATTTCGGAGGGCTGAACCACAATCCCAATATTAATCCAGCGCTGTGCGCCTTTGCGCACCAAACCGAATAGCGCGACAGCAATCAGTAAACTAATGCCCACCGTGTACAAGGGAACCGCCAAACGCATTAATATTTGTGGCGATAAATTGGCAATTCCCCACATTAGAACAAAGGTTAATAAGACATTACGCAGTTGGTCTTGTACGCGTCCCGGCATATTAAAACTTGCGCTATATAAAGTCAGTATGCCAACTGCAATTAACAGCACAACAAAAAGGACAAAAGTCCGATCAAAACCGGTGAAAAACGGTTTAATGCGTTTTGAGTAAGTTTCAATCAACATTCTAGGACGCGTTGAAGTTTGTAGTTCATTGTTTAAGAAATAGGAGCAAACTCGTATTGTTGACGTTCCACACTAAGACACATCCGTTTGCAATGCCCCAATTACTTCTTACAGATGAATTTTGGTCGAGGCTGGAAAAGATTCTGCTTGATGAGCAGATTTATCGCAAGCAGAATGTGCATTTTTTAATGGTCGAAGGTATGCTGTATCGTTTGCATGTTGGATGCCCACGGCATGACTGGCCTTGCCTAAATTACTTAAACCCCTCAAAAACCGTCAGAACCGAACTTGTCCCAATACGTCCCAATATGTCCCAGTGCACCCACTCATAAGGCATCTTTATCCCAATCCTGCAATACCCACGCTGCCCCCCTATGCTTACCCTTTAATATAAACAGATTGTAAATATTGCAAATCTCTCAAGATAGTTTTGCTTGAAGCAGAGAGTGTTTGCTACTTGGTAGTAGCGATTTGCAACGCCAGATATTTCAAGATTTCCTGGTTTGACGAATCTGGCACAACGAACCTTACGGATTATTGGATGACCGGTTTTTCAGACACAGCACCTGGCAGAGCCGGCATTGCAGCGGCGTTGGCCTTTGGTTTGAAACGCTCTACCAAATAATAATCAAGCACCTTACGGGCAATAGGTGCGGCAGCCTGCGCCCCCCAGCCGCCATTTTCAACGACTACCGCAAGCGCAATGGTTGGCTTGTCAGCAGGAGCGTAAGCCACAAATAAGGCATGATCGCGCCGATGCTCGGCTAACGTATGCGCACGATATTTTGCACCTTGCAATGAAAAGACTTGTGCAGTACCCGTCTTGCCAGCCGCTTGGTAGCTTGCTCCTCTAAAAGCATTTGCCGCGGTTCCTTGCGTCATCACGCCAACCATAGCGCGCTTAATAAAATCAATATCTTTCTGATTCACATTGATTTGGTAGCTCGCACTTGGCACTGTCAGACGGGTTTCATGAGTCCGCGGATGTTCGATGGTTTTTACCAAATGGGGCTTCATCACCACGCCATCATTGGCTAGAGTCGCAGTTGCATGAGCCAGTTGCAACGTAGTAAATGAGTTATACCCTTGCCCAATTCCTAAGCTGATTGTGTCACCGTCGTACCATCGTTGTAGGTCAGGGCGTCGGTGGTACGCTTTCTTTTTCCAGTGGGTCGAAGGCAAGACACCTCTCATCTCACCTTCAATATCAATCCCGGTTAACTGCCCAAAACCCCATGGCGCCATAAAGTCGGCCATTGCATTCACGCCCAGATCACGCGCCAACATATAGTAATAAGTGTCGCATGATTGCACAATCGAGCGATACATATCCACCCAGCCATGGCCACCTGGCACATCATCGCGGAAGGTATGGCCCGCCAGAGTATAAAAACCAGGATCCTGAAAACCCCACTGCGGAGTGCGTTTGCCCAAAGCTAACCCAGCGAGGGCAACAAATGGCTTATAGGTTGAACCCGGCGGATAAGCCCCCTGCAATGGGCGATTTAACAGTGGACGATCGGTTGAGGTATTTAATTCATCCCACGTTTGCTGATCTATCCCATCAACAAACGCATTTGGATCGAAGCTAGGAGCGGAAACAAAAGCCAATACATCGCCCGTAGCTGGCTCAATCGCCACGAGCGCCCCGCGCCGGCCGGCAAAAGCTTGCTCTGCAATTTGCTGCAAACTAATATCTAACGAGAGCATCAGGTTATTGCCAGCGATGGATTGGCTGCGCGACAAAGTCCGCACCGGGCGTCCGCCCGCGGTCACTTCGACCTCTTCAAAACCCGTCTGGCCGTGTAACTCAGTCTCATAACTCTGTTCAACACCAATTTTGCCGATATGGTCGGTGCCTTTATAATTGTCCATATCAAGCCGCGGGTCATAAGCTCTAACCCCGCTATCATTCAGGTCGCTCGCGTTTCGAATGCGCTCCTGGTCACGCTGCGAGAGCCGACCAATATAACCAATTACATGCGCTGCAGTGGCGCCAAGCGGGTATTGGCGTAACCAGCGAATACGCACCTCAACGCCTGGAAACCGAAAGCGTTGTGCTGTGAAACGCGCAACTTCCGTATCCGAAAGGCGGATACGCAGAGGCAGACTTTCAAAGTTTTTTGAATCTTCTAACAGCTTTTTAAAGCGGCGTCGGTCGCGCGCGTCAACCACCACAATTTGCGATAGGCTATTTATCACCTCATCTAGCGTACCATTAATTTTTGCCGGGGTAATTTCGAGCGTATAAGCAGAATAATTTTGGGCTAATACAATACCATTGCGGTCAGCAATAACCCCTCGCCTTGGCACCATAGGCGCGACCGAGATGCGGTTTTCATCTGCCTGTAGCGAATATTGTCCGTAGCGCCAAATCTGCAAATATAGAAAACGCGCCGCCAACAGGGCAAAACACAGAAATACAAACAGCGCCGCCGCCGCCACACGCAGGCGAAAGTGCTGCAACTGCTGTTCAGTATCTTTAAAGTCAGGCATAAATTTAGGCTCAGGCGGCCAATAAGCCCGAGCTAAAGGCTTGTAGAAACGCTAACCAGCGACCAGATAGGCGTTTTACGCTAAAACTAGCCAGCTGCATCATATTGGACGCGTATCATCGTTGTGAGCGGAACGTTTTTGCGGGGCGAGCAGCAGCAAGCTTGCGACTGGCCAAAGCGCGGCTTCAACTAAACCATCTATCAAATATCCCCATCCCGGAAAAGCGGCGCCGGTCATTAAACGAATCGTAAATGGCACAATTTGCGCTAGCAGGAGCAAGGGCAATACATGCAGCGCCTGGCCCAGCAGAGAAAACCACAATACTCGACGATGGATCATAATCGCGCCATATGAAAGTAGCGTATAGGCTAGCGCATGCTCTCCAAACAAGCTGGCGTCGTGTACATCCATTAATAAGCCCAATGCAAAGGAAATCCCCATACCCACTTTACGCGGCTGATGGATATTCCAAAACAGGACGACCAAAGCAACAAAATCGGGCATGCCTATCAACCGCCCCCAAGGCAGCAGATTTAAAACAAAAGCCGCCGCCAGGCTCAATGCAATAAATACCGGACTCACTGGCAACAAAATGTGATGCAAACGATTCATTGCGAATCCTTGCTTGTTGTATCTGGCGCAGAAGAATTTTGCTGCGGGCTTTTAGCGTTTATGGACGATTTTGTATTTTTGCGCGGCTTAATCGGTTCCGTTGGGACCGTATTACGGGTTGCTTTAGCTTTAACCTGCGAGTTGTCGCCGGTTGCTTTTGCAGTATTTTTGAATCCATTATGCGCCGCGTCATTTAATTCCAGCGGGGGCGGGTCCTCATAATGCAGTACGAGTAACTGGCGCGCACCACGGACTGGAGTATACGGTACGCAGATGACACGCGCGAATTCAGCCCCGTCTTGACGATCAACTTGCAAGACTCTCGCCACTGGCAAGCCCGGCGGGAAAACTCCGTCCAGACCGCTTGTCACTAATTGATCATCCACTTGAATATCCGTGCTGACCGGAATATAGCGCAATTCAAGCAAATCGCCACGCGGCGTCCCATAAATAATGCTTCTTACCCCAGTACGCACCAATTGCACTGGCACCGCTTGGTCTTTGTCAGTCAATAAGGTAACCTCAGCTTGCAGCGGGTAGACACGCGTTACTTGACCAATCACACCTTCTTCATTAACCACTGGCGCACCCGCTTGTATCCCCTGCCGCAAACCACGGTCAATCACCACTTTTTGCGTAAAAGGATCGTGCGCATCATATTGAATCTCAGCTAACACCACGCCCATGGTTTCGCGTTGTTCAAATTGCAGCAAAGCACGTAGATGGGCATTCTCAGAGCCGAGTTGAACGGCTTGCAGTGCTTGTAGCGCGAGTTTTAGGTTGCGCGTTTTGAGTTCCTGATTTTCAGCCTGCAACGTCGTACGCATGACGAAGAAGCCCGAGATGCCGCGCACCAAATCACGCGGCGCAAGCGCTACGCGTTGCAATGGATAAAGACCAATCCCAATCATTTGACGTAGCGCCTCAAGCGTACGATAGCGGGCATCGCAAATCAACAGCCCGAGTGCTAACGTAACGAAAATGATAAGCCGCGCAAATGCCGACGGCCCCTGCTTGAAAAGTGGCGGCGGACTATATTCCATGGTCAGCGCCAATCATTAATTATTTGGACTGCGCCGGCGCAGCGCCCATACACTCAGGTTGATTAATCATGCGAAAAAATGCTGCCCAGCTTATCCATCCGTTCTAACGCCATGCCTGAACCGCGTACCACACAGGTCAACGGGTCCTCACCAATCAGAACCGGCAAGCCAGTCTCTTCAGCTAACAGACGGTCAATATCATGTAACAGCGCCCCGCCACCGGTTAGCATCATGCCGCGCTCGGCCACATCTGCGCCCAATTCTGGCGGCGTTTGCTCGAGTGCAATTTTGACCTGCGAAACAATTTGATTGAGCGGCTCAGTGAGCGCTTCAAGCACTTCATTACTAGAGACGGTGAAGCTGCGAGGAATACCCTCAGACAAATTACGCCCTTTAACTTCCATTTCTTTGACTTCAGAACCCGGAAAAGCCGAGCCAATTTGCTTTTTAATGGTTTCTGCCGTTTGCTCGCCAATTAACATGCCGTAATTGCGCCGAATATAATTGACAATGGCTTCATCGAATTTATCACCGCCAACCCGCACTGATCCTTTATATACAATACCACCCAGCGAAATCACACCAACCTCGGTCGTACCGCCGCCAATATCGACCACCATCGAACCGGTGGCCTCAGAAACCGGCAAGCCTGCGCCAATCGCCGCGGCCATGGGCTCTTCAATCAAATAAACTTGCGACGCGCCGGCACCATGGGCAGCTTCTTTAATCGCGCGACGCTCAACCTGGGTTGAGCCGCATGGGACACAGATAATGATGCGCGGCGACGGCGATAACATGCGTGATTCATGCGCCATTTTGATGAATTGTTTTATCATCTGCTCAGTGACCGTGAAATCTGCGATCACGCCGTCTTTCATGGGGCGAATGGCCTCAATATTGCCAGGCACCTTGCCTAGCATTTGTTTAGCCTCTTTGCCAACCGCCTGAATGGTTTTTTTGCCATTCGGCCCACCTTCTTGGCGAATCGCCACCACTGATGGCTCATCTAAGACAATACCTTTACCGCGCATATAAATCAGGGTATTGGCGGTACCTAGATCAATCGCCAGGTCATTAGAAAAGTAACTACGTAGAAAACCAAACATTAAAGGATCCTAACTGACTCAATAAAATAGCTAATCATACCTTATAATTTGCTCTCCCTTGCAGGAAAACTATTTTTGTGCTGCAAATGATTTTCTATAAAACTTCGCTTTTTAGTCAAGTTTTTCTGACCGATAGACTTTTTGAGTTATTTCTATGGCTTTGACCTTAATAGATGTTAAAAAAATCGCTCAGCTCGCGCGCCTGGAGCTCGCTGCCGGCGAAGATGAGCGTACGCTGATAGAGCTTAATGATTTTTTTGATTTGGTGGCCCAAATGCAATTGGTTAATACAGATGGGATTGAACCGCTGGCTCATCCAATCGAGCAAATTCAAGATGCTCACTTGCGTTTGCGTGCCGATACAGTAACCGAAATCCCAGCGCGCGATGAATATCAGCGTAACGCACCAGCCATACAAGATGGCCTTTATCTAGTCCCTAAAGTAATCGAATAAATGCGAGCCAGCTCAATCCGCTCACATTATTTTGTTTTTACCTACTGCGTTCGCTTTTCCCGGAAAACTGCACGATGCATCAAAAGAATTTAGCTGAACTGCGCTTGGCGCTCGATACCAAAGCCGTGTCGGCGGTCGAACTCGCGCAGCATTTTTTAGCGCGCATTGAGGCCGCCAATGCACTTAACGCCTTGCTTGAGGTTAACCCAGAAGCTACGCTTGCCGCCGCAACCCAAGCCGATGTATCCATCGCGCACGGACACGCGGGACCCCTAACCGGCATCCCCATTGCACACAAAGATGTCTTTGTAACCCGTGACTGGAAATCCACCGCTGGCTCAAACATGCTCGCGCACTATGTCAGCCCATTCGATGCCACCGTGGTTGAACGGCTCGCTAAGGCTGGCATGGTTTGTGTTGGCAAAACCAACATGGATGAATTCGGCATGGGTTCCTCCACAGAAAACTCCTTTTTTGGTTTGACTCAAAACCCATGGGATCTTGCGGCTGTGCCAGGCGGTTCATCCGGCGGCTCTGCCGCTGCAGTCGCAGCGCGGTTAGTGAGTGCCGCCACCGGCAGCGATACCGGCGGCTCGATTCGCCAACCTGCCGCATTCACTGGCGTCACTGGCATTAAACCAACCTATGGCCGGATTTCACGATACGGCATGATCGCCTTTGCTTCCTCATTAGATCAAGCAGGCCCAATCGCTGTCAGTGCAGCAGACTGCGCGCTTCTCCTAAATGCGCTAGCGGGCTTTGATCCACGTGACTCAACCAGCCTAGCGCATGAGACCGAAGACTTTAACCGCTATCTTGGACACGCCTGGAACCCTCAAGCTCATCCGAGTCAATCCGCCACAACTGGGCAAACGCAAGAGCCACCCAACTTGAAAGGGTTACGTATCGGTCTACCCAAAGAATATTTTAGTGCGGGGTTAGCCGCGGAGGTACGCTCTGCGCTTGAGACTGCGCTCAAGGTATATGAATCATTAGGGGCCACTCTGGTTGAGATTTCGTTGCCCAAAACCGAGCTTTCGATTCCGGTGTATTACGTGCTGGCTTCGGCGGAAGCTTCTTCTAATTTTTCACGCTTTGATGGCGTACGCTACGGCCATCGCGCGGCCCACTACCGCGACCTCACCGATTTATATCAAAAAACGCGAACAGAAGGATTCGGCGCTGAGGTTAAACGACGTATTCTAGTTGGCACCTATGTGTTATCGCATGGTTATTACGATGCGTATTATGTCCAGGCGCAGAAAATCCGTCGTCTTATCGCTCAAGATTTTCAACAAGGCTTTGCTCAATGCGACGTTATGATGGGCCCGGTCTCACCTACCGTCGCCTGGAATCTGGGCGAAAAAACCGATGATCCGCTGCACATGTATCTGGCTGATATTTACACCTTATCAATCAGTTTAGCGGGCTTGCCGGGCATGAGCATCCCCTGCGGTTTTGGGCAGAACACTCATAGCTCAAGGCCGGTTGGTCTACAAATTATTGGCAACTATTTTAGCGAAGCGCGCATGTTACAAATTGCGCACGCCTTTCAGCAAGTGACAGACTGGCACACCCGTATGCCAGAGGGAGTTTAATGATGCAATGGGAAGCCACGATTGGCCTTGAAACACATGCGCAACTAGCCTGCGCGTCAAAGATTTTTTCTGGTGCTGCAACGCAATTTGGGATGCCCCCCAATACGCAGGCTAGCGTTATAGATCTAGCCTTACCTGGTGTTTTGCCAGTCATGAACCGAGCGGCAGCTGAGCTCGCGATTCGCTTTGGCCTGGCAATCGAGGGCGCGATTACGCCTCGGAGTATTTTTGAGCGCAAGCATTACTTTTATCCGGACCTGCCCAAAGGCTATCAAATTAGCCAGTGCAAACTTCCTGTCGTACAGGGCGGCACACTGACCTTCCACGTTCCCGCACAAGAAAAAACCAAGCAAGCCGCCTATCAGAAAACCATTCACTTGACCCGCGCGCATCTTGAAGAAGATGCAGGAAAATCATTACACGAAGATTTTTCTGAGATGACCGGCATTGATTTAAATCGCGCTGGCACACCCTTACTCGAAATTGTGACTGAACCTGAATTACATAGTGCAGCCGAAGCGCTTGCCTATGCTAAAACCTTACACGCACTAGTGGTATGGCTTGGCGTGTGCGACGGCAACATGCAGGAAGGATCATTCCGTTGCGACGCTAATGTATCGGTGCGCCCAGTCAACCAACCAGAACTCGGCACGCGCACGGAAATCAAAAATCTAAACTCTTTCCGCTTTTTGGAAGAAGCCATTAATTACGAAATCAGACGCCAAATCGAGTTAATCGAAGATGGGGGCACCGTTAAACAGGAAACCCGTTTATACGATCCAGAGCGGCGTGAGACACGTCCGATGCGCAGCAAAGAAGATGCACATGATTATCGCTATTTTCCTGACCCAGATTTAATGCCACTGGTGATCGATACCGCGTGGATCGAACAGGTGCGCAGCACATTACCGGAATTGCCGGCCGCAATGCAAAAACGCCTGATTGAACAATATGGGCTGACCTGCTATGACGCCGATGTGCTGACTTCGTCAAACGCGCTGGCCGCCTATTACGAAGCCGTTGTTGCACAAATTTGCGTATTACAGAAACAAGCCGTGATTGAGCCGAATTTAGCCAAAGCGGCGGCCCATTGGGCGATGGGCGAACTCAGCTCACAGCTTAAGCGTGACAACATTGAAATCTGTGCTTGCCCAGTCTCGGCCATGCAACTCGCGCGGCTACTTGTGCGCATTGCCGACGGGACGATTTCCAATAAACTTGCGAAAGAGGTATTCCAGACCATTTGGGATGAAAAACCTAACGATGAACAAGCGGCAGACCGCATCATTGAAGCCAAAGGGCTCAAGCAAATCTCTGATACCAGCGAGCTCGATGCAATCATAGATGCAGTACTGGTAGCCCATGCAAAGTCAGTTGAGGAATTTCGCGCGGGCAAAGAAAAAGCGTTCAATGCATTAGTCGGGCAAGCGATGAAAGCCACCCGCGGTAAGGCTAATCCACAACAGGTCAATGAGATTTTAAAACGAAAATTGGTCTGATCCACTTCCGAGAGGAAAAGTGAGTCAGTTTTCGACCCCCTAAAACAAAATTCTAATTTAACTCAAATGCTAAGAATTATTAGCGCCAACCTGAATGGTATTCGTTCAGCGGCCAAAAAAGGCTTTTTTGATTGGTTCGGCAAACAGCAAGCCGATATTGTTTGCGTACAAGAATTGAAAGCGCAGCAAGGCGATATGACGCCTGATTTTTTAGCCCCGCATGGTTATTTCAGTTGCTTTCAACATGCGCTTAAAAAAGGCTATAGCGGAGTGGGACTCTATATGCGACATGAACCCGATGACTGCATTATCGGCTTTGGCAACCCTGAGTTCGATGCTGAAGGACGCTATGTCGAAATTCGCTACGGCAAGCTGTCAGTCATCTCTGTTTATGCGCCTTCCGGCTCCAGTTCAAATGAACGGCAGCAGGCAAAATATCGTTTTATGGAAGCCTTTATGCCGCATTTAATTGAATTAAAACAGCAACGCGAAGTCATTCTATGCGGCGATATTAATATCGCACATAAAGAAATTGATATTAAGAACTGGAAAGGTAATCTAAAAAACTCGGGTTTTCTACCTGAAGAGCGCGCCTGGTTGACTCAGCTTTTTGATGAAATCGATTATGTAGATGTTTTTCGCCAGCTTGATCCACGTGCAGATCAATATACTTGGTGGAGTAACCGCGGACAAGCTTATGCAAAAAATGTCGGGTGGCGCATTGATTATCAGATCGCCACTCCAGCCATTGCTGCACAGGCGCTCAGCACTTCAATTTTTAAAGAAATCAAATTCAGCGATCATGCCCCGCTGACAATCGATTATGCTCACTCGCTAAAGTAGTCCAAACTTAGGATAAGGAAAGGCTAAACGGAGAGAACGAAAATTTAGGAAAACGAGTCAGCTCGTCTTCTTTCCCCAGGGCGATCGCGCTATAAAAAACCTTGCAAATAATTAGCCCCCGAAAAGCCTATAAAGACCAACCTTATTAAAGTAATAACTGAATATTCACTCAGTTATTCTGAGAGAAAAATATTGGAATTTCGCCCGTGGTTAGTGCATAACAGTTGCTTTCTTTGCAGTTGCATCGCACTGTAATGGCTTATAGCTTAACTCAGCTTTGATCGCCATCATCTTCCGCGGCGAATCCGATAATACGGCATCCAAGCCGAGACACGCTGCAGTTCGGTAGTCGAGCGCATTATTTACCGAAAATGCGAGGATCTTCACTGATGTATTCTGATGACGGAAGCAGGTGACTGTCGCAGGTGTCCACATAGTCGCATTAACTTGCGAGATACCTTCGCCAAGGGTGAAATTTTCCGTCACTGCTAGCTTCCGGTGCAATTCGAAACCCGTCCATACAGACGTAAACGGTACGCTTTTACAGTCTTCATTGAGTAAAATCTTTATTAGCCGGCTGCGCGTCGCATCGCGCGATTCGAATAACTGGGCTTGTGGATAGCTGCTGAAAACCTGTTGATACGCGGCCTCGGTTGAATAAATTAATACATGTGGCCATGCGTTCTCGTCGCTCAGCACCTGCGCCACCGCACGTGCCTGTGGCTCAGCGGGTAGGGCCTTCATATCAAGCACTACTGGCATACCAACTGGTAACGTGCGCAAAGCATCGCGTAGTGTTGGGATGCCAATCGGACGGTCACAATATGGATAGTGTCCATTCTCGTCCTTGAAATTCCATCCGACATTCATCCGTGCCAATTCGGCCGCTGTGTAATGTGCGACTGGGCCAGACGCATTTGTCAATGAAGCGAGGTCAGCAGGGCGATATAGTATCGGCACACCATCTTTGCTCAACTGCACAGTGAGCCACATCCCATCTGCACCGTGCGCAACCGCGAGCCTAATCGCTTCAAGCGTATTCTCTGGCGCGTCGCCAGCGCCGCCGCGATGCGCAACAACCTGCGGTAACGCAATAGCGTTCGCGCTCGGTGTAACCAGTTCGCTCGAGCAGGCCGCTAGCAAACAGAAGATCGTCAACGCAAATACAAAACAAACATGACATTTTCTCAAAAATCTAAGGTGCATTTTGTTTTTCCAGTCAAGTAATCTTTTCATAATTTCAAGGAGTTCATAATGACTGAACCCAGAGCGCTGTAGAATGCGCGACTTATTATGTGTTTTGCGACCAGAGATCGGCCAACATCGCAAAACATTCTACGCTCTCTAAAAATCCCACTCCTTACTTTTTTTGGACATAAATGCAGCGCTTTTATAGCGTAATCGCAGTGCTTCTTCCCCCCTTACGCATTAAGTCGGCGGGGTCAGGGGCGAGACTTAACTTTACCCGCGGCTTTATAGGGCGCCAGCGTCTCAACTGTTTTGCCAAGCGCTTTTGCGTAAAGTGGCAATAAATCAGAGATACGCATGCTGAGTTCCTCTACGCGCCGCCCAATGAACGGATGTATTTTGGCGTATTCCAGGGGCTTAGCCCGATCGATGACGGCGACCCGATCCCAGAGTGAGATAGCCGCACGTGGATCATACCCGGCGCGAGCAGCAATATCGTTACCAATCACATCTGCTTCAGCCTCATCCTCTCGCGTATAAGGAATAGCCGGTCGCAGATTAGCCAGATCGCTGGCATGTCCGCGTAGCGCGTGAGCAATTTCGTGAGCAAGCAACACGGCCATTTCATGGTCATTAAGCTGCAGCTGATTAAATATTCCGCTATCAATCAAGATTTTACCGCCCGGCAAGCAATAAGCATCGGCACGCGCGCGGCGAATGACTTGCACTTCCCATTGCCAATTTCGTACTCGTTCATTCCATCTAAAAGTGTATGGGATCAGTTTATCTAAAATCGCCTGCACACGCTGCACGCGCCCATCGGTTGGCGCCAGCAAGCGTTTCTGACGCTGAGCCTTAGCGATAAATTGTTTGTATGCCTCCTGCGCTTGCAGCTCTAACGTATCGACTGGAGCCGTATCAAGCGCGGCTATCGCATTATTTTGTTGAGAGGGCGAAGACACCGTGGGGCTTTCTTTATTTTCATCTGCATATGCAGAGCGTAAAGTAGCCCCCACTACGCCCATGCCAATACAAATAGAAATACCGAAAGAAAAAACTTGCTGTAGCATCGCGCACCCACTCCCGTTTGACATCCTGTAACTCAGCTCATTTTGGTTGGCTCTTGCCGCGCCTTCCACGGCGCAATCCAGGGTAACAATAACATGCCAGGCAAAGCCAGCGCCATGCATACAAAAAAGAACTCAAACCAGCCCACCTGTTCAACAATATAACCCGCGCCCGCATTAGCAAAAGTGCGAGGTACGGCGGATAAGCTGGTGAACAAAGCAAATTGGGTCGCCGTATAACGTGGATTCGTAGTCTGCGCGATATACGCAATAAACGCGGCAGTACCAAGCCCCGTCGCAAACATTTCACCACCAATTACAAGCGCCAGCCAAAGCTCCACTGGCCCTATATACGCAAGCCAAGCAAAGCCTAAGATAGCCACCATTTGAGCCACGCCAAAAAGCCATAAGCCACGCGCAATGCCAAGCTGCATAAGGAGCACGCCACCTACGACGCCTCCCCCAATACTGGCCCAGAGCCCAACCGTCTTAGCAATCACCCCGATTTCGGTTCTAGTAAACCCCAAATCAAGATAAAAAGCCGTCGCTAGCGAAGTTGCCATACTATCGCCGAGCTTATATAAAAATATAAAAGCTAAAACCAACAAAGCATGCCGCCAACCATTACGCTTCATAAACTCTTGGAAAGGCAACACAACCGCATCTCGCAAGGTTTTAGGTGGCGCCACGTGCACCGTAGGTTCACGCACCACTAACGCCAAAATGATGCCAGGCAACATAAAGGCCGCCGTGATTAGAAACACGGTTGACCATTGAATATGATCTGACAAAATCAGCGCTAGCGCACCTGGCACTAGACTTGAGATTTTATACGCATTGACATGAATCGCAGTCCCTAGTCCCTGTTCATGATCATTTAATAACTCGCGCCGATAAGCATCTAGGACAATATCCAAACTCGCGCTAAAAAAAGCCAGCGCGGCGGCCAGTACAGCCACGACCCATAAGGTATCGCGTGGTGAAATAAAGCCGAGTGCAGCAATCAGGCCTGCCACCCCTAATTGGGTGCAGAGCATCCAGGCCCGCCGCCGCCCTAATCGCACCCCTAGCAACTGAGGGCTAAAGCGGTCCATGATAGGCGCCCAGATAAACTTCCACGTGTATGGAAATTGAATCAGAGCAAACAGCCCAATCGACTCCAAATCTACTTTTTCAGAACGTAGCCAGGCTTGCACCAGGTTGAGCAAAACGAAAAGCGGCAGACCCGAGGTAAAGCCTAAGAAAAAGCAAATCAACATGCGCATGTTGAAATAGGCATGCCAGCCGTGTTTAAGCCTCATATAAGAACCTATATTTCAGTTTGTGACGGCGATTCCTAGCCTACTAGACAAACCGCTATTTATCTATAGCGCTTAACACGATAAACCGCAAGGCTACCACGCCAATTTTGGCCCCAATCTATAACCCGCCCTTGATGCAGGACCACACGGTCAATAATTTGAATGCCCGCAGCATGCGCGTGAGCATCAAAATCATGGATCGTTAATACTCGAACATTAGGCGTATTGTGCCATTGATAGGGTAGCGACTCTGACACCGGCATATATCCCCTCATAACCGCCAAGCGATGCTGCCAATAACCAAAATTAGGGAATGAAATAATACATTCGCGCGCAACCCGCACAGTCTCCGATAGAATTTCAGCGGTGCGATGAATAGTCTGTAAGGTTTGTGACAAAATTGCGTAATCAAAACTTTGATCTTCAAATAAACGCAACCCTCTCTCAAGGTCTTGCTGAATCACATTGACGCCCTTTTGCACGCAAGCCACCACGCCTTTCTCATCAATTTCAATGCCAAAACCACGCACTTCTAGTTCGCTGCTTAATAAAGCGAGCAATGAACCATCTCCACAGCCCAAATCAAGTACGCTTGAACGCGGCTCCACCCAGCGCGCAATCGCGCGGAAGTCATCTCGCGGTGTCAACGCGCTAAAAATCTGCGGATCAATCTGTGGTTTCAAAAGTGTCATGCGCACTCCTGAACGATGCGCGTATAGTACGCCCGTACTAAATTATGATACCGCTCATCGGCCAGCAAAAATGCATCGTGTCCATGCGGTGCATTAATTTCTGCATAAGTCACCGCACGTTTATGCTCAAGTAATGCTTTGACTAATTCTTGGGAACGGGCCGGTGGAAAACGCCAATCTGTGGTAAACGATACCACCAGATAGTTTGCGCGAGTGTTCGCCAATGCAGCAGATAGGTCACCGGCATACGCCTGGGCCGGATCAAAATAATCCAGCGCGCGGGTTGCTAAGAGATAAGTATTCGCGTCAAAATATTCAGCGAATTTAGCGCCTTGATAGCGTAGGTAGGATTCAACCTCAAACTCAATATCGAAATTAAAATTGTATGTATTTTTCCCCTGGCTAAAGCGCGCCCGCCCGAATTTAGCCGCCATATCTTCATCAGATAAATACGTAATATGACCGATCATCCGGGCCAAACGCAATCCTATACGGGGCTTTACACCATGGGTGTAATAATCCCCACCATGAAAGTCTGGATCAGACAAAATGGCAGAACGAGCAACTTCATTAAAAGCGATATTTTGCGCAGATAATTTGGGGGTAGAGGCAATCGCCAGGCAATGCGCAACGCGCTCCGGATACATAATACTCCAAGCTAAAGCCTGCATCCCACCAAGGCTGCCGCCCATGACCGCGGCAAAACGCTCAATGCCCAGCGCATCAGCCACGCGCGCTTGAGCATTCACCCAATCCTCAACCGTCACAACGGGAAAACGTGCGCCATATGGGCGGCCCGTTGCCGGATCTAAGCTCATCGGTCCAGTTGAACCAAAACACGAGCCAAGATTATTAATGCCAATAATGAAAAAATGCCGCGTATCCAGCGGCTTGCCGGGCCCAACCATATTGTCCCACCAGCCCTGGCTCTGCGGCTCATGCAAATAGTGCCCGGCAACATGATGGGAAGCGTTCAATGCATGACAAATCAGGACCGCATTTGAACCTTGCGCATTCAATACCCCGTAAGTTTCAACCATCAAGTCATAATCAACTAGCGACTGCCCGCTTTGCAGCAAGAGCGGCGCAGAAAAATGCATTTTTTTCGCTGTGACAATACCAATCGATGATTCCATACTGGGCGAGATAGGCCACCTAATGTAAAAGAGGATTAGAAAAATTCACAGCACTTAGGCTGCTGATTGCTTTAAGCAATTTAATGCGAACGAATTACCGTGCCAAGCGATTGCTCAGTCAAGATCTCGAGCAGTAATGAATGCTCGATGCGACCATCCATAATGTGCACCGCAGGTATACCACTTTTAGCGGCCTCAAGCGCAGCTCTGATTTTGGGCAACATGCCGCCGGAAATCGCACCATCAGCAAAGAGCGCATCGATTTGGCTCGCGCTTAAATCCGCCAACAACTCACCGTGTTTATCCATCACGCCAGCAATGTTTGTCATGATCAATAATTTTTCAGCGTTCAGAATCGTAGCAAGCTTGCTGGCAACCCAATCTGCATTTAAATTATAAGAGGCACCCTCATCATCAAAGCCAATCGGTGAGATCACTGGAATAAAGGCGCCGCTTTGTAAAGCCTTAACCACGGCAGGATTAATTACTTCGATCTCACCGACTTGGCCCACATCTAAGAATTTGCCCGCGCGCTCCTGATCTGGCGTTAACATCCGGCGCGCTCGAATGAGCCCTCCGTCTTTGCCAGTCAAGCCAACTGCTTGGCCGCCATAATGGTTAATTAATGAGACGATTTCTTGCTGAATCTCACCCGCCAATACCCATTCGACGACACTCATTGTCTCCGCATCAGTCACCCGAATACCTTGCACAAAAATTCTTTGTTTGCCAACTCTTTGCAAAGCTCGATCGATTTGCGGCCCGCCACCGTGAACTAAGACTAAATTAATGCCTAACAGTTTGAGCAATACAGCATCACGTGCAAAACCTTGTTTTAGCTGTTGTTCAGTCATTGCGTTACCGCCATATTTAACCACCACGGTTTTACCGTGATAGCGCTGAATATGGGGCAACGCCTCTGCAAGAATATGGGTCTTTAATTCATTCGAGATTAAGGATAGGTCCAATTTTGGGGACATAGCGGTAGTCACTGAGCAGTAGGTGTTGTAATACGCACAAGTTTCAAGCAATGCGCTTACAGAATATAGCGGGACAAATCTTCATTTTTAGCGACATCATTTAGCGCCGCGTCCACATAAGCCGCATCAATTTTAACTTGCTGCGGGCCTTGACTGCCAGCGACAAACGCGACTTCCTCGAGTAATTTTTCAATTACCGTATAAAGGCGGCGCGCACCAATATTCTCCGTTTTTTCATTCACTGAGAAAGCAATTTCCGCCAAGCGACGAATTCCATCTTTAACAAAATTCAGTTTGACTCCATCCGTCTCTAAAAGCGCTTGATATTGCTTTACTAGACTTGCATCAGTGCCATTCAAGATGGCTTCGAAGTCTTCAACGGACAGCGAATCAAGCTCAACTCGGATTGGAAAACGCCCCTGTAACTCAGGGATTAAATCGCTGGGTTTAGACAAATGAAAAGCCCCACATGCGATAAACAAAATATGGTCGGTTTTAACCATCCCATATTTGGTGCTAACCGTCGTGCCTTCAACCAATGGCAATAAATCACGCTGTACGCCTTGGCGCGACACTTCAGCCCCACTCGCCTCGCTACGTGAGGCAATTTTGTCAATTTCATCCAGAAAGATGATGCCGTTTTGTTCAACACTTTGCACAGCTTGGGATTTAATGTCATCGTCATTCAGCATTTTTGCCGCTTCTTCATCGGTCAAAAGCTTCATGGCTTCTTTAATGCTGACTTTGCGCCGCGTCTTACGCCCACTTCCCATACTTGAGAGCATACTGCGGATTTGCTCAGTCATCTCTTCCATCCCAGCCGGGCCCATAATATCCATCGTGGCGGCTGACGACTCTAAATCTAGATCGATTTCTTTATCATTGAGTTTGCCCTCACGCAAACGCTTACGAAAGGTTTGGCGCGTTGCATTTTCTTCCTTATCGTGACTAACTTTGCTATCCGTTGCTTGATTTTCTGACTCTGCCGCGGCTTCATGCGATACGTTTACGGACGGCGTACGAGGAGTCGGCAATAAAATGTCAAGGATTCGCTCCTCAGCAAAATCTTCTGCTTTGGTACGCACCTTATGCATTTCAGATTCACGCGTTTGCTTAACCGCAATTTCGATTAAATCACGCACAATACTATCTACATCGCGGCCGACATAACCCACTTCGGTAAATTTAGTCACCTCGACTTTGATAAAAGGCGCCTCGGCTAACTTTGCTAGACGCCGAGCAATTTCTGTCTTGCCCACGCCAGTTGGGCCAATCATCAAAATATTTTTGGGGGTAATTTCTTGGCGCAATGGCTCAGCCACCTGCCGCCTACGCCAGCGGTTGCGTAGCGCAACCGCTACAGCGCGCTTAGCTTTTTCCTGGCCAATAATATGTTTCTTCAGTTCCGAGACAATTTCGGCGGGGGTCATATTGCTCATATCAAAATGCTCAATCGAGGGTCTCGATAATAAGATTGTGGTTAGTATAAATACATAGATCGCCGGCAATGCCGAGCGATTTTTCAACGATGTCGCGTGGCGCAAGCTCCGTATTTTGCGCCAGCGCGCGCGCCGCTGCCTGCGCATAGGTTCCACCCGAACCAATTGCGCAAATACCATTTTCAGGGTCTAGCACGTCGCCATTGCCCGTTAGGATAAGCGTCGTTTCAGTATCAGCTGCGATCATCATTGCCTCCAAGCGGCGCAACATACGATCGGTACGCCAATCTTTAGCAAGTTCAACGGCAGCGCGCATTAAATGGCCCTGGTATTTTTCGAGCTTCCCCTCAAAACGATCCAGCAACGAAAATGCGTCAGCTGTACCACCGGCAAAACCAACCAATACTTTATTGTTATAAATGCGCCGGATTTTTCTGGCACTGCCTTTCATAACCACATTGCCCAAAGTGACTTGCCCATCTCCACCGACAGCCACTTGCTTGCCGCGCCGCACCGAAACGATTGTGGTGCCATGATATTGTTCCATATACATTCCTTCTGAAAACGCTACACCTCCAGCCGCCTGTAGCTCATAGCTAAACGATGGAACCAAGCGAGCTTATCTTAAGCGCGAATGCTTACTATATTTAAGGCATCATGCCAATTATCAAGAGCAACACAAAACACTTTTTGATACGCTATTTGTATGTTACTCGACGATTGGACGTAAAGGCGAGATGCGGCGTGCGCTAAATCTAATTAATCACCAAAGAGTTTTTGACGCAGTTCGCGGCGCTCTTGCGCTTCAAGCGACAAGGTGGCGGTAGGTCGAGCCAGTAAACGCGCAAGGCCGATAGGTTCGCCCGTTTCTTCACACCAACCATATTCACCTGCCTCAATGCGCTTCAGCGATTGCTGAATTTTTTTGAGTAATTTCCTTTCTCGATCTCGAGTGCGCAACTCTAGCGCATGCTCCTCTTCGATAGTGGCGCGATCAGCCGGATCAGGCACAACCACTGTCTCACGCAAATGCTCCGTAGTTTGTCCAGCGTTATGCAAAAGCTCCTCTTGCAATTGCTCGAGTCGACGTTTAAAAAACTCGAGCTGCGCTTCATTCATGTAATCCTTCTCGCCCATCTTCAGGATTTCAGCTTCTGTCAAAGATTTTTTTGTGCTCATTTAGCGGGTGCTTTCGATAGTAATACGATGTAAATCATGGCCCACCTGCCCGGCGCCATGCACAAAAACGAGTAGACTGCGGCAGTTTTTCGGCAGAGTGTCGCATATTGCACAGCGCACATCGCGACAAGGCGCTTGCCATTCTACCTCAACTTTTACTCTCGTTTGTTCATTTTGGCGGCGCTCCCGCTAATACCCAAGCAACGATCGTTTGCGCATCTGTTTCGCTCAAACGCGGATGGGATGGCATGGGAACCGCGCCCCATGCCCCCGCGCCACCTTTTTTAATTTTTTCAACTAATTGCGCTAATGCCTCAGGTTTATCCTTGTATTTAGCCGCTACCGCTAAATAAGAAGGCCCAATTCTTTTTTGGTCGGTCGTATGACAACTCATGCATGCATTACGCCGAATTAATAATTGCGCCTGCGCTGCATCGGTTGCATATACTGCGTGACTACTCACCGCACAGGTGGCGACGCTCAACCAAAGTGCCACTGTGCGTATGACCTGACGCAGAATTTTATTTAATTTACCAACCCGCATTTCGTTCTAAATAAGCCTTGGCTACTTTTGATCCGAAGACGTAGGCAAGGTTTTATTCACCCCACTGGCAGGCGCACGACCGGGCTGCGGTGGCGTGCCCAACGATAGTTTCTTAGCTTCCGTTTCAGAAATATATTGGAACACTTTCACGACTTGCAGCACACCCGGCACACGGCCCGCCAGCTCAGCCGCGCGGTTACCCTCGCTGCCGGTCACTAAGCCCATCAAATATACGATCCCGCGCTCCGTCACCACTTTAATAAAAGTAGCGGAAATATCCGACGCATTCACATGCGACGCTTTGACTTTGGCCGTCAGATACGAATCACTTGAGCGCGAGGTAAAGGAACTTGCGCCTTGAACCGTGAGCTCATTGACAACGTCTTGTATATTGCCGATCGCGCGCACGATCGTTTCAGCTTTTAATTTGGCGCTTGCATTTGGCACTTCACCCGTCAACAATACACGCCGGTTAAATGCAGTAACGCTAACATGGGCCTCATTGGATAGCTCGCGCTTAAGCTGCGCTACGGCTTTAACTTGAATCTCGCGATCTTCTGTCTGCGCACCTAAGGTACGGCGGTCTGAGGCAACCAACGCGCCACCACCGGCAGCGCCCACCACTAATAGCGGGCACCCCTGTAATGAAGAAAGCAAACTCAAAGCCAGTATGGCTCGGCCAACGGTTCTGCCAATCTGCGTTGCAATCATGTCAAGCTCCTTTTGATTAACATCATAAAAATGCAATTATTCATCGCCCAGTAACATTGCATCAATGCCATCGCATAAGCAATGCACCGTTAACGAATGAATTTCCTGGATTCGCGCAGTACGTTCACTTGGGGCGCAGAGGTGTAAATCGGTATCAAGCAAAACTTCTTTTATGCGGCCACCGCCTTTACCCGTTAACGCGATCACTAGCATTTCTTGTTCATGTGCGCTTTCAATCGCAGCCAATACATTTTCTGAATTACCAGAAGTAGAGATCGCAATCAAGATATCGCCAGGCCGCCCCAACCCAGATACCTGCCTGGCGAAGATTTTCGCAAAACTATAATCGTTGCCAATCGCCGTTAAAATAGATGAATCCGTGGTTAAGGCAATTGCCGGCAAAGCGGGCCGCTCTTGTTCAAAACGACCGACTAACTCAGCCGCAAAATGCTGCGCATCTGCAGCCGAACCGCCATTCCCACAAATCAGTACTTTACCGCCATTCGCCAGCGCCACAAAGATTGCGTCAACAGCAGCAGCAATTGGAGTGGCAAGCTCTTCAAGAGCCGTAAGCTTAGTTGACGCGCTATCTCGAAAGTGCTGCTTAATTCTTTCAATCAACATTGAATTTTCCGTTTGCAATCAGCCATAGTTAAAACATTACGGCCGATTCTATCGTATTTACTTATAACCTTGGCGCGCGATCTTTTATCATTTTTATTTCCCCATGGAATAAACCCACGCCCAAGACCCTAACTCTAAGCGCCCTCAGCGCCAAATATATTCGTCAGCCAGCTTATATGCTCGCCATCGAATATTACCGCATCAAAACGACATACCGGCAATTCCCCACGCCAGGCGGCAAGATAACAGCGCGCAGCTAAGATTAAACGCGCCTGTTTGGTTTTGCCAATACTCGCCCCAGCACCGCCAAACCGCATGCTGACGCGCGCCCGCACCTCAACGAATATTAGGACATTCTTTGTGTCGCGCATAATCAGATCTATTTCACCTCTCTGAAAAGTCACATTGCGCGCGACCAGCGCCATGCCACGCTGCTGCAAATATTCTAATGCGCGCGTTTCAAACTCCGCACCAAGCTTTTTTGCACCTTGCAACCTAGGTGGTTCAGCGTTTTTATTCATGATCAATCGATAGTTGCGTGGCACAATGGATCTTGCCCCAAGATTTCAATAAATACTGAGGACATGAATTGGTTGATTTACTCTCACTCGCTCAGCATCAGACTTATCCAGCTTCAGCGTTATATGTTGTTGCCACCCCGATCGGCAACGCCGCTGACATCACATTACGCGCGCTACATGTGCTCACACAGGTCGATCGAGTGGCCGCTGAAGATACCCGGAACAGCGCGCAATTGCTGGCCCGCTACGGCATCACCAAACCTTTGCTGGCCGCACATCAGCATAATGAGCACGAAGCCGCTGCGCGCATTGTGACGCATCTGCAGGCCGGCGAACGAATTGCTTACATATCAGATGCAGGCACCCCTGGCATCAGCGACCCAGGCGCAAAAATTGTCGAGGCAGTGCGTACCGCCGGCTTCGCCACGATACCTATTCCTGGCTGCAATGCCCTCGCAGCAGCGCTTAGTGTAACGGGCGCAGGCTTCAGCCACGATGTTGCCGTACAAGGGGGATTTACCTTCATAGGTTTTCTTCCAGCTAAATCCAAACAACGCGCAGCACAACTCCAGGCACTCGCTCATCATCCTCACGCCATGGTATTTTACGAGGCACCGCATCGAGTACTGGAAACAGTCCGTGCGCTATCGACTATCTTTGGCAGCCAACGACGGTTACTCATCGCGCGCGAATTAACAAAGTTACACGAAAATTTGCACTGCGCCACCCTGGCCGAAGGGTTAATCTGGCTCCAGGAAGATCCCAACCGGCAGCGGGGAGAATTTGTATTCGTCGTGGAAGGAGCACCCCCTGTTCAGCAAAATAGTGCGAGCCAACATGATGAGCTATTGCAACTGCTGTTGACCCATATGCCCGTGAGCACCGCAGCACGGCTTGCCGCCACGCTTACGCATACTTCACGCGCGGCGCTTTATACACGCGCACTGGATTTACAGGCGGAAAATCTAAATAAAAACGGCTAGTGCAACGAAACACATGAGCGGCTCAATTTTTATAGTTGGGCTGGGCTATATTTGAGACTAGCCAGAGTGGGGCTCACATATTCACCTGGGTTGTAGGTTGTCGCGCAACTCGCCAGCAAGAAGGCGATCAAAAGCGCTTGGCAATATCGTGTCAATCGAAGTTTCTTTACATCTGCACACATTGTTTGTCCTGCTTTAATAGCTGCGTATCATGGATTGTAGCGAATTTCTGGATTTTCGGGCAGCATCGAACCCGTCTATGTATCAATCGCAACGAAGAATAGCTATTGGGCCGATACGGGCAGTAGACATCAAAGGTTGCGCGCAATGGAGCATCGCCAGGAATCCCAGGCCGCCCCCAAGAACAAGCGTAATCGAGTTACCCATGCCGACCTGATGTACAGCCGCAACAGCTTGTGGACTTAGGTGAGGTAGTATCGATTTGGTGGACGCCATGAATGAAGAAGAAAAGCGTCAAAGGACCAAAATGGAAAGATTACCAAAGCAGCAATTTACACAAGAATTTAGATATCAAGCAGTCAAGCCCATTGTAGAGAGGCAACTCCCATAAGCGCTAACCTGTATTAGTTCAGATCTGATCGGACAAATCCGCGATTTGAAAGGCACAGCCATCAACCCACCACCCCAGCACTATGCGCCTGCTCATCCGCATGGTAACTCGAACGCACCATCGCCCCCACTGCCGCATGAGTGAACCCCATTTTGTAGGCTTCTTCCTCATACATTTTGAAGGTATCCGGATGAATATAATCGCGCACCGGCAAATGATGCTCTGAAGGTTGTAAATATTGGCCAAGCGTGAGCATATCTACATTATGCGCACGCAAATCCCGCATCACCTGCAAGATTTCTTCTTCACGCTCGCCTAGCCCAACCATCAGCCCAGATTTAGTCGGGGTATTGGGATGCACGGCTTTGAATTCTTTTAGCAAATTCAATGAATGTTGATAATCCGAGCCAGGCCGCGCTTCTTTATATAAACGCGGTACCGTTTCAAGGTTGTGATTCATCACATCGGGCGGCGCTGCATTTAAGATGGAAAGCGCGCGGTCAAGCCGGCCACGGAAATCCGGCGTAAGAATTTCGATCCGCGTTTGCGGAGAAAGCGCCCGTACCCGTTCAATACAAGCCACAAAATGGGCCGCGCCCCCATCGCGCAAATCGTCACGATCAACGCTTGTAATGACCACGTATTTAAGTTTTAAAGCTGCAATCGTTTTGGCCAGATTTTCTGGCTCGTGCGGATCAAGCGGATCCGGACGGCCGTGACCCACGTCACAAAATGGGCAACGCCGCGTGCATTTATCGCCCATAATCATAAAGGTCGCCGTGCCTTTGCCAAAGCATTCGCCGATATTGGGGCAGCTTGCCTCTTCGCAGACGGTGTGCAACTTGTGCTCGCGCAAAATTTGCTTAATTTCGTAGAAACGCGAGTTTGAGCTGCCAGTGGCTGCTTTGACACGAATCCAATCGGGTTTTTTTAACTTTTCGGCGGGTACGATTTTAATTGGAATGCGCGCTGTCTTAGCTTGAGATTTTTGCTTAGCCGTAGGGTCATAGAGAGGTTGCGCACGTTCTATCGTGGACGAAGCGGCGTATTGGCTTACCGGTGTTTCTGCGGTCATACAACTATCCTATTCAGCGACACCAGCGGCAGGTTCAGTTTTTGCCAGGCCGATAGTGTGCATAGTAATCCGTTTAATTAATTGGGTAGCAAGCGTCTGAGCAACTTCGCGCCAGTCGGTGACAACACCCAACGTAGCCATGTCGACAATTCTTAAACCTGCGTAGCCGCAAGGGTTAATGTCATGAAATGGCTGTAAATCCATCTTTACGTTTAAACTCACGCCATGGTAGCTACAGCCGCGGCGGATTTTGAGTCCCAGCGCGGCAATTTTTGCGCCACGCAATACATCAGCCGTCTCTTGCTCTGCGGATCCTGCGTAGTAAATCCCTGGCGCCCCAGATTTACGCTCACCGACGATATTATACGCTGCCAGCGTATCAATCGCCGCCTGCTCAATATCGTTAACGAGTTCGCGCACCATTAACTGACGGCGGCGCAAATCGCATAACAGATAAGCCACTACTTGACCCGGGCCATGATAAGTAATTTGCCCACCGCGATCAACCTGCACCAGCTCAATACCGGTATTAGGCGTCAATAGATGGCTAGGTTTGCCGGCTTGTCCTAACGTATAAACGGGCGGGTGCTCGACCAGCCAAAGCTCATCCGGCGTATCGATCGTACGCGCATCCGTAAAGGCGCGCATGGCAGCAAAGCTGGCCTGGTATGGTTCAATACCGCGCCATTGCACATGCATCTTTAAAGCATCGATATTTGTCAACATTGATTCGGCCCCGCATCTGGCTCTGCTCAAACTAGAGCACCACCGATACCATCGGATGTGAACTTAATGCACGATAGATCTGATCCAGATGCATACGATCACGCGCATAGACCGTACACGTTAGACCAATATAATTGCGGTTATGCGAAGGGCGCATTTCAATCGATGCACCATCAAAATTAGCATCAAACTCTTGGAGCAATCGCTGTATTTCTTCAGCAAAACCAGGCTGGGTTTTGCCTAATACTTTAATTGGGAAATTGCACGGAAAATCGATCAATGATTCGTTCGCCGAGTCCATGCATACGCCCTCTGATTCAGGTGAAAGAGTCATGACTGTGCCACTCAATATTTGCTATCAAACTTGTTAGCGCTTTTCCTATGCAGCAAGCGACCTCTCTTTCGCGCGCTGATAACCTGCATAAAGCGCCGCAAAAACAGGTCCAGGCCGGCCCGCGCCAACCGCACAATTATCCAGCCGAGTAATCGGCAAAATTTCTTTGCTAGCCGAGCTCATTAAAATCTCATCCGCTGCACGCAACTCAGCCTCAGGAATGGGACGCGCTTCAAACGTAATACCGGCTTCTGCTGCCAGTTCCTCGATCAATCGATAACGAATGCCTTCTAAAATCAGGTGATTAGTCGGCGGAGCATAAAGTCGGCCAGCTTTTACGACCCAAATATTAGATGAGGAACCTTCCGTCAACTCTCCATTACGTAACTGGATGGTCTCGAGTGCATCGCGTTCAGCCGCATATTGCGCCATCAACACATTGCCGAGTAATGAGATAGATTTAATATCACAATGCAGCCAGCGCTCATCCAACGCTGTAACGGCGGCCACCCCTTGTTCACGCTTAAGCGCACTAGGTGGGGTAAACGAATTAGCCATCACCAGTACGGTTGGCGTAGTGTGCGCCGGAAACACCTGCGCTCGGGCAGCAACGCCACGGGTTACTTGAATATAAATCAGGCAACTTGCATCATCCGCGTGCTGTTGAGCATGAAGGATAATGGCTTTTTCGATAAGCGCACGCCAGCCAGTCTCATTAAATGGGTCATGAATGCGCGCTTTCGCGAGACTGCGGACAAATCGCGCTAAATGATGTTCGATCCGAAACGGCCGCCAGCTATTTTTCCCTTGATCAGAGACGCGATAAACTGGAATAACTTCATAGACCCCATCGCCAAAGATAAAACCCCGATCTAAGACGGAAATACGTGCCTCAGATAGAGGCAACCACTCACCATTTAGATAGACTGTTGAATCTTTCATAGAGCTCAATGTCATACCCACTTCCGCCACATTTTTGACAACCAGAGTAAAGCCGTATCCCACAGTCGGCCAATCAAACCCGCTTCTTTGATCTCTTCAAGGGCGACCAATGGAAAGGCCGCGATTTCTTTGTCATCCGCCATAACCTTCACCACGCCAACGGTTTGCCCGTCTTTAATTGGAGCCAGCAAAGGCGCATCTAAGTGCACCATAGGCTTAATCTTATCTCCGACACCACGCGGTACAGTGATGAATTTATCTGACTTTACGCCAACTTTAAGCGTATTAGATATACCCTTAAAAAGCCGCGGCGTGTCAACCGGCTGCGCCCCAGGATAAAGCCGGACCATATCATAAGCCTGATAACCGTAATTGAGCATCTTCAGGCTGTCTTGCACGCGGTCATGCTCTTTGCGCTCCCCCATCACCACGGTTACTAAGCGCCGGCTCACATCTGACGCTTGCGGCAATGGGCGTTTCGCCGATGCCACTAAACAAAAACCAGCCGCTGTAGTGTGCCCTGTTTTTAAGCCATCGACCGTGGAATCAAGCCATAACAATCGATTCCGGTTAAACTGCCGAATCTTATTATAGGTATATTCTTTCAGCGCAAAAAGCGAATAATACTCTGGAAAATCTTGTATCAAACGCGCCGATAGCAGGGCAACATCACTAGCTGAAGTATAGTGTTGCGGGTCAGGTAGACCATTCACATCAGCATAATGCGTGTGTTTCATCCCTAGACGCTGGGCCGCCTGGTTCATCAGGTCCACAAAATTAGCTTCATTGCCACCAATTAATTCAGCCAACGCAATAGCTGCATCATTTCCTGATTGCACCACCATCCCATGCAACAAATCCGAAACCGTAACCGGTTTATGCGCTTGAATAAACATGCGCGACTCATCTGGCTTAACGCGCC
Organism: Mycoavidus sp. B2-EB; assembly: GCF_014218255.1. NCBI lineage: Bacteria > Pseudomonadati > Pseudomonadota > Betaproteobacteria > Burkholderiales > Burkholderiaceae > Mycoavidus > Mycoavidus sp. B2-EB. Next base: position 1,853,202 of record NZ_AP021872.1, read on the forward strand.
GCACTGCCTCACTAGGGATGATCGTTTGCGCCAGATCAATCTTTTTAGCTTTAAGCGCATCAAACACCAGGTAAGCCGTCATCAATTTGGTTAACGAAGCGGGCTCAACACGCTCATCCGCCTTGCTCGCTGCAAGCACCTGATTACTCGTTACATCCATTAATACCCATGAACGCGCTAACAGCGTAGGCGGCGGCACTTGCGCCTGCGCCAAAGCAGCCGTTAAGGCCAAACAAGCGCCTAATAAGGATGAAACGAAGTATGAGGATAAAATCGGAAAGCGCATAGTTTGCATAAAATAAGACCGAGAAAAGCGACGGGGAATGGGCACTGACGGCTAGCTATCGCACTTTACTATACGCGCCAGCTCTCTACAATAATTCGTTTAAGTAGATGAAGTTTGCGATGAAAGAAATGGTCAGCGCCTGGAATAATCGTGACCGGCAATTCCTGCGGGCGCGCCCAATCGAAAACCGCGGTTAGCGGAATCGTATCATCTTGCTCCCCATGAATGACAATCGTATCCTCTGGCACAGGGGCCACGGCCCAACGACCAGCAGCAGTGCCAACAAAAACCAGCCGCTGCACCTGGGTATTCGTTTGCGCCAAGCGTTGCGCAAGATGCGACAGCACAAAAGTGCCAAACGAAAACCCCGCTAATACAAGTGGACCATCGGCACAAAGTGGCTGGGTGCGAATATGCTCGAGCACCGCCAACAAATCGTCTTGCTCACCCAGGCCATGATCATGCTCGCCTTCGGTGCGACCCACTCCGCGAAAATTTGAACGAACCGCAACGTAACCCAGTTGCATGAGAGTGCGCGCTAAGGTATGAGCCACCTTATTATCCATCGTTCCCCCGAGTAATGGGTGCGGATGTGCAATCAACGCTATACCACGAGCAGGAACATTCTGCGCCTCGCTCTCCGGCGGCCAATCGATCGCTATTTCGATTTTACCAATTGGCCCATCAATTAAATATTTTTTCGGGTCTGCCATTTTTTAGTTTAAACACCTCAACCAATTACCGCTCAAGATAATCCCCGTTCTTTTTAAGGAGCCAGAGAATCTCCTTGCGGAATCAATAAACGCTCAACAATCTTGCCGCCAACCAGGTGCGAATCAATAATTTCATCAATATCAGCCTCATCGATATAGGTGTACCAAACGCCTTGCGGATATACCACTACGACCGGACCTTGCTCACAACGATCCAAACAGCCCGCCTTGTTAATGCGAATGTGTGCCGGCCCACTCAAGCCCAGTTCGCGCACTCTTTTTTTTGCATGCTCTTGCATTTTTTGTGCATTGCAATTCGCGCAACTAGGGCGCGTATCATTCGCGCGTTGATTGGTGCAGAAAAAAACATGATGTCGATAAAAAAGAGTCATGAGTCAGCCCGATTTCTGCACAATTCTATGCCCAGTTGTTTTAATTTGCGGTAAAGATGCGTGCGCTCAAGGCCGGCCCGTTCAGCAATACGTGTCATGCTACCGTTTGCTTGTTTCAGATGGTATTCAAAATAGGCACGCTCAAAAGCATCGCGTGCATCACGCAGTGGCAATTTTAGAGAAATCGTAACGCACTCGCTCGGTGACGCTATGGCGGTTTCTGCTACGCTATGACTCACCATTGACAAAGCCACAGCCCCGAGTGACGGCATGGCGGCTAACTCTGACTCGGGCTGGGCCGTTGGCCGCTGCATGAATTGAGTATTCGTGCGCGCATTCATTTCCGCTCCTCGCACCAGTCCCTGCTTAACCGCCTGTAATAATTTTTGCAGCGCAATCGGTTTTTCAAGAAAATCAAATGCTCCAATCCGAGTTGCCTCAACCGCTGTATCAATTGTTGCATGTCCAGACATCATGATCACCGGCATCGTTAAACAACCCCGCGCAGCCCACTCTTTGAGTAACGTAATGCCATCCGTATCCGGCATCCAAATATCGAGCAAAATTAGGTCAGGCGCTTGACGCATACAGTACGCGCGAGCTTCTTGCGCATTCTCAGCGACATCTACCAGATGACCTTCATCGTTCAGAATTTCCGAGAGAAGCTCTCGGATACCCATTTCATCATCTACTACTAAAATGGTTGCCATTTAAACTACCTTTGTCTGCTGTCTCGCCATCTGCTCGATTTTGCTTGAGATTAACTTTCCTGTGTACGGCTCTAACTCACCATCCGCCAATTGAAGGAAAAGAATCGAAATTTGCGCGCCGCTCGTCCCTATACTTGCTCCATCCGCCGGTGGGCGGTTGCGAATACTAATACTAGCAGCATGCTCATCAATAATTTTCTTAACCGTGGCAAGTCCCAAGCCTGTACCTTTGGCCTTGCTCGTCACATAAGGTTCAAAAGCACGCGTAAGAATTCGTGCTGGAAAGCCAGAACCGTTATCCATTACACTGAGCCTCACCGCTAAACAGTTCTTACTGGGTATGTCTGGGTGCTCATATTCTACTGCTTTTGTCTCAATCAGCACATGCGGCGCAAAGACCTCTGCCACAGCGTCTTGTGCATTTTGCAGCAGATTGTGAATCACCTGGCGCAATTGCGTTGGATCACCCCGTATCATCGGCAATGGAGCTAAATCAGCTTGGATAAAGCTTTTCTCTTCGCCAACACCATAAAGCGCCAGCACCTCTGTGATTAAATCATTTAATTGCAAATCATGCAGCACTGTCGGCGGCATCCGCGCATATTCTCGAAAATCGTCAACCATCTGCTTCATCGCCGCCACCTGGTTAATAATCGTAGTTGCTCCTCGTCGCAAAACCTCCGCATCCGCAGGAGCAAGCTTTTCGGCTAACTTCATCTGCAGCCGCTCGGCCGAGAGTTGGATCGGCGTGAGCGGGTTTTTGATTTCATGCGCCAACCGACGCGCAACCTCACCCCAAGCGACCGAGCGTTGTGCCGAGATAATATCTGAAATATCATCAAACACAACCACATAACCTGCAATCACAGCGCCTTTCTCCGACACCACTTCACCGCTCGCTTCAATGGCTGGCAATAGTAAACGCGTCCCTCGCACGAGCAAGGTAAGCGGATCTACTTCTCCTTGGATCTGGATTTCAAATTGCTGCTGCCAGTGCCCCAGATCCCCCTCGATTGTCGCCAGTTCAGCATCTCGCACAGCAAAAGCCTTGCGTACCATTGAAGCAAAACCTGCCAAGGCAGTAATTTCTTCAAGCAAATAATTCAAGTGCCCTTGCAACGGTTGGCGGAAGATTCGCTCAGCCCCGACGTTAGCAATCGTGAGGCGGAATTTCCGATCAAACACAAATACGCCCGCGGTTAAGTTCGCCAATACACTTTCAAGATAAGCTTTTGAATTCTCTAAGGCAACCCGATTACGTTCAACGGCTGCGTGCGCTTCCGATAACTGCCGAGTCATTGCATTAAACGACTGCATCAAAAAACCAAGCTCATCGTTAGTGTTGATTTCATATTTTTGCCGATAATCGCCGCGCGCCACTTCTAGCGTACCTTGCGCCAGTAAAAAGAGGGGCCGAGCAAGCTGGTTGCCCAACCCAAACGCCAACATCATTGCAATAAAAGTTGCCAAAAAGAGGGCCAGCGTCAACGTGCCAATATACATTTTACGCAATCCAGTGCGGCCCAATGCCTTTTCTTGGTAGTCACGCCAAGCACGTTGCATCTCCGCTGCGTTACGCGCCAATTGGGGCTGCACGGAGCGTGTTAACTGCAAAAAACGCTCATCTTGACGCCCTAAATTTTGATAATCAGCGGGGATCCGCACCACTACACGCAAACGGAGAGCGCCTTTGGCACTCTCCATGAGTTGGCCCGTAGATTCAGCGTCGAGTTCGCCTTCAAGTCCGGCATAACCGGCTGTCCGAGCTTGACGCAACATCATAGGAGTCGGTAAATCATTTGGCACAAGGGCCGTAAAATTAGGAGAGGCTTGCGCCAACACCCGGCCTGTCGAAGATACGATAATGGCTTCTTGCACCCCAAATTGCTCGCGTAAGCGCAATAAAGTCAGCGTCAAATTGGTTTCATCTGCGGCCGCGAGCTGACTTGCTATCAAACGGCCATTATTATGCAGATCAGCTAATGAGTTATCGAGCAAGCCACGGCCAAGATCAAGCCCAGAGGCCAATGCCTTTTCAACATTTAAATCAAACCACGATTCAATACTGCGCGAAACAAATTGCAGCGAGACCAAATAGAGGATGCCACCTGGCAGCACCCCAACCAGAGCAAAAAATATGGCGAGTTTCGCGAGCAGCCGAGCACCAAATTTGCCTTGACGTAACCGAGTGACGATAATCCATATCAGACCACCGACGATTAACATGAAAATCAGTGCAATCGCAATGTTGGCTGAATATAACCATGAATAATAGCGATCGAAAAACTCCGTATTGGCGCTACTCGCTAACGCCAACAGTACTAGCAACAATAACGCTACGATCGCTATTGTTGTGAGTAGCGATCGGACCACATAACGTGTGAAGGAAGCGTTACTTGGCATGTTGATTCACCACAAACTCGAATCGCTTCCAATCGGAAGCAAGCCTCCAATCACGGTTATTCACAGCATCAATTTGAAAGGGTTTAGGCATCAGTGCGGTATCCAACTGCATCCGCACGGACGCCGTGTAGACATTCCCCGGCACCACTACCGCGCGGTCGATGGTATGCCATACATTGACATGTTTAATGACCTTAAGAGCATCTACAAGGGTTGGGAAACCCAATTGCAAACCACCGCTTGAGAGTCGATACTGGCGTGTCAGCGGCTGATATGACAACCGTATGCTTTGCGCCACGCGCACGGTTTCCTCATCAAACCAATACCAGCGGGAGCGCGTCAATTCAAAATTAGTGGTGAAATAAAGTGGTATGCCCCGATTGATCGCATCTTCCAGGCTCTCGTTTAAAACAAACTCAAAACGAGCATCAAGCGCCCAGCCCAGATGATCGGCTTCAAGCGAGGCGCGCTGCACATAAATCGTATTCGCTTGCGCTGAAGCGAGTTCAGGCCAGATAAGCCCGGCAGCCACGATCCATTTGAGTAGAAAAAGACGCAAATCAGTCACTGTTTACGAAAACGAGCATAAAAAAATCCATCCCGATCCTCTATATTTGAGCCAGCGTCTGGTAGCGCAGTAGAGGGCAAAATTTGGCCCGGAGCACTCAATCGTACAGCATCTTGTTGTTTTCCTTCAAACCATTGCGCTTGGCCTTCACCTTCTATCGGGAAAATCGAGCAAGTAGCATAAACTAATTCACCACCTGGTTTTAACAATGGCCAAAGAGCCGCCAACATACGCTGTTGTTCGCGCGCCAGCGCAGTCAAGTCAGTGGAGCGTCTGAGCCAGCGAATATCTGGGTGACGACGCACAATACCTGAACCAGAACACGGCGCATCAATCAGCACCCGATCAAATAGCTGCCCATCCCACCATTGCTCAGGAGAACTCGCACTCCCAATGCAGACCGTCGCGACTAACTGCAAACGATCTAGATTTTGCTTGATCCGCATGGCACGCGCCTGATCCACCTCAAGGGCGACTAAATCGATCTCCGCTAATTCAAGCAAATGTCCCGTCTTACCACCAGGCGCGGCGCACGCATCCAGCACCCGCATCCCGGGGCGAACCTCAAGTAATGGAGCGGCCCTCTGCGCACTCGCATCTTGCACCGAAACCACACCTTGCATAAAGCCGGGCACACGCTCCACGGGTAATGCACGCAATAACCGTACCGCACTTGGGCCTGCTGCTACGGCAGGAATCTGCGCAGTATGTAAGACATCAAGATATTCAGCAACGGTCGAACGGCGTTGATTAACGCGTAAAGTCAGCGGCGCATGCGTATTGCCGGCTGACAAGATCCCTTCCCACGCAGTAGGCCACGCAGCTCGTACCTCATCAATCCACCAGCGTGGATGATTCCAGCGTGCGACCGGGTTACGCATAATTTGCGCCAATAACGTAGCGCGCGAGCGCAAAAAATTACGCAATACGGCATTCACGAACCCTTTCATCGGATGGGTTTCAGGTTGTACGCTAGCCGCGCAAACGGCCTGGTCAACTACGGTGAAAGGTGCATAAATAGCCGCATCAGGCTCATCGCTTAACAAAGCCAAAGCACAGGTCAACAGGTTTGCAACCGGTGCCGTAGGAGGTTTACGCACCAGCGCAGCAAGTAGTGCATCTGCCCGACCTAATGCACGTAAGGTTCGGTAAGCAATGTCTTGAATTGCTCCACGTGCGGCGGGAACCTCAATTTCCGCAAATAATGCGGTCAGCGCAGCAGGCAATGCCGTCCCAGCGCGAACTACAGCAAGCGCACGCGCTGCGTTATTAAGAGCAAAAGCAAGCGAATCTGGAGCCGGCTGCATAGCAAAATGAGAGGTCGTCTGGGTTACGGGCATTAAATAGAGGTGAATGTGTATAAATGGGTGTAAATGGGCGTATTATTGGTTGCATGATCCTGTGCGATTTTAACGTTGATCGCCAAGATCATTTTCGCGCTCTCGTCGAACAGAAATTTTTGAATCAACAGGGTAGTGGCCGCGGCGTTTGGTATGCAATTCGTTAAACCGCAAAACACTGCCCTTCTCGCAACGCAAAACCTTTTAGAAACTCACTCACTGCAAGCCTTTTGCCGCCGGCTTTTTGCCATTGCGTAACCGTTAGCGCAGCCGCGCCACATGCAATGGTTACCGCATCGGGAGTGATTTGAATGATTTCTCCTGGCCTAGCCGTTTTGTGCGCGGCAACCGGCGTTGCTGCCCAGATTTTAAGAGGCTCTCCATCCAGCACCACTAGCGCGCCAGGGAACGGATCAAAAGCCCGCACTTGACGCGCAAGCACCTCAGCGGGCAATTGCCAATTAAGCCGCGCTTCCTGCTTGCTGATTTTTTCTGCATAAGTCACACCTTCAGCAGGCTGTGGCGTTGTCTGCAGTTCACCTCGCTCGGCCAACATGTGAAGTTCTTCAACCAGCAGTTGTGCGCCTAAAGATGCCAACTTATCATGCAGCAATGCTGCCGTATCTGAAGTTAAGATGGGTATGGAGGCGCGCTTGAGCATGGGGCCCGTATCCAGCCCTGCATCCATTTGCATTAAGGTGACGCCCGTTTGCTCGTCTCCTGCGGCAAGCGCGCGCTGGATTGGCGCCGCCCCACGCCAGCGCGGCAGCAAGGAAGCATGAACATTGATACAACCGTGCGGCGCAATCTCAAGCACGGCTTGCGGCAGCAACAAACCATATGCAACCACCACCATAACATCGTGCGGAGTTAAACGCAGTTGCTCAAGCGCAGCCATTGCTTGCGCCGGAAAGCGGCCATCCGCGCGTAGCGACGGAGGTTGGATAACCAGTAAGCCTTGTTTAAGAGCGAACTGCTTCACTGGACTTGCCGCTAGCTTCATACCGCGGCCAGCCGGCCGGTCCGGTTGCGTCAGCACCAGCGGGACTACGAAGCCTGCTGCCTGAATCGCGGCGAGAGTGGTCGCAGCAAATGCTGGGGTACCCGCAAAAATAATCCTTAAATTACGCGACATGAAAACAGCGCCTTGAGATATTCATTCTATGATGAGCGCTAGTGGCTACACATCTAATTCAAATTGGATACTGTCCGGTGCGCGTCATTTCCATCAAACGCGCCACCCTCTCCTCAACCTCGGGATGAGTTGAGAAAAGACGAGCAAGCGAGCCGCCTAAGAGAGGATTCATAATCATCATCTGGGCTGTCGCTGGATGAGACTCAGCCGCGGCAAAAGGAATTCCCTTTGCATAGCGATGAATTTTTTCAAGTGCTAAAGCCAGCGCTTGCGGCTCGCCAGAAATGAGAGCACCACCTCGGTCTGCTTCGAATTCACGCGCGCGAGAAATCGCCATTTGAATAAGCGCTGCGGCTAAGGGTGCAAAAATCGCCACGGCAAGACTCGCTAATGGATTAGTCGGACGACCATTTTCATCGCGCCCACCAAAGAACATGGCGAAGTTAGCCAACGCTGAAATTGCTCCCGCCATCGTGGCGGAAATCGTTGAAAGTAAAATATCTCGATGCTTCACATGCGCTAGCTCATGCGCCATTACGCCTCGAATTTCGCGCTCGGATAAAATCCGCAAAAGCCCAGTGGTTGCAGCTACCGCAGCATGCTGCGGGTTACGCCCAGTAGCAAAAGCGTTTGGCGCCGCTTCATTAATTAGATAGACACGTGGCATTGGCAATTCAGCGCGGATGGCTAATTCACGCACCATGCGATAAAACTGGGGCGCGCTCGTTTCATCAACTTCTTGCGCGTTATACATGCGCAACACCATTCGGTCGGAAAACCAATAGGAAAAAAAGTTCATGGCCAACGCAAATAACAAAGCGATCAACATTCCCCGCTGCCCGCCAATCATAGCGCCAATGGCAATAAATAGGCCGGTAATAGCGGCCATCAAAACAGTTGTTTTAAGCCAATTAAACATAGCTATATCCTACTCCTCGTACATCTTAATGCACTCGTTTTACAGAGTACTTATCTCATCATTCTTCTTGGAAGAGATGGGGACGTATGCGCGCTTTGCAAGAACATCGCAAATTTTCACTTTATTCTATTGATTCTGATTCAGGCTGAATTCTCGCCGCACATATGCGCGAAAGCGCTCATTTTCATCGCCCATTCTGCCGCCGCGCCAAATTTCCCGCCACGCATCCGGTGGCAAAGCCGAAAAACGATGGTCGGCTTTATCTAAAACCAAAGCAACCTGGCAGGTCATTGCATTTAAAGATGCGCTTTGCACGGGCTTAACGCCGATAAAATAATGCAACATCGCCCGCTCCGATTCGCCTACATTAAATACGGCCAGACAATCATACTGCTGAGGCAAGACCATTTTTAATGCGTTAAACGCACTCCGATAACTCCGCGCCTCATTCAACCAAGGCAGTAACACGGTGTGCAATAGCCCCCAGATTAACGTTATGCCGGCGAAGCTCATGGCAATTGCGCCCAGGCGCGCACGCCAAACCATTGCATAGATCCATAATCCGGTTAAGCTCAGGCCAGCTAACAACCAACCCAGATTGAACCGCAGTACGTAATTTAACGGCAACCAACGCGCAAATACGGGCGGAATTAAATGACCGTCGCCAGCCAATAACGCCCCCCAGCAAAACCAAACCCAAATGCCGCAGGCCGAGAAGAAAATCACGGAAACCTTACGCCAAACGCGATCTAGCCGTGCCGGCAAAGCGATGCTAGCGCCCAGTAGCGCCAATGCAGGATATACCGGTAAGAGATAGACTTCGCGTAGCGAGGCCGACATCCCTAACAACACCGTATAAAAAATGACTACATAAATCCAAAGAACCGCGCGCGCCGATTTAATTTCATTCTTCGTGCCGCTAAAAACGGCCGTGCTGCGCACATTTTCTGCAGTGGAATAGGTGCGCCAGCGTTTGAACAATTCTGCGACGGCTAACCAGCCCGCTGGAAATGCTAGCGTGATAGCCAAACTTATATCTTGCCAATAATTAGAACGCGCCTCACCAACCTCACTAAAGCCGAAAAACCGGCCAAAATTATTATTCCAGAACCATTCAATAAATAATGGCTCCGAAGCCCGCCAGAATAAATAGGGCCAAACTAACAACCAAGGCAATGCCGCTGAAACCGCCCACAATAACAATACAACGGACTGACGCGTGCGAAATACAGGCAGCAAGACAACCGAGGCTAAATAAGTCAATGCCAACAGAGCCGGCACCAAAACGCCCTTGCTCATAAACGCAACACCTGCGCCAACCCCTAACATTAGCCCAGCTTTCCAAGTTGGCGCTTGCGGCGCCATCACAAAGCGCACCAACCCAGCTAGCGCCAATACTGTACCCGCCAATTGCGGCACATCAGCAATCAATTTATGCACATGCACAACAACGCCTAATGTTCCGAGCAAAAGCATACAGGCCAGCACACTATACCGGCTACCATACAGCCAACGAGCCGTTGCCGATAATGCAACCAGCGTAACCGCCATCCAGGCAATAACAGCCAACTGCGCGCCCTCTTGCAATGGCAAAAAGGCTGAAGTTAAGTGGGCCGATAGCGCCGCGCTCCAATACATCAAGGGAGGTTTCTCAACAAAAGGATCTACACCAACGTGAGGCACGATCCAATCCACGCTCCAAGCTAGCCCGTGCAAAAAATTTAAGACCATCCCGAATGAATAGGGCTCATCCGCTTTCCATGGATCACGCCCAAATACGCCTACAAGTACATAGGCGATCACCAACCATAGAAGAAGCCAGCGGATAGATTGCGGCTTGGGTTGAAAAGAAAGCGAGGTGAGCTTTTTTACGGATACCGGTTTGTTTGACATTAAATTTTGAGTGTTATTAGAAGCACAGCAAACTACATTGCTTTCGTCAGTTTTTTCATTTTTGTTTTGATGCGAGCTTGTTTCAGCGGCGATAAATACTCAATAAACACTTTACCCAGCAAATGATCCATTTCGTGCTGAATGCAGACCGCCAGTAGACCCTCCGCATTTATTTCAAAACTTTCACCGCGCTCATTAAGCGCCCGCACACGTACTCGATCTGCCCGCTCTACTTTGTCATAGATACCCGGCACGGACAAACAACCTTCCTCATAAACTTTTTTATCTTCGCTTAACCAAATCAGTTCTGGATTAATCAATACTTGCAGTTGGTCGCGCGCTTCGGAAATATCAATCACCACGACACGCTCATGCACATCCACTTGAGTTGCAGCCAAGCCAATACCTGGCGCAGCATACATAGTTTCAGCCATATCGCGCACCAGTTGGTGAATCCGCTCATCGATAACCGCAACTGGCTTAGCCTTCTTCCGCAGCCGAATATCGGGGTAATTTAATATATTTAATAAAGCCATAATTCATCCATTTTATAGCCAAATAGCCAGCTTGCGAGCATCGACGAGTCCATGCACAATCTAGAAAAATATTTGTTTGCTTCTGAAAAAGATTTTTTAACGCCTCAACCTTACTTGATGCATGGCGTAGTATTAATTAGCAATTGATCTTAACATGGCTCATTAACCGAGGCTAGCGCCTCGAGCCGCACGTCTAAAATGCAAACTCTCGCTCTCACCGACGATGAAATCTCTGCATGGCTACGCCTGATTAGCACGCGTGGCACAGGTTCAATTGCGATCCGTCGTTTGTTAGGCGTGTATGGATTACCGCAATATATTTTTAAGCAATCGCAAGCAGCGTTAGCACAAGTCGTCGGCGCCAAACTTGCAGAAGCTCTGAAACACGTCAACTCCGAGCGCCTTGCTAAGCAGGTTGCTCGCGTGCGCAATTGGATGATGATTGCCGGCAATCATTTTGTCACCCTGGCCGATCCAACCTACCCACGCATGCTACTCGAGATCGCGGATCCACCTGCATTATTGTACGTAAAGGGACGACTCGAATTATTACATGCGCCCTCGCTAGCGATTGTCGGCAGCCGCCACGGCACCCCCCAGGGGCTCGCGAATGCTAAACAACTTGCGCACACCCTCGCTCACGCAGGCTTAACCATTGTATCCGGGCTAGCGCTAGGTATCGATGGCGCTGCGCATCGGGGCGCACTGGATAGCCCTTGCAGTACAATTGCCGTCGCAGGTACTGGCATTGATCTAGTTTATCCAGCACGCCACCATGCGCTAGCACATGAAATTGCAGCGCAAGGCGCGCTGGTCTCTGAATGGCCGCTGAGTACAAACGCGCGCGCGCAGCATTTTCCGCAGCGCAATCGATTAATTGCTGGGTTAACGCAAGGGGTACTGGTGGTTGAAGCCGCCCTCCAATCTGGCTCTTTGATTACGGCCCGCTTAGCTGGCGAAATGGGGCGTGAGGTGTTCGCGCTACCAGGCTCGATCCATTCCCCTCTTGCCAAAGGCTGTCACCGACTCATCAAAGAAGGCGCAAAGCTCGTCGAGTGCGCGCAAGATATACTAGATGAGATACGGCACAAAGGCCCGCTCAGCGCCACCATAAGCGCAAAAGACCATACCGACTCAACCCAAGAAATGCCATCCTTATCCGCTCAGCCCATTGCTATATATCACCCGCCTCAACCGCACATGCACCATAACCTGAATCGGTCAGAACACAATTCTGAGGTAGCCAGAATCATCTCTCCGGCCAACACTCTGCAAACCAATGATATGCCCGCCACACTCGATGCCAACGCGCATTGCGTACTTGCGGCACTCAATTATGATCCAACCTCGCTCGAATTGCTTGCCGCGCGCACCAAGCTAAACAGTGCGATACTACAAGCAACACTATTGCAATTAGAGCTAAGTGGTTGGATTACAGCATTGCCTGGCGGCCGCGTAGAACGCATTCAACGTGATGCGGCAAGCTGCTAAAACTGTTCCAGCGCAAAGGAGAAACACGCTTATGCCCGCGTTTAACCTCGATACAGACGCCCAAGCCATTGCTGCCCAGCTCACCCAACCAGAGATTCTACTGGTGGCTTGTCTGTGCGCTCAGTGGTGCGACGCTTGCCGGGCCTACCAAACCCTTTTTAATGCACTTGCCGACACCCATCAATCTATGTGCTTTGTTTGGATTGATATAGAAACCCATGCCGACCAACTTGATGGAATCGAGATTGAGGATTTTCCAACACTTTTAATCGAAAATGCATACAATACCTGTTTTTTTGGTACCGTACTCCCTTATGCGACCGTGGTCGAGCGCTTATTGGCCAGCTTAGTTTCAAGTAACACCGCGACTGCTGCGCCTAAGCTACGCCCTCTACTCACCACGCATTTTTCCAAAACTGTGCTATAAAACAGCCGTTTGCAAGATCCATTCTATATTTTTCATGCCTAAAGCTCTGATCATTGCCGAAAAGCCTTCTGTTGCAAACGATATCGCTCGTGTTTTAGGCGGTTTTACTAAACACGACGAATACTTTGAAAGCGAACAGTACGTGTTATCGTCAGCCGTCGGTCATTTGCTAGAAATTGCTGCGCCCGAAGAATACGAAGTCAAACGTGGCAAATGGAGCTTTGCTCATTTGCCCGTCATTCCGCCCCGTTTCGACTTACACCCCATCGCCAGAAGCGAAACGCGCCTCAAACTTCTAACTAAACTAATTAAGCGCAAAGATATTGATACTCTGATCAACGCTTGCGATGCCGGGCGCGAGGGCGAATTAATTTTTCGTTACATCGCACAACATGCAAAGGCTAAGCAGGCGGTGCAACGACTCTGGCTACAATCCATGACGCCACAGGCGATTCGAGAGGGCTTTGCCCATTTGCGCAGCGATCATGAGATGCAACCGCTCGCTGATGCCGCTCGCTGTCGTTCCGAAGCCGATTGGCTAGTCGGAATTAATGGCACCCGCGCGATGACCGCCTTTAACAGCAAAGGCGGCGGATTTTTCCTAACTACGGTTGGGCGGGTGCAAACCCCCACGCTATCGGTTGTGGTTGAGCGTGAAGAAAAGATCCGCCGTTTTGTGCCACGTGATTACTGGGAGGTTAAAGCTGAATTTGTGTGTGCGGCCGGTTTTTATGAAGGCCGTTGGTTTGATCCCAAATTTAAGAAAAATGACTTCGATCCAGAACAACGCGACTCACGTCTGTGGAGCGAAGCCGCGGCCGAGTCTATCGTGGCCGCGTGCCGCGCTAAACCGGGTCGCGTTACGGAAGAAACCAAAACCTCAAATCAGCTCTCCCCATTACTATTTGATCTCACCAGTTTGCAACGTGAGGCCCATGGGCGCTTTGGTTTTTCTGCAAAAAATACTCTAGCGCTGGCCCAGGCTCTATATGAAAAGCATAAGGTTTTAACTTATCCGCGCACAGATTCGCGCGCCTTGCCTGAAGATTACCTCAGCACCGTTAAAAGTACGCTTGAAGTATTGAAAGACAGTCATAATTATCTCCCTTTTGCGAAACAGATTCTCGATAAAAATTGGGTCAAACCTAATCGCCGCATTTTCAACAATGCGAAAATCAGCGACCATTTTGCAATTATCCCAACCTTACAAGCGCCTAAAAATTTATCGGAAGCAGAGCAAAAATTATACGATCTTGTGGTTAAACGCTTTTTAGCCATATTTTTTCCGGCAGCGGAATATCAACTTACCACGCGTCTTACCGAAGTCGTTGGCCACCATTTCAAAACCGAAGGTAAAGTTCTGGTTACGCCAGGTTGGTTGCAAGTATATGGACGCGAGGCACAGGATGAAACGGCCAATTTAATGCCGGTCGCCGCGGGAGAAACCGTTAAAACCGATAAAATTGCGGTGCATTTGCTCACCACTAAACCCCCTGCTCGCTATAACGAAGCCACCTTGCTATCCGCCATGGAAGGCGCGGGGAAATTGGTTGCAGATGATGAGCTGCGCGTCGCCATGGAAACCAAAGGCTTAGGAACGCCGGCCACGCGCGCTGCCATTATCGAAGGGTTACTCACCGAAAAGTACCTGATTCGCGAAGGAAGAGAGTTACTTCCTACCGCTAAGGCGTTTCAGTTAATGACGCTACTGCGTGGGCTCAATGTCAAAGAGCTCACTGCAGCCGAACTGACCGGAGAGTGGGAGTTTAAACTCACGCAGATGGAGCATGGCCGCCTCACCCGCGATACCTTCATGCTCGAGATCGCGCAGATGACGCAACTGATCGTCAAACGCGCAAAAGAGTACGATTCAGATACCATACCAGGCGACTACGCCACACTCTCTACCCCTTGCCCACATTGCGGCAACCAAGTAAAAGAAAATTACCGGCGCTTTGCGTGCACCCACTGCGAGTTTTCAATTACAAAAATACCCGGGTCGCGACAATTTGAAATTGAAGAAGTTGAACGTTTGCTTAGCGATAAATCCATTGGACCTCTTTCTGGTTTTCGCAGCAAAATGGGGCGCCCCTTTGCCGCCATCTTAAAACTGGTGAAAGATCCAGAAATAGACAATTACAAACTCGAATTTGATTTTGGTCAGGAGCAAAACGAGGAAGATAGCGAGTTACCTGATTTTTCTTCTCAGACATCGCTCGGGCCTTGTCCAAAATGCAACAGCGCTGTTTTTGAGCATGGCTTAAACTATATATGCGAAAAAACCGTTGCTCATCCGAAAAGCTGCACTTTTCGCTCAGGTCAAATCGTCTTACAGCAAGAAATCTCCCGCGAACAGATGGAAAAGCTGCTAAACACCGGCCGCACGGATTTACTGACTCATTTTAAGTCAGCGCGTACGGGACGCCCGTTTAAAGCTTATCTGGTTAAGCAAGCAGATGGCAAAGTTGGGTTTGAATTTGAAAAGAAAGAGAAGGTCGCTAAAAAAACTCCTGCAGCAAAAAAAACCAAAAAGACTTAAGTTCGAACGAAAGCAAGCAGTAATCGCATATCTCCTTTATCTGCCGCTCTTAACGCTTCCAGATAACGGATGCGAGCGTCACCCTTTTCTACTAAGCGGGCACCTCCCCATGAAAAAAGAGGCGTCTGCTGCTCGTATAACAAAGCATCCGCCATGAGCTGCTAGGCAATGTTGTCATCGGCCAATTGCATCATAGGGATCCTTCAGGACGAGATTTGGGCCGAGCACCCCTTGATCTCGCAAGGTTGCCAGTTCGCTCCTCAACAATTCGTCGGGCTTACGCGAGAGTGCTGTGCGCTCGAACAACATGGAATCGAGTCGTCCCCTTGCAAGGTGCGAGTGCTCCATCCCTCGTTGCGACACATTTCCAGATAGAACTCTCGCTTGAGGGGATCGTCGATGTAGATCAGGCTACGCAAATGGGTCCAACTCAATTGTCTACTCAGCGCGTAGACAATGTCTTCGGCCTCGAACACCTCGCCAAAGCGTAGCATATGGTGCAGGTTCTTGGCGCCAAAGCCGCGCCCATGGTCGACTTCCAATTGCCGTGCCAGAGAGGCGACGATCTGTTCGTTTAGCGCAAACCTGTTGCCAATGCCAATCATGATGCAATATATTTACGCACCAGGCAGACGCCATAAAAATAGCGTGCGGCAGCGATCGTTGCGTAAAGATCGTTTGCGCCATGTTGTTCTGATAGATTGAGCACCTTCTACATGATGCGCCTCAGTCCAAAATACAAACTCTCGGCGTAAGCCGAGAGTCCAACAACCCAAACCCGTCTATACAACCCTATCGACCGGTTTGATCATACTTATCTAACAATCTCTGAGCAGCTTTAATCAATGGCGTGCCAATCAAAGTACCCTCTAATAAATAAGCATTTCCCTCATTTTCCTGAGCGGTGGCCACAATGCGCCTTGCTCTCTCAAGTTCAGCTGCATCTGGCTGGAATACTTTATTAATATGTTGGATTTGTAACGGATGAATGGCAGATTTCCCGGTATAGCCAAGTTCCCGAACTCTGAGTGAATCAGCAATCAGGCCGTCGATGTCATGCGCATCAAAATAGGGCGTATCAATCATTTCAAGCCCTGTTATCTTAGCCGCATTCAAGACCTGCGCCCGGGCAAAATAAAGGCTGTCCCAGGTAATCGCACTCCCCATACTACTGGCGTAATCAGCAGCGCCAAAAATAAGCCCTTTCAGCCGTAAAGAGGCCATTGCAATGTCTTTAGCATTAGCGATGCCTGCTGGCGTTTCAACCGACGCTAAAAATTGAACAGCATGCTCTTTTTGACCCAATATTTCCTCAGTAATAATGATCTCCTGAGGATTTTCCACTTTGGGCAAAAGGATATAATCAGGCAACTTCGTTTGTCGGAAAATTTCAAGTAAATCTTTCAGCCCATCCTGGGTACGCAATGAATTGACCCGCACGGCAAATTTGACTCGTTCAGAGTGCGGGGTAGCCAGGCATTGAGCAAGTCTTTCCCTTGCCTCATGCTTTAGATTAAAAGCCACGGGGTCTTCTAAATCAATCACGCAAACGTCCGCGCCACTTTGCGCCGCCTTAGCAATACGCTCCGGTCGTAATGCCGGTGTAAATAATACAGATCTGCAATAAGTGTTGGAAGTCATAGCTGCGCTCCTAGATTGAGTTGAAAATAACCTGATTGCGCACAGCCACAAAAGTGAGCTGTGCCCTCAACAGATCGGATGAAATTAAATGAATTGGATGGGGCTTTAATTTAAAAAGCCAATTGTTAACAGGGCGATGATGACAACAATAACGCCCCCAATGCGTGTGGAAATTTGCGCAAACGGCATTAACGATAAGCGATGTGCTGCAGATAAAATGGCTATATCGCCGCTTCCTCCCATGCCGCTATGGCAGCCCGTGACAATCGCGGCTTCAATTGGGAATAAGCCCACTTTACGGCCAACGAAAAATCCAGTCGCCATTAACGAAATCACAGTTGCAAAGACCGTCACAATAAACGGCAGATTAAATGCCGCGGCGAGTTTATCCCATGGAATAATCGTCATTCCAGCCGCAAATAGCAAAGGATAAATCGTGACCTTTACAAAAAAGTGATACAAGCCAACCGCACCCTGATGCATGGCAGGCGAAACCAGATTCAACAACTTAACTAAGATCGCTATCAAAAGCATTGCAATCGGTGCTGGCCAACCAAACAATTGATGCGTGAGCACCCCAATCAAATAAAAAGAGATCGCCGTCATCCCGGTTGTCGCTACATCGGTGAGCAACGGTCTGACATTTTCATGCGAGCTCTCTGCGTTAACGGTATCGTCTTTTTCTCTATCCGCTTTTAACAAACACCCATCCCCTGAAAAACGCGGGTAATGACGCCCCAAAAGGTTCAACGCAGCCGCCAATATGATGACAAAAAGATTGGCGAATATAATTGCCGGTAGAATTTGGGCTAATAAATCTCCCTGTGGGTGGCCTAGGATCTTTGCATAGCCAATCGATAACGGAATCGCCCCCTCGCCAAGCCCACCGGCCATGATAGGGACAATAATAAAGAAAATGATATGGAATAAATCAAACCCTACCGCTAACCCCACTAAAGTGCCAATTATTGCGGCCACAATCGAGCCAATTAATAGTGGAGCGAAAATTTTTATAAATCCCTGGATCAACACCTGGCGATCCATGCTCAACACACTCCCGACAATCACTGCAACGATAAATAGATAAATCGGGTGGTTATTTTCCCAGAAGGCTTGAATAGGAAGCACAAAATCCGCCGGCAATAACTGGTGAGCGACCAAATAGGCCGGGACAAAAGTCACGATAATGACCGAGCCCCCAATGCGGCGGAAAAACGGGATTGATTGACCAATTGCAGAACAGGTATAGCCACATACCGCCAACAAGGCAATCATCGTGCAAATATTGTTGCCCATGAGCTGGTGGTTCAGCACCATAGTCGCTAAACAGGCCACCAAAACTAAATAAACCGGCAATGGAATAATACCGATTGATTTACGTGACAAGGTTTGCAAAGTTTTAAGCGAAAAATAATCGGTATAGCGCTTAAATACTAATTCTTTAAAAAGTATAGCTTGGGACTTATTCATCAGTACGTCTCCTTTTTCAAAGGCTGCGCAAAGTTGCGTAGACGGTCACAGCCCTTACGGTTTGTGCTTGTAAAAGAACCTTTACGCGCGACCTAATAGCGTTATCAACGCCCTTTTTTGATGCCAAATAGGATAAAAATATCTCAATTGATGGATAATGTAAACTATTTTAGTTAAATATCCCACAAAAAGTTTAGCCTAAAGGAGAAATGATGCGGCAGAATCGCTTTATGCCAACCAATCAAGAAAGAAGCAGTTTTTCAGAGCGTTTGCGGCTCGCATTAAAGCGTGGTCATAAGCCTGTTAAAGGGGCGACGGATTTAGCACGCCTTTTTAATCTGCAGCATGATGGCACCGGTGTTTCAGTGCAAACTACGCATAAATGGCTAAGCGGCCGCGCCATTCCAACTACGGAAAAAATCAAAACGCTGGCTGACTGGCTTGGTGTCAGTGAGCACTGGTTGCATTACGGGCCACCACCCGATGTAAGTTTATTAAAGGTTAAAGAAACCAAACTTCAACAAGCCAAGTACCCAACTTCGCCTGAAACCATTGAGCTGGCTAAAAAAATTGAGGCATTGCCCGAGCATCAAAAATACTTGGTAGAAGAGTTAATCACTCAGTTTTACGGGCAAGGACCTGAGTAACTCGCTTAGCTTAGGAACGCGAGAAGTGGCGGGGCGGAGCCTTTCCGAGGCCGCCATCAATACAAAATCATAGGTTGTTGTCACCGCGCGGCGATCATTTCGCTTCGGTCGTTCTATTTGGAACGCTTAAGGGATAGTGCTTGGATATTTCTATCGCAGATTGCACACCTACCTTGCATCGATTAACCCCCACCACATGGCTTGAAAAGGGGGGACATGATCACTAAGACTCAGCCCTTCACTCCATTCTCGAGTGGCGCTTACCTGGAAGCACGGGTCGGTTCGTGCTCTCGCTTCATCGGCGCATAGCCCATCTCGGCAATAATCATCGATAAGCCACTACACGATATAAACGATTACACGCATGTAATAAATTGGCTATGGATGCGGAAACATGCTTATCTTTATTACGTCGCACCTCAATTGCACACTCCTTACAACAAAAAATTATGGAAATAGCGTTTGTGCACATATGCCAACCCACTCAAACTCTATCTGCGGGCTTATCGCGCTAAGACAAATTGAGCCCGATTTAGCGTTGCATTTGGCTCAATAAAGACACAAAACTCTAAAAAATATCCGTTATAAGCAAAACTCTAAACTAATTTAGGCATATCTATCACAAAAGGTTGAACCATAGGGAAATCTGATGAGTCAGAATTCCTATATGCCATCCAATCAAGAAAGATCCGCCTTCTCAGAGCGTTTGCGGCTTGCGTTAAAGCGAGGCCCCAAACCTGTTAAGGGCGCTACAGATTTAGCGCGCCTCTTTAATCTACAGCACCGAGACGGTGCTGGGGTTTCGGTGCAGACCACGCATAAATGGTTAACGGGCCGCGCCATTCCCACTGCCGATAAAATCAAGACGCTAGCCGAATGGCTTGATGTTGGTGAGCATTGGCTACACTATGGGCCGCCACCCGATCCAGCGCTCCTAAAAGCCAAGGAGGTTAAGCTTAAACAAGCTAAATATCCGCCTTCTCCAGAAACGGTTACGCTGGCCAAGAAAATTGAAACCCTGCCAGAACATCAAAGATATTTAATAGAGGAACTGATTACACAGTTCTACGGGAAAGTGCCGGACTAAAGGATCTTCGCCAAACTTATGGTTCGGCCTTTTTGCCAGGCAGATTTTTGAGGTTAAATCTGCCTGGTTTCTCATACTCCCACAACGTCATCATTATTTGAATAAACAATCACTGGCTAAAGCCGGTGAGTTTGAATAATGGGCTCGCGTCGACTAAACGATGCAGCTTAATCTGGTTGGGTTGGGGTACGATCTTTAATTGATCATCTCAATGCCACCACGATGGGCGACAAAGAACATCGCATCGGTCAGCGCCAGAACCGCATGCTGCTCACCTTTGCCTAGCAGCAAGCAGTCCCCAGCATGCAATTCCAAAACCACGTGTCTGCATCATGTCTACCGCTAAGCCGGTCAATGCTTCCTTGCGAGAGCTAACCGTTTTATCTGTTTTTTTCATTTTAATGACGCCCCCCAATCGCTTTGTGCGCAGTAGAGTTAGGCGGCTTCACATCGAAGGATAAATGACTTATCAGCCACCGTGCATCGTGCCAGAATTAACGGGTTCATTGCCTGGAGCACGTGGCTAGCGTGCTCCAGGGGGTTGGTATCAATGCAAAATTACCGCGCAACTCGCTTTGTAATATACCATTGCTGCAAGATAGACAACACATTATTCACGACATAATAAAGCACTAAACCAGCCGGAAAGAAGAAGAACATCACCGAAAATGCGAGCGGCATAAACATCATCATTTTGGCCTGGAGTGGATCCGGTGGCGTTGGATTTAGGCGCGTCTGTACGAACATCGAAAGCGCCATCAAAATTGGCAAGATAAAATAAGGATCTTGCTGTGATAAATCATGAATCCAGCCAATCCACGGGGCGCCTCGCATTTCTACTGACGACAATAACACCCAATACAGCGAAATAAAAACCGGGATTTGGATGACAACGGGTAAGCATCCTCCCAATGGATTTATTTTCTCGGTTTTATAAAGCTCCATTAATGCCGCATTCATTTTTTGCGGCTCGCTTTTGAAACGCTCTCGCAATGCCTGCATACGCGGAGAAATTTCTTTCATGCGAGCCATTGAGCGGTAGCTGGCAGCCGACAATGGGAAAAAGACCGCCTTAATGAGTAAAGTCAAAGCAACAATTGACCATCCCCAATTACCGAGTAGATTATGAATTTTTTCAAGCAGCCAGAACAATGGCTTGGCAATAATCGTCACCCAACCATAATCCTTCACCAATTCAAGACCTGGCGCAATATTTTCAAGCATGCGCTCTTCTTCCGGGCCCGCAAAAAGGCGCGCTGGTACTTGGACGGTTTGCCCCGGCATTAGAGTTTGTACAGTTTGCTTGGTTCCGACTCGATACAACGATGAATCCACTTTCTGTACGTAGATATCTCGCGTCACCCCCTGCTGCAAAAGCCATGCCGAGGCAAAGTGATGTTGCACCATGGCGACCCAGCCATTATCGGCTTGCCTAGCATAGTTGGCTTTATTTTTATCAATATCGCTAAAACCGATTTTCTGGAAATTTTGCTGCGAGGTATAAACGACGGGTCCAATATAGGTGTACGAGAAGCGTGGCGTTTCAACGGGTGCACTATCGCGCACCAATTCCATATACAGTACAGGCTGCACCGGCACTGAACTGGCATTAACGATTTCATGCTGAACGCCAATCACGTAGCTGCCACGCGTGAAGGTGTAACGCTTTACAAACTTGACGCCATTTTTCACAGGAGATTCTAAGCAGACCTCAAGCGTATTGGCTCCACTCGTCAGCTCACGCGGACCAGGCGTGGCACGAAAAATATCATTATGATTCGGAAAACCACCGCCAATCAAACCCGTACGAGCTAAATAAACGTGGCTTGGCGTCTCGTCAAAGAGAGTCACATACTGATTCTCTTGCTGTCCATCCGCGTGCCGAGTCAAAGACAGTTTAGATAATGTACCGCCCTGCGTATTAATCTCTGCCTCATAAACATCGGTTTTTATATGGATTTTTTCGCTATTCGCCGCCACCTGGGTATCCGGGGCCGCCGCGGCGCCGAGCAATGGGGAAGCCGTAAGCGATGGATTAAGCGTACTCTGGCTCACAGTCTGCGCCGGCGCGGGATCAGGAAAAAAACTGGCGGGGCGCCCATTGTAACGCTGCCAATTATCAAACAGCATCACCAGCGAAATCACTAAAATAACCCACAAAATATTGCGTTTAATATCCATTTGATTTTGTCTCGTCTTGATACTGGGGGGCGGCATCTGCGCCTGAAAGATTGAGCGGTAACGGCGAATCGATGCCGCCTGCTGCAAACGGATGGCAACGACACACTCTTTTGAAGGCAAGATAACTGCCACGCGCCGCGCCATAATATTGGATCGCCTCGCGCGCGTAATCTGAGCAAGAGGGTATAAAACGGCAGCGATTGCCAAGGTATGGACTGAGCATCAATTTATAACAACGCAGCAACATAAGCAGTATTTTTTGCATAAAAATCACAAACCTCATGTCGAGCGCTTGATGCGGCTACAGATAGCCTCGCTGAATAATGTTTCCAGCTCGTTATTGCATACAGCTTTAAACGCCCCAGATGAAGCGCTAGGCCAGGTCTTTCGGTCCAATTTGATATGTAACCGTAACAAAATATCCCACCCGTAGCACTCGGCGCGCTTATGACGAAATATCTCGCGGGCAATGCGTTTAATTAAATTGCGGCTGACCGCACGCGACGCATACTTGCGCCCAATCACCAAGCCCAACCGTGCCGCTTGACCCGTGCGTCGCCCATATAATACAAAATGCAGGCTGCGCCCCCAAGGACGCTCGCGAAAAACCGATGAAAACTCATCCGGTTTTAAGAGTCTGGCGGCTCTCGGAAAGCCAACGCTGGCGGCCTGCAAGGAAATGATGGAATGCGTATTAAACGCTCACGCGTTAAACGGCTAGACGCTTACGGCCTTTTGCACGGCGTGCGTTCAGAACTTTGCGTCCCCCCGCAGTTTTCATGCGGACGCGAAAACCGTGAGTCCGTTTACGGCGTGTGACAGAAGGTTGATAAGTACGTTTCATGATTATTGCTCTCACAAGCCCCGCCCGCTAGGGCAGCGCGTTGATTGTTCTCGTGTCCAGTTAATATTTCAATCGGGGCAAAAATGCTGCTAAAGGCACGTTAAGCTTTATCCGACAGAATTTCCCGCTAAATTTTTTGCGCGAACCCTCTATTTAATCTGCTTTTTTGTTTTACGTCAACACTTTACAGTTGCATAAGCCGGGCGCTCGCACTATAAAGCCCTTGCAAAGGAGATGAAAAAAGGCGCGCGCATGTCACATGCAAGCCCCCCCTTGTCTTGTGGATAAGTGTCCCGTCCGATGGTTTTTGGCGGTAGAATTGCATTTACGCTGGAATTCCAGCCTCGTCAAATGGGTGGCCACTTCATGTTAGGCTACTTATCCCGGCTATTTTTGTTGTTTTTGTTATGCGCGGCGCGCATTTCTCGCCCTATTTTGCTGCGCTGAATTCATTTGGCCTGCGCTTCGATTGAATTT